>CAYUIQ010000044.1:0-42967 GCA_964444795.1 uncultured Planctomycetaceae bacterium
GAAGTGTTCGGAACCGATGATCTTGGCATTGGTCGGTCGGGCCACCACGGTCTCCCTGCCGGTCGTCCCATGGAGATTGGCCGTGTCCGTGCCGCCGGCGGTGGAATAGCCGTGGACGTAACGGAAGTTGTCGACCCGAACCGCAAACGTTTTACCCGGCAACCCGCCGGTCAACGTACTGTACGTGTCGTTGACCACGAGCGTATCGTCGCCGGGCGAATCGTGTAGGAAGGCCACGTCAATGCCGTCGCCGCCGTCGGCGGTCACTTCGCCGAAGTACCAAGCCCGGCCGAAGTGTCCGGCACCGATGATCTTGGCATCGGTCGACCGAGTTACCACGGTCTCCCGGCCGGCCGTCCCGTGGAGTTCGGCCGTATCCGTGCCGCCGGCGGTGGAATAGCCGTGGACGTAGCGGAAGCTATTGACGGTTAGCCCAAAGGGATCGTCGGGCAAGCCGCCGGTCAACGTACCGTGCGTGTCGTCGACCACCAGCGTGTCGTCGCCGGGCGAATCGTACAAGAAGGCCACGTCGTTGCCATCGCCGCCGTCGACGGCGATGTAAGGCGTGTTGGCAAGGCTGACATCCAGACCCGGACGGGAAAGCGTACCCCAGCCGGGTCTCAACCGGGCCGTTTCCACCGCGGTCGAACCGGCCAGCGCGGCCGTATCGTCGCCACCGGCCCCGTCGAAGTGGATCACCGCTGCCTCGGCGCCGGTGAACTCGTAACCGATGCCGTTGATCCTCATCCGCGGGCTGGTGGCCGTGTCCAGTTCGAAGGCATCGACGTCGTCGGTACCGAACACGGTCAGCGTGTCGCCGGCCTGATGGACGAGGTTGGCGAGCCGGAAGGTCACGTCGGAGCTTGTTCCGCTGAGTCTTGCGTAGTAGACCTCGCCGGGGCCGGCAACGATCCGGTCGATTCGTTGCCTGCCGTCGACCAGATCGGATTCCGCCAAGGGCGGATTCTGATGGCTCTGGTCATAGAGGGTTAGTGCAACACTCTGGCCCGAGCCGGCTGAAACGGCGTCGAGCGTGAGCAGCCCGGCTCGCGTTGTCTCGAAGCGATACCAGAGATCGCCGGTCGACGGATCCTGGCCGGAGAGTTCGAGGAAGCCGGCGCTGGCGTCGAGCAACACGACCTCCGGCGGGTCGATGAAATCGACCTTGACGTTGTCGGTGTCGACAACGATGCCGGCCGGGGAAAGCGGGTAGGAGACGTCGCCGCCGGAAACCGTCATCGTGTAGGTTCCCGCGGGCACTTGAAGTTGATAGCCGCCGGCGGTCATCGTCGTCGTGGTGAAGGTTCCGCCGGGTCCGGCTAGTTCGACGTCGACGCCGCCGTACCCTTCACCGGCGTCGTACCGGCCGTTGCCGTTGACGTCCTCGTAGACGACGCCCAAGACAAACGGATTGCCGAACCGGTAGCGGTTGCCGAAATCCTCGGTCACGACCAACGGGCCGACTTCGGTGCCGGAATCGCCCTCGGGCGTCACGCTGATCCCCGCTTCCCGGTAGCCGGGGTTCATGAGGTTGGTGCGATGGCCCCGATCGGGTACATCCCAGTCGACGGCGAACCCGGCGTGGCCGTGGAACATCGACTCGGCGTAGGCGTAGATATTCTCGCCCAGATTGGACCAGAGCGTGTAGCCGGCTTCGGTCACCCGGTCGCCCAGTTCCAGTTCGCCGGGCAGATTGTGTTGCTGATCGTCCTCGGCGATCATCTGCAGGTTGTGTCCCAGCGCGGCCGCTTGCAGCGAGGCACTCCAGGCCAGCGGCGGAGCGGCCACCAGCGCCGCCCAGTCGGACTGGAGTTCCGCGCTCGACGGATCGTTGAACTGCTCGATCGCGTCGGTCACGTCCTGGTCGTACGAAGTGAGCGTGTCGAGGTCGGAGAAGAACACGTCCAGTTCGCCCGCCGGGTTGATCCGCATCCGGTTGACGTGCTCGAGCATCTCCTGTTCCATCGGGCTGGGATCGAACGGGATCGGGTCGGCGACTCGTTCGATCCGCACCGCGTCGGCCACCACCGCGTCTGGACCGGCATCGTTGTACAGGGCCACGGTGAGCGTGTTGCCGGTAATCGTGAACAGGCCCAGATCATCCCACCAACTCCCCTCATCGGGAAACTCGCCCGGCGACTGCGACTGATCCACCAGCACCGTATCGATCCACGTCGGGCCGTCGTAAACCTCGAAGGGAGCGTCGACCGCACCGTTGGTGAGTCCCGGCCAGGTGACCGAGACCCAATAATCCCCCGCCTCGATCCCCTCGAACGTCCAGCTCGCCCACGTCAATTCCAAATCGGTCCAGCTATACTGAGAATCGCCGTCGAACCCCGCGCCAGGCAGATCGTTCCAATGGGGCGGGTCGCCGGGAAGTTCCTCGGAGGTCCAGAAGCCCGGGTCGCCGTTGTCGATGATCTCGACGTCGATCAGGAGAACGCTGATCTCAACTACCGCGGCACTGGACTGGGAATCGCCGTTGCTCACCGCGTAGGAAAACGCATCGGTGCCGACGAAATCGGCGTCCGGCGTGTAGGTGAATGAGCCGTCGGCTTGCAGGGCAAGCGTGCCGTGGTCGACGTCGTCGACCAGCACGGCCTGCAGCAGGTTGAGGTCGGGATTCTCGTCGTTGGCCAGTACACCCTCGGCCTGCGGCACGCCGAGCGTCACGTTGCGACAGCACGCGTAGGCGTCGTCGTCCGCCGTCTGACCGAGGTTCAACGTCAGATTCTCAAAGGCGACTTCGTCCCAGGCGACGTTCCCCGCGTCGAACAAGCCGAACGAGAACGCCCCGGGACTCAACTCGAAGGCGACCGGTCCGGGATCGCTCACTGCCATTTCGACGTAGCCCAGCCGAGCCCAGCCGGGCGCCGCGGCGACGCCCCCGTCCAGCGTGGCCCCGCCGAGATCGTCGATCAATCCCGTGGCGTCGTTCAACGTGCCGCTGGTGAATAAGGTGTATATATCCCCGTTGTCCAGCGCGCCGGCCGGATCGATTTGGCCGGTCGAGTAGGCGATGTCGACGTGGCCGCCGGTGACGCCGCTGGCGCTGCCCGAGTCATCCTGCACCCACACTTCCAACACGAAGTTCTCGCCCACACTCACGTCGGCCAACGACGTGGGCAGTTCGGCGGCGGTGTCGGCGGAACTCGCATCGGCCAGGGCAACCATCGCCACACGGACCGCGACCGTCTGATCGCCAGAGACGGTGAACCCCGCGGGTGCGTAATACGTCTGTGGCGGATCGGCGGAATCGGCCGGTTGCACGACGGACGACCCGGCGGGCGCATGGTACGGCCCGTCGTCGGGCAGCGACAAGAGGCCCATCGCCGACTTGCTCTGGTGGTAACGTGTGGCAAACAGACCGAAGTCGTTGAAGTCGACCAGACCCGAGCCGTCGAAATCGGCCCAAGCGACGTAAGGCGGCTCGGCCGTGCCGACGCTGTGGTCGAACGCCGCTTCAAAGACGGCGAAGTCGGTCTCGTCGACCACGTCGTCGTCATTCACGTCGTAGGGGTTGGCAAACAACTGCGTTTGTGGAACGGGAACGATCTGATCGATCGAAGGCGTACCGCCGTCCAACACGATGGCCACCTCCACCAGCCCCAACCCCAAGTCGTACGGTCCGCTAAACGGGGTCGCCTCGTCGACGGGCACCTGATCGGCGGCCGTGGGCCGGAAGTGTACGCGGGCCAGCAGGGCCGGCCGGTCATCGCCCACGTCGGTCGCCGCAGTCGCCGCGCCGAGCCCGTCGACCAAGCCGGTCGCATCGTCGATTGTGCCCGTCCGCGAGTCGGAAAACGCCGGGCCGTACTCGATCTCCTCGGCCGTGTAGTAGTTGGTATCGTAGACCAGGTCGGTCACCGCCGATTCGATTCCCTCGGCAATGTGCGACGGCGTGTGGACCCAGAGTTCGACCCAGCAGTCATCCCACTCGTCGATGCTCGCCAGACTCTGCGGTAAGGTGTCGACCTCGCCGTTGGCTTCGGTCGTGGTGGGCACCTCGACGGTGGTCATCTCGATGACCGAGGCGGGCCGGTGATCGACCAGCAGCAGGTCGGACGTGTCGACCAGACTCCAATCGATATTCCCCTGCCCGTCGAAGCGGCTGAACTGCAAGTCGCCCTGGGCCAACTGGAAACGCGCCTCGCCCGGCTCTTCGGCGACCAGGCGGACGTATCCCATGCGGACCCAGTTGGGCTCAATCCCCTGTGCGGGGGCAAAACTACCGCCGCCGAAGTTGTCGATCAATCCGGCCGGTTCGTCGATCGTTCCGGAAGTGAGCGCCGTGAAGATCCCGCCGTGATCGAGATCCGTGGCGTCGGCCAATGCGGTGGTGTAGCCGACGTCGATCCGGCCGGCCAACACGCCCACGCCCGGATCGCCCTTGTCCTGGACCCAAACCGCGACGTAATAAACGTCGCCGGCGTCGACCGTGTCGATCGAACCGGGCAGGGCGGCGGCCGTGTCGCTTGCCGTGGGCGCGGCCACCGCGGTCAGGGCCACGTCGATGAGCAACTCGTTGACCGTAAGATCGACCGTGGCCACGTTACTGTCGTCGGTGCCATCGGCGGCATGGTAGGTGAAGCTGTCCGGGCCGGTATATCCGGCGTCGGGTGTGTAAACAAACGACCCGTCGTCGGCCAGATCCAGGATGCCGTGGGTGGGCAAAGTATCGACCACGGCGGTAAGCGGATCGCCCTCGATGTCCGTATCGTTGTCCAACACGCCGACCACCGCCGCCACGACCAGCCGGTTGTCCTGGTTTACTTGATACACGTCGTCGCCGGCCACCGGCGCGTCGTTGACTGCGTTGACGGTGATCGAAACGGTGGCGATGTTGGAATCGGTCGGAGGGTCCATATTCGTCTTCAGGATTGTGAAATCGTTAGTCAGATACACTTTCCGGGAAACGAAATCCAGAGCGAGAGCGGCCAAGGGGAGGGAAGGCGCCAGCACGCGTTCGACCTCCTCCACACCCTGGCCATCGAGTCGGGCTCGCCAGATCGACAGATAAGCAGAGGTAGAAGGTAAAGTGGTCCAGTACATGCGATCGTCGGCCGGATCGAGGACGATGCTGGTTGGCTCGCCGGGAAGGGTTACAAGAGACTCCGGATTCGTTCCATCAAGGTCAGCGCGGACAATGCGGTACGGATACGATGAGGACAGCAAGTAGACCTTACGAGCAGTGAGATCGAGCGCAATACCCACCGCACTCATGCCGGTGACGCTCACGCCCTCTATTTCCGAGCCGTCCAGGTTAGCGCGATAGTAATCAGCGCCTCGACCGTACGCCCAGTACATCTTGCCGCCGTCCACGTCGAGAGCCAAGCTGAGATTCGATCGAACGTCAAGACCGGTTACAAGATCTTCGACACCCGTCCCATCGAGATTCGCCCGGCGAATCGTGTCGGTGTCAGAGCGGTTCTTCTCGAGCCAGTAGATCTTTCCGTTGACCAGATCGAGGGCCAATCCTCTGTATTCTCTGTATGAGATATGACCGTCCGCAAACACGTCCTGCACATCCGAGCCGTCCAGATTCGACACGCGGATATAGTCGCTTTCGGTGAAATAGAGCTTCCCCGCCGTCTCATCAATCACAACGCTGATCGCGTTATTCAATCCAGTGACGACCGTCTCGGTCAGGTCCGGCGTGCTCGCCTTGTAGGTGAAGGTATCGACGCCGTGGAAATTCTGGGCGGAATCGTAGCTGAAACTCCCGTCGTCGCTGAGCGTGACCGTCCCGTGCGACGGATCCGTGACCAGGTGGGCGATCAGCGGTAACTCACCCGTGTCGTTGGCCATTACCCCGTCGCCGGCTCCGACCGCCAAGAGCTGGTCTTCAATCACCGTATACTGGTCGTCGAAAGCCTCCGGCGTCTCATCGCCGGCCGGCGGCGGCGGATCTTGTGGGGCCACGAGATCCGTCCAGGCCACGGGATAGTTGGCCGGAACGACGATCGCTTGGCCGTCACCCTTGGCCTTGCCGAAGTTCTGGGCGAAGAAGGCGAAATCGCCGAAGTCGACAAACTCCGCCGCCGTCTTGTCGAAGTCGGCCCACCAGGTCCAGGGCGGCTCGGCCGGGTCCACCGGCAAGTTGAACGCCCCGGCGAAGTAGCTGAAATCGCCGAAATCGATCTGGTCGTTGTCGTCGATGTCGTAGACCACGGCCCAAAGCGGCGTGGCCGGCGGATCGCTCGGCACCGTGGTCGCCGCGCCGACCCGCGTCAGCCCGATGGCCATGTCCGAAGCGCTCAGCCCCAGGTCGTACGGCCCGATCGAGTGCCCCGCCTCGTCGACCGCCGCCTGATCCCCCGCCGTCGGCTCGAATTGCACCCGGGCAAACAACACGGGCCGGTCGTCGCCGGCGTCCAGAAGCGCCGTGGTGGCACCCAGATCGTCGATCAGCCCGGCCCCGTCGTCGATCGTTCCGGTCTGATTGCCGGTAAACGCCGGGCCGTACTCGATCTGCGTGGCCGTGGCCAGCGCCGTATCGTAATGGACGTCGATCACCCCGCCAACGATGCCGTCGGTGGTCAGCGCCCGCGTGCTCAGCCAAATTTCGACCCAATACGGTTGCCACTCGTGGACATACGCGTCGCCGGCGGGCAGGGTGTCGACCTCGCCGTTGGCCTCGGTCATCGTGGGCTGGACGACGACCGACATGTCGAGGTCCACCAGCCCGTCGTGGACCACGGTCACTGCGTCGGTCAGGTCGACCGCTTGCCAATCGACGTTGCCCTCGCCCAGCGCGTGGGCGAGTTGCAGGCTGCCGCTTTGCAGCGAGAACGTATTGTGACCGGCGTCGGTCGCGGTGACTTCCACGTATCCCAGCCGCACCCAATCGTCGACGCCCTGACCGTCGGTAAACGTTCCGCCGCCCAGATTGTCGACCCGGCCGTGCGGGTCGTCGATCGTGCTGAGGTCCAACTCCGTATACACGCCGCCTTGGTCCACGCTCACCACATCGGCCAGATCTGTCTCGTAGAGCAGGTCGAGCCGCCCGCCGATGATCCCGCTGCCCTCGGCGTCGGTGCCGTGCAGCCAGGCCTCGACGTAGTACGCGTCCCCATAGTGGACCGCCGCGACCGACTCCGGGGGCAGCGCGGCGATGTCGCCGGCCGACGGGCTGGTGACGGCGGCAAGCTGTAGTTCAATCTCGACCAGGGGCGTTCCGTCCAGCATCGCCCGCTGCTCGAGGGATTCCAGTTGGAGCCTGCGGGTGCGCGCGGGGCCGTGAGGTTTTCGCGGACGTTTCCGGCGACCGGTGGATCGAGTGCTCATCCTACGATTCCTTGCGGGTTGCCCTGTCGCTGGTTACCGTGCCCCCGGGGCAATTTTTCGGCCGAAGGGTGGCTCGCTATTGCGGGGGGTAACGCGGCCTACCTAATCTCGATTCTGGCTGTCGCGGGAATTCATGTCAATCCCCTAAGTAATAGACTGCGTTGGGTGTCATTATTGCCCGGATAATGCGTGTCGATCGACCTTGTACGATGGGCTTCCCAGCCCGTCGAATTCCAACGTGCCCGAGATGAATCGACGGGCTGGGAACCCCATCGTACGAATTTCAAAAGACGTTCTCAGGGATAAGACGCCCCAAAGATAGTATGATCGGGGGGTTTTTGTCTGTCAATCATTTTGCGCGGAGATGCGTCGTTTTCCGGCCGCCGGCTTGAGGATCCAGAAGCTGGAGACGATCAGCCCGATCCCGATGACCCCCACAATGCTCGCCAGGCCGACCCACCGCCACTGGGCACGACGGGCGGTGAAATACGCCTCGTCGAGTTGCTCGGGCAGGGGCTGGCTTACCCTGCGCCAATGTCGCCAGACTTCCGCGGCGGGCGCCTCGTCGTACTCCGAGGCCAGGACATCGACGTCCAGCGACGCGCTTCGCGGCTGGGGCCAGTTGTGCCAAAGCAGGCATACCCAAACGATACTGCCGGCGATCAACAGCCCGCCGATCGAGATGAACCGCTGACGCAGGCCCCAGCGAGAACGCGGTTTTTGCCCGGTCGATTCGACGGGTACACGCCGTAGCTTCCGCACTTGCAGCATGGTGGGCACTTCGATCGAGGCGCCACACGAGCAGGTAACCATCTGGCCGGCCTGACCGACGTCGACCGGGACGGTCCGTCCGCAGGAGCAGGGCAACAAGTACTTCTGTTTCATGGCAGGATTCTTCTGTTCCGGATGTGTTGGCCCGGTTGTCTTGGGGCAGCTCTCTACCATTCTAGTCGAAGTGCGCGCATTGGGCGAACCGCTTTGGGGCGGTGCGTGTCACCCCGGTGACGAGTGGCAGGTATTCGTCATGGGTGGGGTCAGTTAGGATCGCTATATTGCGTAGAGTTTCCATTTTAACATAAGGTGTTTTTTTGCGTGAGAAACCAGGATTTTAAGTACTAGACGGGCGCGGTTCAGCGTGTACAATTGAATGGCTATTCCCTTGCCTCCTACCTGCAACACCGACAGGCCCGTGGGTGAGAACGTAAGTCCACCCGCCATTCCGCCGGACCGCAGGGGAATCTTGTTATCCAGTAGCTGCCGAACGGATTGTTAGGCCTGTTTCCGCAATGATGCCGCGCTGGGTTTTCTTCCCGGAGAGATCGAGTTCATCGCCGGATGCGTGTTAAGGGTTTCGGCTCGCCGGATGGGGAATCCAGGAGGTTTACGGACATTGGGGTCGAGGGTTATTCTCTCCCCAAATGGAATCTCTTTCCAAATGATCGGGAAATGAGAACCTGCCGAAAATCGGTGGTAGAATTGCGTGGTCCGTATCGGCTGCTGACGGAGACAACGTTGGCGTGAACTCGATGCTTTGATTTGTCCTTTGAGTTTGCCTTGGGAGTTTTCAATTGTACGACGCACTGTTAGATCGCTTAGACGACGATGTACCATCGGAGTCGGAAGACTCGGTGGAGTTGGAGAAGAAGGAAGATGCCGACGGTCTGGAAGGCAGCGCCGTTTCGGCAGTGTCCGGGGCTGAATGCGAATCCGACGTCGACCTGGCGGCCGACGAGCTTCCGGAAATCGAGGAAGTCGAATCCTGGTCGGATGATCCGGTCCGAATGTACCTTACCCAGATGGGCGAGATCCCACTGCTGACGCGACAAGAAGAGATCGCGCTGGCCAAGCGGATCGAGGGTACGCGGGCACGGTTCCGCGCCAAGGCGCTGGAGTGCGATTATGTCGTACAGACGGCGTTCAAGGTGTTGCAGCGCGTTCATCAGGGCGAGTTGCCCTTCGACCGCACGGTCCAGGTCTCGGTAACCGATCGGCTGGAAAAAGAGCAGATTCTGGGACGGCTTCCCCACAATCTGCGTACCCTGGCCGTTCTCTTGAAGCGGAATCGACGCGACTACTGCATTGCCACGGGCAAATCGTACCGCATGGCATTGCGCCGCGCGGCGTGGCGGCGCCTCGGCCAGCGGCGGCGGCGTGCCGTCCAGTTAATCGAAGAGCTGGGACTGCGAACCCAGCGAATCGAGCCGATGATCACCACCCTGACCGAGTTCAGCCGGCGGGTGGACGAACTGAAATCGCGTATCGACGCCCATCGAAAGGCACGCCTCTCGGCCAAGGAACGCGAACCTTGGGTGATGGAGTTCCGCAGCATTCTCCGCGCTTGTCAGGAGACACCCACCAGCTTGCGAAATCGGGTTCGGCTGCTACACGCCGTCTACAGTCGCTACCAAAAGGCCAAGCGGGGCCTCTCGGAAGGCAACTTGCGGCTGGTCGTCTCGATCGCCAAGAAGTATCGCAACCGGGGCTTGAGCTTTCTCGATCTGATCCAGGAAGGCAACGCCGGTTTGATGCGGGCGGTCGACAAGTTCGAGTATCGCCGCGGGTTCAAGTTCTGTACCTATGCCACCTGGTGGATTCGCCAGGCGATTACCCGAGCGGTGGCCGATCAGAGCCGCACGATCCGCATCCCCGTCCACATGGTCGAGACCATGTCCCGGGTGCGCAACATCTCGCGGCAGTTGCTCCAGGATCTGGGTCGCGAGCCGACGATCGAGGAAACGGCCAACGCCGCCGGAACCTGTATGGACGAAACGCGTCGCGTGCTGGCCATGAGCCGGTATCCGATCAGTCTGGATCGTCCCGTGGGCAATAGCGAGGATAGCCACTTCGGCGACCTGTTGCCCGACGGCGGGGCCGAGAGCCCGGCCATCGGTGCCACGCACGAGATGCTCCGCGGCCGGATCACCAAGGTGCTCAAAACGCTCAGCTACCGCGAGCGCGAGATCATCAAGCTCCGCTACGGCCTGGGCGACGGCTACAGCTACACGCTGGAAGAAGTCGGCCACATCTTCAAGGTCACCCGCGAGCGCATCCGCCAGATCGAAGCCAAGGCGGTCCGCAAACTCCAACAACCCAGCCGCAGCCAGGAACTCGTCGGGTTCCTCGACTAACGCCTCGGGTGCGAATATCGACAACCTATCAAACCGGGCGGTCCACCAAACCGCCCGGTTTTCTTTTCTTGGTTCCACCCCGCGAAACTGCCGCATCGGCGTGGACAGCAAGCGGTTCATCGCCGATACTGTAGACGCGGTCCGGGAGGTCGAAGAGGAAGCGTTCAAGACCCTCGTGCCCGGCACAGGACAGAGCGGCGAGCGGATTGCGGAAGAGGCGGACCGGCGCGGGAACCGTTGCGGCCCCACGCTGAGGGGGTTGTTTCCCGTCCTCGAACCGGAGATTGTCATGTCACGCCCGCGATTCTCACCCAAGGCAGGGTTCACGCTGGTGGAACTGCTCGTGGTCATTGCCATCATTGGTATTCTCATCGGGTTGCTGTTGCCAGCCGTGCAGTCGGTTCGGGAAGCCGCCCGGCGCGTGCAGTGCAGCAATCACCTGAAGCAGATGGGCCTGGCCTGGCACAACCACGAGAATGCCCACGGGTTCTTTCCCGGCGGCGGCTGGGGCGCTACTTGGGTCGGTGATCCCGATCGCGGCGCGGGGATCCGGCAGCCGGGTGGCTGGGTCTTTCAGCAGCTTCCCTACATGGAGCAAACGGCGCTTCACAGCTTGGGGCAAGGTGAATCGGAAAGCAGAAAACGAGAGTTGGCCGCCGAGGTGCTCGCCACGCCGCTATCGTTTATGAATTGCCCGTCGCGGCGGCGAGCCATCACCTACCCGATGTTCCCCACGCACCGCAACTCGGCCAACACGAGCGTCGTTGGGCGAACCGATTACGCGGCGTGCGCCGGAGACGCAAGTTGGAGCGAACCCTACTCCTGGGAAGCGCCGACGTTGGCCGATGGCGATGCTCCAGGCGCGCCGTGGGGAACACACCCGCAGTATACGGGCGTCTGTTACGAGCGCAGCGAGGTTGCCATCGCCGACGTCAAGGACGGTACAAGCAATACCTACATGGTCGGTGAGAAGTATCACAACCCCGACCATTACGCTACCGGGCGCGACCCGTCGGACGATTGGGCCATGTACAGCGGCCACCAGGACGACAACCACCGCGTCACCCATCACAGTGCCCCGCCGAAGAGCGACCGGCAAGGGCTTACCGACCGGATCAGTTTCGGCAGCGCGCACACCAGCGGCTTCCAGATGACGATGTGCGACGGTTCGGTAAAGAACCTCTCGTTCTCGATCGATCGGGAAGTCCACCGGCGGCTAGGCCACATGAAAGATCAACTCCCGGTCACGTTGCCCTAACGCGGATTATTCCGCTTCCAGTTTCCCACTTTCCACGGTCATGGAAACCTTCCCCGGATCGTTCTTCCAGCCGTACTTCTCCTCAAACTCCTCGGCGGAAAGCGTCTCTTGCCCTTCGTCGGTTTGCACGACGTAGACGAGGTACTGCCCGGCCAAGGCCGTGCCGCGCCAGTGGCCGTCGGGGCGGATCTTGAGCCCCTGCCCGTCTCGCAGAGCGACGAGCGTTCCCAGAGGTTGGCCGTCTTCGGTGGAGACGAGGCACAAGGTGTTTGTCACCCTGCAGGCGAGTACTTTTTCGTCGGGGGAAAGTGTGCCGTAGGAGTAAGGTACCTTGACTTTCCGCAGCACCCGGCCGGACACGCAATCGGCGTAGGTCAACTCCCGGTCGGGAGAAATGAACACAATCGTGTCCCCCTCCCGGGAAAACCCGCATGGGTAGTTGTAACCTTTGCCGTAACCTTTGTCATGCTCGAAAACAGAGAGCAGCTTGGCCGATTCGGTGTCAAAGGTCAGAAGGAATCCCTCGGGGTGTGTGAGGACGGAAATTCTCGTGCCGTTGTGATTCCACATCAGCCGAATACCCACAGTATATCCTTCCAATGAAAGACTCTGAAGTTCCTCGCTGGATTCGGCATCACAAAGCCGAATTCGGTTTTCCTTGGCACAGGATGCGAGCGTTTTTCCATCGGGCGACCACGCCAATTCGTAAGCCCCTGTCGCTTCCGGCCCCAGTTCAACGGTTTGCAGCAACTCACCTGATGCACCATCACAGAAGAGAAGCTTGTCCCAGTTGTTGACCGCCAACGTCTTGCCGTTGGGAGACCAGGCGATGGCATGGGCGAAATCGATTTCCGTGATTTTCCGCCCAATCTGGGCTCCCGCGACGTCCCGGATTTCCGGTTCTTTGCCGCCGATTGCCAGTCGATTGCCATCCGGTGACCATGCAATAGCGATGCGGCCGTCACTTCCAACTTGCTTCAACATGGCAAAGCCTTCCCTGGCCGCATTGCCCCACACCACGGCATCCGCCCCCACCGTGATGATGTCCCGCGCACCCGCCAATGCAGTTCCATCGGGTGACCAGACCGACTTGCGAATAGTCATTAGTGTCCGGATGCCATGCAACTGCGAGTTTGACGCAGCGTCCAAGACCGCAATCGCTTGATCCGACCGCCCAATAACCGCAGCCACAAGCGTTCCGTCTGGAGACCATTCGAACCTCGATTGCCCGGACACGCCCGGGACTGGCATGCCCGGAATGTCCTTCAGCGAGTCCGCTGATTTCTCGACCATGTCGGATGTGACGTCAATTGTGTGCAGCCAGAGGTCGCTTCTCCAAAGCAATCTGCTGCCATCGGCCGACCAGCAAACACGAGCTTTCCAACCACAAAACCATCCAAGTTTGTCTGACTTGCACATCTTGCCGGAGGCCAAGTCCCAGAGCACCGTATGCGATCCAATTCCGGTGGCAGCGAGCATGTTGCCGTCGGGCGACCAGGCGACATGCGAGACTCCCACCTCTTCCGTCTCAAGAGTACGCTGGAGCGTGCCGGAATCAGCCTCCCAAACACGGACAAGCTTCTTGCCGTTGTTGCCAATGGCTCTGCCGGGGGGGGCGGTTGTGGCCAGCAGACGACCGTCCGGAGACCATGCCGCAAAGCCAATTTCTCCCTCATGGCCCAGGAGCACGTGAACCTGCTTTCCGGTGGCCGCGTCCCAGATCCGCATGGTCTGGTCTTGCGAGCCGATAGCCATCCGTTCGCCGTTGGGAGACCAAGCCATGCAATATAGCTGCTTGACGCTCCCCTTGAGCCACCGGCTAGCCTCTCCCGATCGCGCGTCCCAGAGGTTCACCCGGTCCTTGGCCCTTGTGGCCAGCGTGGCTCCGTCGGGCGACCACTGCAACGGTTCGAACCCGGCACCTTCGTACGGCGGACCGCGCCAATCGATTTGCTCCGGCAGGACATGCAGGGTGGCTCCCGATTCAGCGTCCCAGAGGCGAACAGTGCCGTCGTCGCCGGCGCTGGCCAGTATCTTGCCGTCGGGCGACCAGGCGAGATCGCGGACGGGCTCGTCGTGGCCGACAAATGCCCGCACGAAGTTGCCCGTCTTCGGCTCCCAGAGCCGCACCACGCCGTCGTCGCCGGCCCCGGCCAGCCATCGCCCGTCCGGGCTAAACGCCACGTCATGCACCTCGCCCCGCGGCTCGCTCGTCTCGATCGTCCAACCCTCGACCCCCGGCAGCCTTGCCGGGGCCGTCACCATGGCCGGACGGCATAGCGGGGCTCCCGGCTCGATCCGCACGCCGGTCGGTTCGATGCTCACATCGGCCGGCTTGACTTTCACCGGCGGCCCGGTCTTGATTGTCCCCGGCACGTCTTCCGCTTTCCGCTCTCCGCTCTCCGCTTTCAGCTTTCCGCTTTCCACGCTCATGGAAACCCGGGCCGGATCGTTCTTCCAGCCGTATTTCTGCTCGAACTCGGCGGGCGAGAGCGTCTCTTGGCCTTCGTCGGTCTGCACGACGTAGACCAACTCCTTTTCCACACCCGGCGATCCGGTGAAGTGGCCCTCGGGGCTGATCACGGCGTACTGCTCGCCGGGTAGCGGGAGGATCGTTTTGAGCGGCTCGCCGTCGGACAGGCGACGCAACTGAAAGGCTTTGCCGCCGACCGAGTAGAACGAGAGTCCCCCGGCGGCGGAAATCTGGTGGGCATCCGCAATATACCTTTGGAGCGTGTTGGACTCCATGTCCCAAAGTTGACTGCCTCCGCATCGCAGCTTCTTCCCGCCGTCGTACCAGCACAGCGGCCGATACTCGACGTCTTCGCGTTGGTCGATCAGTTCGCCCGACTCGACGTCGAATAAGTACACGGTCGTTTTGGAGGCGCCGGCCAGCGTCTTGCCGTCGGGTGAGAAGGCCAGTGACTGGAGTTGGCCGTCCGCAATGGCGATCGTCTGTACCGCCTCGGCCGTTTCGACGAGGTAGAGGTGAACTTGCCTATCCGCCGCCACGGCCAGTGTTTTGCCGTCGGAGGAGAACGCAAACAGTGTGTCGCCGTGCTTGGGCAGCGTGTGTAGCGTTTCGGCTGACGTGGCGCTGCGAAGTTCGATGTTCTCTTCAGTTCCGAGAGCGATGATCGCGCCGTCGGGCGACCACTCGATACGCCGGATCTCGCTTTCCGTGTGAATCTCTGCGAGTTGCCCGGCGGCGCGCGTGTTCCACAGCAAAGCTCTCCGTTGGTTGTCCGAACGGCCGGCCAGTTGCGAGCCATCGGGGGCGAGGCAGAAGATGCGGCTGCAGTCGACCTGGCCGAGGTACTTCCCAGAGTCGGTCTCCCATAGGCGGATGGGGTTCAAGCTCTGGCCACCGCGAGCAATAGTCTTTCCGTCCCTAGAGAACTTCGCGATTCCGCCTCCGCTAGTGTGCTCGGAAAGAACCCGCGCGGACTGCCGCCAGTTCGACTCGAAAGCCTGCGCGGCGGGCTGCCAGACCCAAACGGCGCCCTCAATTCCGGCGACGGCGAATTTCCGGCCGTCGGGCGAGCAGGCCACGCAGCCGACACTTCGCCACTCCGAGGGTATTCCCCGGCCCTTCAGCAGCTTTCCCGTCCGGCCGTCACAGGCCCATACGACACAGTTACTGATGGTACCGCCGAACACCGTCTTCCCGTCGGCTGACCAGGCGAGTGACGGACTGCCTAGGCTGCGCGAGGTGTGCGTGTTCAACGGCCCGCCCGTCGTGGCATCCAAGAAATATGTTTGGAAGTCCGTCGAGGCGGCCACAACCCGGCCGTCCGGCGACCAGGCAACGTCTCGGATCGTTTCTTCAGCCTTTTCGAACGTGTGTTCCAACTGCCCCGAGTACGCATCCCAGAACCTCACCGTCTTGTCGTCGTACCCGCCGGACACCAACCGCTTGCCATCGGGCGACCAGACCACGCAAGTGACCGAGCCTTGGTGTCCCTCCAGTTTGCGCAACACGTCTCCAGAGACCAGATCTCGCAGAAAGAGGCCGCCCCTGGTTCCTTCGGCCAGGATTCGGCCGTCGGGCGACCAGCCGAGTGACTCGACATGCGAGCTTCTCCAACTGCGAAGCTTCCGGCCCGACGAAATCTGCCAGATCTCGGTGCCCCAGAGTCCGCCCGTTGCCAGCAGCCGGCTGTCACGAGACCAAGCCAAGGTAAACAATAAGTTGTTATGCGGATAGCCCTGATAACAGGCCAGCACCCGAATCAACTCTCCGCTTTCGGCATCCCACACACGCACCATCCCCGACCTGAGCCCGGCTACGGCGAGCATTCGGCCGTCCGGGCTGAAGGCCATGTCCTGGACTCTGGTGCGAAGCGACCGCGGCTCGATCGTCCACGAGTGAACGCCTTCGATCGGTGCCGGCTTGACGACCAGGGCAGCGGGGCTCAGCGGCTCGCCGGCGGCAAAACTGATCGGCTCCGGCGTGATGTCGATCGGCGCTGGCACATCTTCCGCTTTCGGCTTTCCGCTTTCCGCTTTGAGAGAGACCCGCACGGTCACCTTTTCGTCCCGCCGCAGCGTGAACTCGGGCGTGTCGACCTCCAGCCCGGCGTCGTCGCGGACGATCAGGCCGTATTTACCGGTGGGCAAGCGAGTTTGGCCGGGTTCGACCGTGTAGGTGCGGTCCGACTTGAGGTCTTTGATCGTGAGGCTGTCGGCGGCAACCTTTGCCTCGATGTTCGGGTCGTCGATCTGGACGATTAGCGTGCCGTGTTTGGTTTGGAGGGTGAGCAGGATGCCGATCAGGATGATCCCGGCAACGGCGGCGGTGGCTATCAGCGGCTTCCACGAGACGCGGCGACGGGAAGTCTTTGTCGTGGGATGGACTGTGATGGCCGGGGCGATGGTTACTGCGCGCGAGGTGTCGTTGGAGGGCGAACTGGCGTGAGGGGTCGTGCCGGTGGAGTGTTCGGCGGTAGACGGCTGGGAGTCATCATACGCTCGGGTTATGAGGTTGGCTAAGTCCTGGTTGGTGGCGGCCCTCGCCCCCGGCCCGTCTCCCAGGGCCTCGGCGACTTCGGCTGGCGTGGCCGGGCGGTCGTCTGGATCCTTGGCCAACATGCGGTGGACGATGGCGGCCAACTCGGCGGGGATTTCCGGGCGGAGCGTGTCGATCGGCTCGGGATCCTCGGTGGCCAGGGCCATCATTTTCTTCACCGGCGTGTCGTACTCGGCGCCGCCGAAGGGTGTGCGGCCGGTAAGGAGTTTGTAGAGGGTGGCCCCCAGCGAGTAGATGTCGGCCCGAATGTCGACCGTGTGGCTATCGCTGCCCTGCTCCGGGGCCATGTAGTCCAGCGTGCCCATCATTTGGCCCGTGTTGGTGAGTTCGTCGGCGCTGGAGGAGTGCATTTCGTCGAGCAGCGCGAGGCCGAGATCGAGGATTTTGACCTGCCCCTCGGGCGTGAGCATCAAATTCGAGGGCTTGATGTCGCGGTGGACCAGGCCGCGCTGCCGGGCGTACTCCAGGCCGACGGCCGACTGGCGGATCAACTCGCAGGCCTCGGCCACCGGCAGGGGCCCGGTGCGTTTGACCAGGTCGGACAGGTTCATGCCCTCGACGTATTCCATGACCAGAAAACGTGTTCCGTCAACCTCTCGGGCGTCGTACGCCTGGACGATGTTGGGGTGGTTGAGCTGGGCGATGGCCTTGATTTCGCGCCGGAACCGGGCGACCGCCCGTTGGTCCTTGAGGCAGCTTTCCGGCAGCACCTTCAGCGCCACGACCCGATCCATCTCGGTGTGAACCGCCTTGTACACGGCACCCATGCCCCCCTCGCCCAACTTCGCTTCGAGGCGGTAGCCCCCGAGTTCAGTTCCCAGAAGCCCCTCGGCCGACTCTTCGACGGTCACGTTTCCTCCTCCTTCGACACACGCGCCCACGATGGCTGCCGCCCGGGCCGCGGCCGACTGGTATTGGGGTTCCTCGGCAAACGGCTCCTCGGCATTCGGACATCGCAATCGGGCCACCAGCGTATCGTCGGCCTCGTCCATCGCTCCGATCGTCTCCTGGCAGATCGAGCAAGAGCTGACATGCTCGATGACCGAGTCGGCCTCCCCTTCGGGCAGTGTGCCGACCACGCAGGCAAAAAGCTCGTCGCGACTGGGGCAATTCGTGTCGGGGCGGCTGTCGGACATGTCTCGACTCCTCGTTGCGTCGGTTGCGTGGCGGTCGTGCCGCGCCGGGTCGCGTATCATCGCACATAATAAGAACGGAAAAGTTCAACGCGACTTTTTTGGGGCCCCTCGGAGGGAGGGTCAATCGATCAGATCGGCCAGTTCGGCGCGGATTTTCCGCATCACGCGATATTTGGCCTCGTAGACGGCCCGGGCGTTCATGCCCAGATCTTCGGCCACATCGGCGACCTTCTCTCCGGCCACGGTCACCCGCCAGAATGCCTGCCAGGTGTGCTCTTCGACGCCGGCGCGGACCAATTCCATGGCCCGACGCTCGACGCCGCCATCGGTGGGCGAGGGGCCGGGAGTTTCCGAGGATTCGGACCATTCGTCGGGAATCTGGCCGAGCCGCTGTTGGGCATCGGTTCCGCCGAGGCCTTGCGGCTCGTTTTGGAGCCGGCGGAAGAGGTCGCGGATTTTGTTCCGGGTGATCGTGGCCAGCCATTTGCGAAAGCTGTCGCCGGGCCGATCGCGGCGGAAGTCGGCCACGCTGGCCGCGACCGCGGCGAAGACCTCCTGAAAGACGTCGACCGTGTCGTCGGCCTGGAGGCCCGACTGCCGACACCAGCGGTAGACCAGCGGTCCGTAGAGCCCGACCAACCGCTGCCAGGCCTCCTGATCCCGGGCTTTGACCCGTTGCAGGAGGCTCGACGAGGTCGATTGGGTCGCTTCCGATCCGCCGGCGGAATGGGCAGGGTCATTCATCACGACATCGATCGTCTCTTAGGGCTTGGTGATCGTCAGCCAGCCGTTGAACATCCCCATACCGTCCGGGGTCTGGTAATAGGGGAGTTGCCAGCCGCGCCGTTCGATGATCCCGTACCAGGGGTCGTAGAAGACGAACGTGTCGTCGGCGGCGTCGCGAAGTGCCGCGACGATGAAATGGGCGCCACCGGGTCCTCCCCATTTCACCATCGCGATGACCGGCGTACTCCTGGTCGTGTAGTGTTTCAGGTAGGAGTAGACGCCGCCGGATCCCACGTTGGTTCCGGCGTACGCTTTGACCCCCTCTTTATTGAGCACGTAGGACAGATTCCGCGGATAGGTGCCGCCGGAGATGGTCCACTTGCCGGGGTACTTTTTCGAGAGCTGTCGAGCCCGTTTCTCGTCGCTCTGGGACAGATGCTTACAGATCCGCTCGACCATCGCCACGCAAGCGGGGCCGCACGACGATTCGTAGAATTGGAAGCAGACCTGATGATAACGCTGCTTGCTGTCCTTGATATGGAGATCTCCCATGGCGACGCCTCCTGCGGACGGATGGTTCGTTGCCCCCTGCGTATGATACCCGATTTTCGGTGCTTGGCAAGCAGCCAGTTGAGGGATTGGAAGGCGGCAGGCGGAATTGACCTAACTCCTACCAGCCGTGGCACTTATGGCTGGGGAATGCGCCAAGTCGGCGCCATCGCTCTAGCTGGAGGGCGAACCCTTGAGGTCCTTTTCCACCGCGTGGCAGCGGATCAGATGACCGTCGAGATCCAACTGGCGGGGCACTTCGCGGCGGCAAACGTCCATGGCCACCGGGCAACGCGGGTGAAAACGGCAACCGGACGGCGGGTTGATCGGGCTGGGAACATCGCCCTCCAGTACGATCCGCTCCTTGTCCTTCTTCGGCTCCATCGTCGGAATCGAAGAGAGCAGCGCCTTGGTGTAGGGATGCAGCGGGTTGCGGTAGAGCTCCTCGCTGGTGGCCGTCTCGACGATCTCGCCCAAGTACATCACGGCCACGCGGTCGGAAATGTATTCCACGACCGACAGATCGTGCGAAATGAACAAGTACGTCAACTTGAACTTCTCGCGCAACTCGACCAGCAGGTTGATAATCTGCGACTGGATGGAGACATCGAGCGCGGAGATCGGCTCGTCGAGGACCATGAAGCGCGGGTTCAGCGCCAGCGCCCGGGCGACGCAGATTCGCTGGCGCTGGCCGCCGGAGAATTCGTGCGGATAGCGGTTGATGTAGCTGGGGTCGAGGCCCACTTGCACGAGCGTTTGTTCGACTTTCTCACGCCGCTGCTGCCGGTTGCCCATGCGATGGACGATGAGCCCCTCTTCGACGATCCCTTTGATCGTCATCCGCGGGTTGAGCGATCCGAACGGATCCTGGAAGACGATCTGCATGTCGCGGCGCAACGGGCGGAGCTCGGCGCCGCGGGCGTCGGTGACGTCGGTCGTGTCGAAGGTGACCTTCCCGGCGGTTGGCTCCAGCAATCGCAAGAGCGTTCGGCCGACGGTCGTCTTGCCGCAGCCCGACTCGCCGACCAGTCCCAGCGTTTCACCTTCGGCGATCTGAAGCGAAACGTCGTCGACCGCCTGGACTTGGGCGACGACGCGCGAGAAGAGCCCCCGGCGCACGGGAAAGTATTTCTTCAGATGGCTCACGTTTAACAGCACGTTACTCATACTTCAACTCGCCGGCAAAATGACAGCGGACCTGATGCCCGGGACAAAGCTCACGTAGCTCGGGTTCTTCGGTTCGACAGATCGGCTGCTGGTGGGGACAGCGGGGATGGAACTTGCACCCGGCGGGAAACCGCAACGGGCTGGGAACCATGCCCTCGATCGTTTCGAGCTTCTCGCTCTTCGGTTTACCCGGCTCGGGCCGCGAGCGAAACAGGCCGTGGGTGTAAGGATGGACCGGATTGCCGAACAGTTCGGCGACCGGCGCGTATTCGACCACCTTCGAGGCGTACATCACGGCCACGTCGTCGGCCGTCTCGGCGATGATGCCCAGGTCGTGGGTGATGATCAGGATCGACATGCCTACGTCGGCTTGCAGATCGCGCAACACGTCGAGGATTTGGGCCTGGATGGTGACGTCCAGCGCGGTGGTCGGTTCGTCGGCGATGAGCAGCCGGGGATTGCAGGACAGGGCCATGGCGATCATCGCCCGTTGTCGCATGCCGCCGGAAAATTCGTGCGGATACTGATCGACGCGTCGCTCGGGCTCGGGAATTCGCACCTTGTCGAGCATTTCGATCGCGCGGAGTTTTGCTTCTTTCTTGTCGACGTTCTGGTGCAGGCGGATCGCCTCGATGATCTGTGCCCCGATCGTAAAGACCGGGTTGAGCGAGGTCATCGGCTCCTGGAAGATCATGGCGATTTGCCCGCCGCGAACCTGTCGCATCTCCGGCTCGGGCAGTTCGTTGAGCACCACCGGCGAGCCGTTATCGTGCATCGTGATACTGCCATCGACGATTCGCCCCGGGTCGGAGATCAGCCGAATGACCGACAGCGCGGTCACCGATTTGCCGCACCCCGACTCACCGACCAGTCCCAACGTCTTCCCCTTGGGCACGACCAACGACACATCGTCGACCGCCTTCACGACGCCCTCGTCGGTGAAGAAGTGGGTTTTGAGGTTTCGGATTTCGATCAGGGGATCGGACATGGGTTTGTCGATTGGCTTGGCGTCATTTACCTTTTCGGGGCTTGTCATTTTCCGGCCTCGCGCAGACGGGGGTCGGTTGCCTCTTGGAGCCCTTCGCCGATCAGGTTGTAGGCCAGCACGGTGAGGAAAATTGCCGCTCCGGGAAAGAGGGTGACCCACCACATCTGATAATTCGATCTTCCGGCGTTGAGCACGCGTCCCCAACTCGGCGCCGACACATCGCCGAGCCCGAGAAAGCTCAGTGCGCTCTCGGCGAGAATGGCGGCGGCGATGCCAAAGGTGATGGGCACCAGTACGGGCGCCAGCGCGTTGGGCAGAATATGGCGGAACATGATCCGCGGGCGGCTTGCTCCAAGCGCCTTCGCGGCAGTGACGAAATCGGTCTCTTTGAGTTTGAGAAACTCGGCCCGCGTGAGCCGGGCGATCCTGGTCCATCCGGTGGCCCCGAGGACCGCCATGATATGCCAGATGGTCGGTTTCTCCAGGATGGCAATCAGGGTGAGGATGAGCACCAGCGCGGGAATGCACATGACCAATTCGATAATGCGGCTGAGCAGCAGATCGACCCAACCGCCCAGATAGCCGGCCATTGCGCCGATGACGATCCCGACCGTCGCGGCGATTCCCGTCGAAACGAACCCCACCAGCAACGCGATTTTGGTGCCGTGGATCAACTGGGCAAAGACGTCGAATCCTTCCTTGGTCGTTCCCAACAGGTTGTAGCTATTGGGCGTTCCCTCGTCGGCGGTGGGGTTGCCGGGCTGGCCTTCCCATTCCCCGTCGCGCACGCGCCGATTGGGATCCTGAAAGACCAGCGGCCAGACGGCCCAACTTTCGGGATCCTTCTCCGTGAGGTTTTGGGGATAGCGTTTGCGGAACTTATCGTGATGGAAGACGGCGTTTTCCCATCGCGAGTTGAAATAGGCCATGGCGGGGAAGTAGATCCGCCCCTTGTACTTGCAGACGACCGGCTTGGTGCCCACGATGGCCGGGGAGCAGATCGCCACCAAGGCCATCAGGCCGACGAAGAGCAGCGCCATGAAGGACAACTTCCGCCGGCGGAAACGGCGCCACGTCTCCGACCAATAGCCCCGCGAGACGGGCGGGAGATCTTGATCGACGGCGGGCGGATCGGCCGGCGCGTGGTCGGTGGCGGTTGGTTTGGGTTCGGGTTCGGTCATTGGCAGCCAAGCTCGGCTGGGGGTAAATCTAGGAATACTGCACGCGAGGGTCGACCACGGTGTACAAGACGTCGGCCAGCAATTGCCCGGCCAGCGTGAGAATCGAGAACATCAACGTCAGGCCCATGATCACCGGATAATCGCGGCGGCCGATCGACTGGAAGAACAGTTGGCCCATTCCCGGCCAGGTGAAGATCATTTCCAGGATGATCGAGCCGCCGAGCAACGCGGGCAGTGTCATGCCGATGAGCGTAACGAAGGGGATGAGCGTATTGCGAAACGCATGGTGGACCACCACGCGAAACGGACCCACGCCCTTGGCCCGGGCGGTGCGAATGTAGTCCTGGCGGATGACCTCTTCCATGTTCGCCTTCACGAACCGGCTAAAATAGGCCAGGCTGCCGTAGGTATAGCAGAACACGGGCAGGATCATGTGCTTGGCGATATCGAGTTGCCGGGCAAGCGGCGACAGATCCTTGAAATCCTTGCTGACCATGCCTCCCAGCGGAAGCTCGAACATCGTGCCTTCCAGCTTCATCGAGAACCAGACCAGCAGCAACATCGCGGCCACGAACGAGGGAAGCGAATAGAGCATGTAGAGCCCGGTACTCATGACCCGTTCGTCGGTGTGCCCGCTGCGCACGGTGGCAAGCAGTCCCAATGGCACGGCCAGCAGGTAGGTTATCGCCAGGGACGTGACCGAGAGCAGGAGCGTGGGTCCCATGCGTTGAAAGATCACGCTGCCGACGGCTTTCTTTTCGCTAAAAGAGCGTCCTAGATCTCCCTGGAAGAGCTTTCCCAGCCAATGCAGATATGCCGTGTGCCACGGTTTGTCGAGCCCGTAGGCCTTCTCCATGAGCTTGTAGTCTTCCTCGCTGATCTTCTTGCTCGGGTCGACTTGCCCGAGTTCGATCGTCAGCGGCGTGCCCGGCATGTTGCGGATCAGCGCAAAGACCACGAAGGTGATCAGCAGCAGCGTGATCGAGCCAAGGAAAATTCGGCGAAGAAGATAATTGAGCATAACAGGCAGCGGTGTTTTTCGAGACGGGCGGGGAATTTGTTCTTCGGTCCATCCTTAGTGTGCGGCCGGTTTCCAGATGCTTCCGAACCCCGGGCCGTAGCTGTAAGGTCCTCGGGGGCTGAAAGTATATCCCCGAAGATCTTTGTTGAAGCCGTAAAAGGCGTTGCGGAAGAAGAGCCAGGTGTATGGCTGGTCGGCGTAAAGGATTTCGTGGATCCGGCCGTAGATTTCGGCCCGTTTTTCGGGGTCGAACTCTCGGCGCCCTTCGGCAAACAGGCGGTCGATCTCGGGATTGGAATACTGTCCGTAGTTCCGGCCCTCGTCGGTCCCCCAGATATTCTCCGAGGTATCGGGATCGGCGCCGGTCCCCCAACCACCGAAGGCAGCTTGAAACTGGTGTTTCCGCATTTTCTCTTGTAGGACGGTGAATTCCAACGGCTTGACATTGCAGGTTATCCCGATCTGGTCGAGACTTTCCCTGAGCAGACTACTGGCGGCGATTGAGTTTGGCGTATTGGCGCAGAGCACGCTGAACTCGAACGGGACCGTCCGGCCGCCGATCTCCTTGTCCAGAATTCCATCGCCGTCGTGGTCGAGCCACCCGGCTTCTTCCAGCAACTCCTCGGCCTTGTCGAGGTCGCGCGTGTAGGGAGCCGGCGGGTCTTTCGGAGCCCAGCGAGACGTGCGATGGAAGACCCCGTTGCACGGCTCGTCCAACCCGTAACGTAGCTTCTCCAACAACTCCTTATGATCGAAGGCGTACGACATGGCCGTGCGTACCCGAACGTCGTCGAAGAAAGCCGTCTTGCAATTCCACACGAAATGGAAATAGACCCACTCCACCCCGGAAGCCTTGATGTTCTTCTTGTAGAATTCGTCGTCATTGGTCTGCGTCTTCCACTGCTCGGGGTTGAGGATCATTTCTTCGATCTCACCCTTCTTCAGCGCCAGCAGGGCAACGCTGGGTTCGATGATCACGCGAAAGCGGATTTCCTTGAAGTACGGTTTGTCGCGCACCTGCTCTCCCTCGTGCATGTACCAGGCTTCGCGACGTGCAAGCACGATCTCCTGGCCACGCTGGCGCTTGGTGATGATGTACGGTCCGCCCACGACCGGGTCGCTCTCGTACTTCACATGGTAGTCGCTTTCCTGAAGCGTTGGATCCTTGCGGATCGACTTCTCGTAGATGTGCTTGGGAATCACCGAAAAATTGACGTTCCAGATGTTTGTCGCCAACGCTTCCTTGTGAAAGAAGACCAGTGTGTGATCGTCGTAGGCCTTGACCCACTTGATCTTGTCGGTTCCGCTACGCTGCGCCGGGACGGGAACCGCGCTGGACATAATGACCTTGAACGAGAATTCCACGTCGTGGGCCGTGATCGGCTTGCCGTCCGACCAGGTCAGATCGTCGCGAATGACGACCTTGTCGATCGTGCGATCCTCGCTCGTTTGCCACGAAACGACCGTCTCTTTGACCGCATGCGGCACGAAGTTCCAGTCGAACGAGAACAGCCCGAAATTGGTCATACCGTTCACTTCAAACTCGGCGGAGGAACTGAGCATCATCGGATTGGTGCTCTTCACGTCGCCGGACGTGTGGCGAACAATCGATGCGTCCCAATCGACCGCGGAATCGCTCGGGGCCATGCGCCCCAGGGCGCTGAGGATCTTGTCGTTGTCTTCGGGTGAATTGTTCCTCAGCGCCAGCGCTTCCTCGGTGGTGCAAAGCACCTCTTCACCGGCCTGCCGCTTGCGCATCAATTCCATCGAATCGCGGACCGGTTGGTCGATCCACGTGACTTGGGCGTTTAACTCCTCCAGGGTCGGCGGATCGAACGGCTCAACCAGATCGGCAAGGACAAAGTTCTCGGCGTCCTCGCCCGCTTCCGCTCCCTCGCCCTCTCCCTTGCTTTCGCTCCCTTCCGACGTCGGATCGCCTTCAACGTACTCGTCGGGAACACAGCCTTCGCACCCGATGCACGTGGCCAGAAGGAGAAGCAGAAGAAGGTGCAAGAAGCTCAGCGATCGACGACGCAAAATCATGATGTGCTCCGACTACCCTGAAGGTTGAGAAAGCGGCCCTGAAAAACGAAATGAGCCCGGGAAAACGATTTGAAGTAAATGTATAGTAAATAATGGGTTGCGACCGGTCAAGCACGCACTGACAGGGGGCCGCCCGCGCTACTCATTCATAGCACACAACTGGCCAACCCGAATCGAAACCTCGATTCAGTCTTCCGCTGCGTGGTCGTTGCGTACGCAGCGGAAGCCCAGGTGCCCGTAGGCCGAGTCGGGGGGGTAGTGGCTGCGGGTCGAGACTTTGTAGCCGGCGCAGTAGTTTTCCGCACAGAGCCACGATCCCCCACGTAAAACACGGGCTTCCCCCTCGTTCGGACCGGTCGGGTTCTGCTGGGAAGCCGCCCGATAGGCATCTTCGGCGAATCGATCGGCACACCACTCCCAGACGTTGCCCGACATGTCGTACAGCGCGTAACGATTCGGCGGAAACGACATCACCGGCGCCATGCGGGGGAAACCGTCGGCGGCCAGATTCTCGTCGGGAAACCAACCTTGCCAGTAGTTCCCCTGGTACTCTCCGCCGGGTATTTCCTCGAAACCCCAGGAAAACTCGGCCTCGCGCAATCCGCCCCGGGCCGCATACTCCCACTCGGCTTCGGTCGGTAACCGCTTGCCCGCCCATTGGGCATACGCCCGGGCGTCGTGCCAGGAAACTTGCACCACGGGCAGGTCGTCGGCATGAACGATCGTCGTGTCGGGTCCGCCCGGATGTTGCCAATCGGCCCCGGCCACCTCGTTCCACCGGCCGGCTGCGGTGTCGAAGACCCACGCCTTGCCGTGCTGCTCGGCGGTGGTCATGTAGCCGGTTCGGGCGACGAACCGGGCGAACTGCCGGTTGGTTACCTCGTGGGTATCGAGCCAGAAGGAATCGACCGTTACCTCGTGTGACGGACGTTCGCACGCGTAGGGCGACCGATCGTTGCCCATGCGAAACGTACCGCCGGCGATGTGGATCATCTGCCCGGGAGAATGTGGGAGGGTCGCCGTCGGCTGTGGCTTACGGTTGCGATCGAACGGGCCGAACAGGAAGACCGACGCGCCGAGCCCGACGGCGGCAAGGGCAACGACCACGGCCGCCAGCAGACGCCCCGATCGCCGAGGGCGAGGGTGTGTCGTCGGGCGTTGGCTTGTCTTGGCCATGAGCAAACCTCCTTGTTTGCGGGACGGGCAGGCTTCGGGTCGGGACGATCAGTCGCGACGGTTCTGGTATTTCTTGCTGGCGTTTTGGAGAATGCGGCGTTCTTTTCGGCTGAGGCTGGATTCGCCTTCGCGGTGAATCTTTTCCAGAATCTCGTCGACCTGGGCGCTGAGTTTATCGTCGGGCTCTTCCTCGTCGGGCCGGTGAATGCGCAACCTGGGCCGCCGCGAGATCTTCAGCCAGGAGAACCATCGCTCGTAAAACCGGCCGAGGTTCCATTGCTGCTGGAAATAGAGGAAGGCCAGTGCCGCCCCGGCCAGATGCGCCTCGACGGCCACCCGCTCGTCCCGCACACCCAGCAGATCATTGAGAACAACAAACACACCGAGAAACCAAGCAGGGATCGGGATCACAAAGAACAGCAGGATTGTTTGCCGGGGGAAGTTCAAGGCGAAGAGCACGATCACGCCCACCACCGCTCCAGAGGCACCGATGACCGTATCCTCAGCATTGCCTTGCAGTGTGTTGACCACGGCAAAAACGACGCCCGCGGCGACGATCATCGTCAGATACAGCCGCACGAATTCGCGCGTGCCGTATCGACGCTCGACCTCGCGCCCCAGGAAGAACAGCCCCAGCATGTTACCCAGAATATGGCCCATGCTCAGCGAATGGGCGAAGCCGTAGGTGAGGAACTGCCACCAGAGCCAGGGCCGGCCCAACGCTCCCACTTCCAGGGCCATCAGCTTGCTCAACCCACCCTCAATGAAGCTGTCGACCACCCATAGGGCCACATTGATCAGGATGATCGTGGTGACGGCGGTTCGCGGGGCCTTCAGCGTGAAGCCTGGCTGTTGCTCGCGATAGTAGTCTCGATCGTAAATGCCCATGTCGGTTGAACTTCCAGACCCTTGCGAACCACCCTGCCAGACCAATGCGGAGCACGCCCCCCGAACGAAGTAACAACGACGACGGCGGCGACTCCTGCCCCCTTTTTATTCGTTGCGCGGTTCCATGGAAAGACTAGATCATGGCACAGGGGTGTGCGGGGAGATGGGTCGGAGAGCCCCAGAATGGCGAATGGGTCGAGGATTCTTGGCTGAGAACCCATCTGCAGAGTGGTTTGCATTGACTCGCAATGGCGATTGCGGAAATCCCGCCCCATTGAGCAAGCGGCCTGACGATTTAGCAGCCCGAAGCGTCAGCGAGGACGGAAGAGACGGCCTCGCTGACGCTTCGGGTTACTATGCACGCACTATCCTGCGTGAATCCGATGAGATCGACCGGCCGCGAGCTCGGTGGGAGCGGACGCGCCAAGTAGTCCCCGGTCCCTAATCCCTACCTTACGGTTGACCACCGGCGGCGATCTGCGTTCGTTGGTTAATCCGCTCGGCCGCTTCGAGTTGCAGGGCGGCGATTTTTCTGGCCATCAGCAGGTTCTTCCCGGCCACGTCGTTGACCGCGGCCTGTTTTTCGGCCAGAAGAGCATCGAGCCGATCGCGATGGGTGGTGAGCCAAGCGATTTCTTTCGCGGAGCGGTCCAACTGCTTGCCCACGTCGGCGATAAGTTTCTCGCGAAAGGTCACTTCCACTTCGGCGTCCGCCACCGTCCAGTCCAGGACCTCTTGTCGGAGTTGGATCCTTCGGGTCTGGTCGACCCAGTGCGAATGATGGACGAAGAATTCCTTGAAGTCGGCGCCGGGGTCTTGCAGGCGTCGTTTGAAGTAGCGCACCGGTTCTCCGCCGTCGGCCGATTCGCGCTTGGCGATCAGCATCGCCTTACCTTCCTGCTTGGTGAGGTAATTGGTGAGATACGTGGATTGGTCCACATCGCTCAAAGCGAGCACCTCGGCTGGCGTGAATACCTCGATGGTTTGGAGGACATCCGTCTTGAACCCATCCAACTCATCGTCGTCGACCGCTTCATCGACCGCTCTGTCGACCTCGTTTTCCAATGCTTCCGGCGAGACCGCCGCCGGATCTCCGCCCTGGGCCAGCTTTTGGCGGGCGTCGGCGAACATCTTCGCCAGATCCTCGGGCGGCAGGCTCAGCCGCTTGAGAATCGAATCGGGTAGTTCGTCGACCGTTTTGCCGTCGGCCAGATACAAGTGAACGTGCTCGGGTTGGATCAGGTCTCGGATCTCATCCTCGGTCAGTTCGGTAAACAGGTCGTGCCGATCGGGAGGTATCGACTGGCGAATCATCCAGGGGCCCCTGCTGTTTTGAAGCCGCTCGAAATCGATCGCATCGCCGAGTGCGCGAGCTTCGTAGGCCTGCCGGTACAGCGTCTCCCTGAGCTTCACCTGCTCGTCCAGCGGCTTCGCTTTATCCGCGTCGGACAACTCCGGCTGAACGACCGCTCGGGTCGGCCGCACGTCCACCTCGCGCTCTTGGTCCGCCTTGACCACCTCGAATTCGCCCAAGTAGGTTTGCCCCGGGTCGCCCATTCGCCCAATCGAGTCGTCGGGCTGTTCAAAGATCTGGACCACCATCCCCTCGAACATCTTGTGAGGGTCGGGAGAACTTATGTCGATGGTGAACGATGGAGCGTTCGGGATAATCGATCGAGGGCGGGGCATGCAATCGGTCCAGATCCGTTGGCGACCGGTCATCACGCTGCTGAGCTTGAGTTGCAGTCGTTGGATACCCGGCTGATTCGAATCGCCCTTCACCCCGTCGACCAATTGGCTTCGCCGTTGTTCGGCTGTCTCGATACGCGCTTCGAAGTCGGCGGCTTTGTCCCGCCAGTGGTCTTCGATTTTGAGTTGGCGCATCGCCAGATAGGCAAACGCCACTGCGGCCGGGAAGATCAGCCCGAGCAGAATCTTGTTCCAAATGCTCATCGAACGCCTCTAAATGTGTCCGCCCGTCGGCGTCCCAGGTGGTTCAATCCACACAGTTTGCCGAGAATTCGCAAGAACTCCTATCCTTCGATGGTATTCAGGCTGAGAAGGGGTGTCAAGTTTGTGTCTTGTCTTTCCTTGCCGGGTCTTGGCGGAGTTCCCGCAGCCATATCGCCCAACCCCTACCCCCCGGATAACCGATATAATCGTTCAAGTTTAACTCAACGGAACCCGAATGAGTTAGATGTCTGAACGCATACACCGCGCGGGCGGTCCACATCCGAGGGGCCGTCCATGTCGCCATGACGCCCCGAGGCTAGATCCGCCGTGGTAGTTACTCCCACTCGAACCCTCAGTGAACCACCCTTCGGAGGGGCTGCAACGGCGTCTCATTCCACCGCCGGCCGAAGAACCCGTGTTATGAATCGACCGGGTGATTGGCGACGAGCGCTGGTCGTTTGGTGCGTATCGAGCCGGCTGGTTTGCGTCTTTGGCTTGCTGGGGCTGCTCGCCGGTGGTTGCTCTCGGGCGGAGTACCGTCGCCAGGCAGACCAGGACGTCAAGCGGTTGGTCGATTGCGCCTCGCAGGATCCGCGTTGGCCATTGGAAGATTTCACCATCTCGGTCGACCCGAGGTCTCGATATTTCGATCCGGCCCCCCCCGATTGCCCGCCGATGCCTGCCGACGATCCCACGTCGCACAAGCTGATGCATTGCGTCGACTGCAAGCCGGGTTGGCCATGCTGGCATCGCGGCGGAACGACGGACCAGCGAGAGAACCCGGCGTGGGAGGCTTTCTTACCCCAAGACGAGTCGGGCCAGATTCTTCTCGATCAGGAAACGGCCGTCGAGGTCGCCCTGGTTCATTCGCCCGACTATCGCCAGCAATGGGAGAATCTCTACCTATCGGCTCTGGACGTCAGCTTCCAGCGATTCCAGTTCGATACCCAGTTCTTCGGCGGTAACCTGACCGACTTCGCGGCCCTCGGGCCGGTTGCCGGCGGTGGGGCTTCGACGAGCGACCTGGGAACCGTCACCAATTTGCAGATGCAGAAGCTCTTTGCCACCGGCGGGCAGTTGGTCGTCGATCTGGCCAATTCGCTGGTTTGGCAGTTTGCCGGACCGGACGACTACGCGGCAACCAGTTTGGCCTCGTTCGCCCTGGTCCAACCCTTGCTGCGGGCCGGCGGACGGCAGGTCGTGATGGAGCAACTGACCGACAGCGAGCGGGCCCTCTTGGCCAACGTGCGGCAGATGGAACGTTTCCGCCGCGGGTTTTACGTCGAGGTGATCACCGGCCGAAATCCGGGACTGGGAGCCTCCCGCGGTGGGATCAGTCTTGGGGCCGTGCTCACCGGGTCGGGGTTCGGTGCCAGCGGTCTCCTCGGGCTGTTGGAACAGCAAGTGCGTATCCGCAACGAACGAGATAATGTTGATGCTCTGCGAGAGAACCTCGATCGGTTGAGGGCCAATTACGACGCCGAGCAGATCAATCTATTCCAGGTAGATCAAGGCTGGCAGGCCCTGCTGGCCGGACAGAGTACGCTCCTGGGGCTCGAACAGAACTACCAGAACACCTTCGATTCGTACAAGATCCTGCTGGGATTGCCTCCGGAATTAGAGGCCACGATCCGCGATCCTCTGCTGGAACCGTTCGATCTGATCGACCCGGCCTTGACGGCCGCGCGAAATGCCGTTCGGGACGCCATCGTCGACGCGGCTGAAGCCACGGGCAACGCGCCAACCGCCGAGCAAATCATCGCGATGGTTCGCGAGCAGTTGGCTACCGTGGAGGAAGATATCGAGAGACTGCACCAGGCGGTGCCTCGTCGCAGCCAGACTCTCCTGCGACTTTCCGAGCGCGAAGAGGTGCGGCGCCGCAACGTGGAAAAAGAAGCGTTCAGCGTGGAAGCACTGAAACAGCGCGTCGACGATCTGCAGTGGACTTTCGACCACGAGACGCCCCCGGACGGGGGCGAATTGTCGGTCAAGGAGCGTATTCTCATCGTCCTGGCGACTCTTGAGCAACAGCAGGCGGCCGGGGCCGCTCTCGACGGGTCGCTGAAGACCCTGAAAGATCAATTGGTCGAGTTGTCGCTGATTCAGGCGGAAGCCCGGCTCGACTCGATCGATCTGGTTTCCGTGGAACTTGAAGCCGCGGAGGCCCTGGAGATCGCCCGAAGCCAACGTCGCGACTGGATGAACGCCCGGGCGGCGGTTGTCGACCAGTGGCGCCAGATCGAGGTGGCGGCCAACGCCCTGCAGAGCGATCTGGATCTGACCTTCAGCGGCGACCTGAGCACGACGGACAACAACCCGATTCGCTTTCGCGGCACCAACGGAAGGCTTCGCGTGGGGTTGGAATTCGATGCCCCTTTGGCGCGGTTGGCCGAGCGAAACGCCTATCGAGAAACGCTGATCCAATACCAGCAGACGCGGCGCGATTACTACACGCTGGAGGATCGGATCTACGGCAGCCTGCGCGAACTGATCCGCGGCATTCGGCTCAATCAACTCGACTTCGAGGTACAGCGCGAAGCGGTCCGCGTGGCCATCCGAAAGGCCGATCTGGCCCAGAGAGAACTCAACGCACCGTTGCGCAAGGGCGAGAAAAAGAGCAATACGGCGGCCCGAGACGTCATCGATTCGCTCAACGGCCTGCTTCGCGCGCGCAACAGCATGTTGAGCGTGTGGGTCAACTACGAAGCGCGGCGTCTCAATCTCGATCTCGATCTGGGGACCATGGAGTTGGACGAGCGAGGGATTTGGATCGACCCGGGCTCCGTGGGCCTATTGCGTCCCATGGCCCCCGTAGGGCCGGAGCAGATCCCCGCGCCCGCACCATTACCGCGGACCGTGGCCCGGCGAACCGAGTCGGCGGTCGAACCGCCGGCGATCGTCTTGCCCGCCTCGGCCGAGGTGGCGGTTCCCGCCACGGACGAGGTGCCCATCGGAGTCTCCGTCGAGCCCCTGAAGGAGGCCCCCGTCGAGATCCTCGACAAGCCCATCGGCCAACAACGTTCCACCGAACGTCCGCCGGCATCCGCGCCGGTCTACGTGCCGGAGCCCTTGGCCACTTCTTAGAACGTGTTTTGGAACTCGTACGACGGGCTTCCCAGCCCGTCGATTCATTTCGGGCACGCTGCAATTCGACGGGCTGGGAAGCCCATCGTACAAGGCCCACTCGCGGCCAGTGGCATTTCAAACCCCGTCCTTGGCCCGGGATCCGTGTTTTTCATCACGTTCCCACCGCGCCCCCCTCTTCTGGAGGGGCACCGAGACGTGACGTAGCCGCGTCGCTCGGTTAAGATGGAGTTGGGGAGAATCGGGAATTCAAGAGTTTTGCAGCCCGCGCTGGGACGCGGCGTGGAAGGTACGCAACGGAAGTGTCGAAATGAACCAGCAGAATGCAAGTCGACGGAAGCAGTCCCGTGCCGGTATCAGCGCGCGCAGCCTGATTCTCGTCTTGGTGGTGTTGGGCGTCGTTGCCGGAGCGTTCATCACCAAGGTCGTGATCGGTTCCCTGTCATCGCAGGCGAGCAAACCCAAGATGGTCAAGGTTCGGCGGGGGGCCTTCGCTCACGTCATCGTCGAACGCGGGACGATGGAGAGTTCGCAGAACACCGACGTGAAGTGCTTCGTCAAGGCGACCAAGGGGTTGGGGACGGCGATCAAGGAACTCAAGGTCAAGGAGGGCGATCTGGTCGTGGAGGGCCAAGAGTTGGCCATACTGGAGACGGCGCCGCTGGAAGAAAGCGAAAAGCAACAACAGATCGTCTGCAACAGCAGCGAGGCGTCGGTCGTCAAGGCCAAGAGCGTGCTGGAAACGGCCATTATTGCAAAGCAAGAGTACGAAGAGGGGACGTTCAAGGAGGAAGAGGGGAGGATTCTGCTGGAGATCCTGGTTGCCCAGGAGGACTTCGAACGCAGTCTCGACGTGGCCGATCACAGTGCCGAACTGTTCAAAAAGGGCTATATCAGTTCGGCGCAGTTGAAGGCCGATCAATTCGCCATTGAGCAGGCCACCGAAAAGTGGATCCTGGCCGAACTGAATCTGTCGGTCTTGCGCAACTTCAAGAAGAAGAAACAGATCATTCAACTCGACGCGGATATCGACATCGCCAACGCCGCGTTCAAGTCGGAAGACAACAGCCACCAGATCGATAAAGACCGACTGGCGGAAATCGTGGAGCAGAAGAAATTCTGCGTCATCAAGGCCCCCGAGTCCGGACAGGTTATCTTCGCCAATCGGGCCGATCACCGGGGTAACAATGAAGTGGTCATCGAGGAAGGGACTGTCATCCGCGAAAATCAGGTGGTGTTCCGGTTGCCCGATCCCTCGCAGATGCAAGTCAACGCGAAGATCAACGAGTCGAAGATCGGCTTGCTGGAGGTCGGCCAGAAAGCCGTCGTCGAGTTTGAAGCCACCCGCGTGAAAGTCGACGGGGTCGTGATCAATGTCAACCAATACGCCGAGCCCTCGAGCTTCTGGACGGGTGACGTCAAGGAATACGAAACGCTCATCAAGATCGATTCGGCCGGCATCATGAAGATTCCCGAGGACCAGCGGCCCCGTGCCGGCATGACCGCCCAAGTGCATATCCACGTCGAGCACGTCGACAACGTCCTGCAGGTGCCGGTGACCGCCGTCCTGGAGCATGGCAGCAAACATTACTGCGTCATCTGGGAAAACGATCAGGTGGCGAAGCGGCTGGTCACGATACGCTCGGCCAACGACACCGACGTCGTGATTGCCTCCGGGTTGGAAGAAGACGAAGAAGTGGTCCGCAACGCCGAAGCCCATCGCGACAAGCTGGGTCTGCCCGAGCTCGACGAGGAAGAAGCGAAGGCCGGGTCGGGGACTCAAGGCAAACCCGGGGAGAAGAAATCCGAGAAGGGCTCGGCTCGGGAAGGACCAGGGGGAGGTCCGGGAGGCGGCGGTGGGAGGCCCGATCCGGCGATGATCGCGGGGATGGTGTTTTCTAAACTCGACACCAACAGCGACGGCCGGCTCGACAAGGAGGAACAAAGCAAGGCTTCCGACCCACGGCTGGCTGAAGCCGATACCAACGGCGACGGTGCCATCGACAAGGCCGAACTGACGGCATCGATCAAGAAGCGATTCGGAAGCGGAGGCGGTGGACCGGGATCGGGCGGCCAAGGGCGCGGGCCGGGAGGCGGCGGATGACCCTGGCCGCGCGCGTCGAAAACTTGACCAAGGAGTACGTCCTGGGCGGTGAAACCGTCCGTGCGCTGCGAGACGTCAGCGTGGATATCCCGCTGGGCGATTTCGTTGCCGTCATGGGACCCTCCGGTTCGGGCAAGAGCACGCTGCTGAACCTGTTGGGTTGCCTCGACCGGCCCACCTCCGGGCGCATTTGGCTGGGAGACGAGGACGTGGCCCAACTCAGCGACGACCGGCTCTCCGAGCTGCGCGCCTCGCGCATCGGCTTTATCTTCCAATCGTACAACCTCATTCCCCAACTGACGGTCGTCGAGAATATCGAGATTCCCCTGTACTACCAGGGAAAACTTGCCAAACAGGACCGCAACCGATGCCGCGAACTGGCCGATATGGTCGGTCTGGGCGACCGGCTGGCGCACCGGCCCACCCAGCTCTCCGGCGGACAGCAACAGCGCGTGGCCATTGCCCGAAGCCTCGTCAACGATCCCTACTTCATCCTCGCCGACGAACCGACGGGCAACCTCGACTCGGTCACCACCGAGGAAATCCTCGGCATGCTTTCCCGGCTCAACGACGAAGGCCGCACCATCATCATGGTGACCCACGAACCGGAAATCGGCCGGCGCACCAGGCGGGTCCTCTGGCTCAAGGACGGCATGATCCAATCCGACAAACGCTTGGACCAGAGCGACACCGGCGCGGACAACGATCCCGGCGACCCGGCGATGCAAGAGAAACGATCGGAAGCATCGGCGTTGACACTATCCGATAGCCTGGCGGTCCCCGCGACGGAGGACTGCTGGGAAATCGCCGACGACGCGGATCACGACCCCCAATCCCACGAAGACGACGATTACCAAGACGAGTACATCGAACTGGAAGATTGATCGCGAAAAAGGTGTCAGGGACCTTTTATGCGAAGCACCCTACGAGCCATTCCGGCAAGAGGTTCCTGACACCTTTTTTGCCTCGCTTGCCTCCCACATCCGCCCATGAATTTCCTCTGGTTTCGCACCTGGCAGATCGGTACAAAGAGCCTCTTGCTGCACCCGTTGCGCTCGCTGCTGACGGTGCTGGGCATCTTGGTCGGCGTGGCCAGCGTGATCTGGCTGCTGGCCATTGCCGAGGGGATCAGCCGGGAAGCGCAGAAACAGATCGAAGGTCTCGGGGCCGACAACATCATCATCCGCTCGGTCAAACCGCCCGCCCAAGTCCAGGCCAAACGGCAGGGCGTGCTCGCTTACGGACTCACCCGGGCCGACTACCGGCGGATCACGTCGATCCCCGAGATCCGCCGGGCGCTGCCCATCCGCGAGATCCGCTACACGTTCACCGTCGCCCATCGGGGACTCGAAGGCCGCCTGGTCGGCTGTACGCCCGAGTACGCCGAAGTCAACCAACTCACGGTCCAGAGTGGCCGGTTTCTCTCCGACGCCGACTGCCGCCAGCGCAAGTCGTACTGCGTGCTGGCCTCCGAGGTGGCCCGAACCTTGTTCCAACTGGAAAGTCCCCTGGGGAAATCGGTTCGCGTGGCGCGAGACTACTACGAGGTGGTCGGCGTGATGAAGCCTCGGGCGTCGACGGCCGGCGTCGGCGGCTCGTTCGCCGCCCAGGATTTTCACGAAGACATCTACATCCCCTACGAAACGGTTCGCGTGCGGATCGGCGACTCGGTTACCACGCGCACCAGCGGATCGTTCAGCCGTACCGATATCGAGTTGAACCAAATTACGCTGCGCATCGACGGAACGGGTAAGGAGTTGGAAGCCAACGTGCGCGAGACGGCCGCCCTGGCCGAACAGTTGCTGAAGAAATACCATCCGGACCGCGACTACTCGATTGCCATCCCCCTGGATCTCCTGGAACGGGCCAAAACCACACGGCTGATGTTCATCGTGTTCATGGGATTGATCGCCGCGATCTCGCTGTTGGTGGGCGGGATCGGCATCATGAACATCATGCTGGCCACCGTGACCGAGCGAACCCGCGAAATCGGCATCCGCCGCGCTTTGGGCGCCAAACAGAGCGACATCACGCGGCAGTTCCTCACCGAAACGGTCGTCCTGTCGACCGTCGGCGGCATCGCCGGAATCTTGGCCGGGTTGCCTTGCGGGCCGGTGTTCAGCCAGTTCCGCGAGTGGCTCGCTGCCGTGATGCCCGAGGCAATGGAACAACTGCCGCCGGAAATCCGCTCCCTCGACCCCATCGTCGTCCCCTGGTCGATTCCCGCGGCCTTCGGTATTTCGGTGGCCGTGGGCATCATCTTCGGCCTCTACCCCGCCATACGCGCCGCTGCCCTCGACCCGATCGAAGCCCTGCGGCACGAGTAGAGTGGCCGCGGGCGGGCGAAAAACGTGCCCTTGGTGTCGGGCCTCTTTCCTTGCCCGCATCATCCGGTTCGGCCCCGGTCTTTGAACGCGGAAAAAAAGGACAGGCTTCATCGCACAAAGGTATCCAGAAGCCGGCCGTCCTTATCGTCGGTGACACGCCGCGCCACCGCCACTCGGCGCTCACGATCCCGGTGCCTGAGTCACTTTCCAATCCCAGTCCAAATAGGGAGCCTGTTTCAAGCCGGGGGAGCCTCGATAGACCCACGCCACGCCTTCGTCGCCTCGCTGCATCGGATACTGCTTGACTCGCTTGCAGGTGGCCACCAGTCCCTTCTCGTCTTTGGCGCTCTCATCTTCCTCATAGAAATAGATTGTGCGGTATCTCTTGTCATACACCCAGGTCCCCTCGCCGCGGGTGCCCAGCTTCTCGGGGGAGATCAGCATGCTCCAGGTATCCGACCACCAACCATCGTCGAGCTTGACCAAGGCAAACGACTTCGCCCGACGTCTCACCAAGATCTTCAACACGTGGATCATCGTGCAATTCCTCCAATGGAACTTAGAGTAACGACAAGATCGGACCCGAATGTCACCGCCGCGCGACCTCCTTGAGTCTACGCTGCGCGGGCCAGGGCGACAAGACGTGGCCGCCAACCATAACACCCGAGACGGTCGGTAATCCGATGTTTCGCGGGCTGTCGGCGGGGAACAAGGTCATTGGGAGAATTCGGGGAAGTACGGGTTCCTCTCCGCTGTTTCCACCAGCATGAGCGGGACCAGAGAAGATTCAATCTCTTATGCCCGGCCGAAGTCCGCGCAGAGCGGCCAGCAGCGATTCGATCATCGCGGTCGTATGGCCGCGGGTGAGGCTGATGCGCAGGCACGATTGACCCTCGGGCACCGTCGGTGGGCGGATCGCCGGCACGAAGAAACCGCGCTGGCGTAGTGCCGCCGATAGTTCGCTTGCCCGCTCGGGTTGGCCGAGCAGAATCGGTATGATCTGGCTCGTCGATGGGCCGATGTCCCATCCGGCTGATGTAAGATCGCGACGAAGCTGCTCGGCGGTCGCCAGCAATTGGCTTCGCTGAACCGGTTCTTCGTCGACGATGTCCAACGCGGCGATAGCGGCGGCGGCCGTGGCAGCGGGAAAGGCGGTCGAAAAAACGTACGGCCGGGCACGATGGACCAGCCACTCGATTAGCATGCGGCTGCCGGCGACGAATCCGCCCACGCTGCCCAGTGCCTTGCTCAACGTTCCCGTGCGAACGTGGACCGAATCCTCCACGCCCAGATGCTCCGCCGTGCCGCGACCTTGGCGGCCAAACACGCCCGTGGCGTGGGCTTCGTCGACCATCAGCATGGCGTCGTAGCGCCGGGCTAAGTCAGCCAGTTCGACCAGCGGCGCCAGATCACCGTCCATACTGAAGAGCCCGTCGGTGACGATCAACCGGCGGCGGTACTTGCCCGCGCGGCGCAACAGGGCTTCGACCCGGCTGCAATCGGTGTGGGGATACACACGCGTGTCGGCTCGCGACAGCCGGCAACCGTCGAGCAGACTGGCGTGGTTCTTCCGATCGGCCAAGACGACGTCGCCGGGACCGACCAGCGCGGCCACCGTGCCGGTGTTGGCGGCAAATCCAGAGGGAAAAACCAACGCCGCTTCGGTCCCCTCGAACCGGGCCAACCGCCGTTCGAGTTGCTCGTGGAGATCGGCGTATCCACAGATCAACGGGCTGGCGCCGCTTCCCCAGCCGTGGGTTCCGGCGGCTTCGGCGGCGGCGGCCGAAAGTCGGACATCGGCGGCCAGGGCCAGATAGTCGTTCGAGGCGAAGTTGACCAGCGGCCGGCCGTCGATTTCTGTCTGCCCAGCCACCGGCCCGCCGCGCAAGGCTCGCCGTCGCGCCAAGCCGGCCGATCGCAAGGCGTCCAACTCCCCTTCAATCCAGGCCAGCGGGTCATGGCCCGAGGAATGCATTGCCTTGTTCCCCCGAAATGTGCTATGGATAGATGGGTCGTGGATCGATTCGATTGTGCGGCGCGACCTGATTGTAGAGCCGATCCGTATGGGGATCTACCGTTGCACTTTCTCGCGATTGACACAATCGGCCGCAAGACCTCGGCTCCAGCGGAAACTAACCTAATAGTCATGCGACAACCCACGCCCGGCACCCAATACGCGGATAGTCCGAGTCCGAACATCGATTGGCAGGCCGCCTTGGCCGAGCACGACCGGTGGCTTCGTACGGTGATATACGCCCGGGTGGGGGAGCCGCAAGCCGTTGACGAGGTTGTCCAGGAGGTCGCCCTGGCGGCACTGGATCAGAAGGCTCCGCTGCGGGATCCCGGAAAAATCGCGCCCTGGTTATACCGGCTGGCCGTATTGCAGTCGTTGCTGTACCGCCGCAAGCAGGGTCGGCAGCGAAATCTGACCAACCGGTATGCCGAGCGGGTCCGGCCGACCAACAGCGCCGACACCGTCGATCCGCTCGCCTGGCTATTGGCCGACGAGCGGCAGCAGTTGATCCGCGTGGCGATGGCCCGGCTGTCCAGACGGGAATCCGAAATCCTGATGCTAAAGTACACCGAGGACTGGAGTTACCGACAAATCGCCGATCGTTTGGGAATCAGCGCCAGTGCCGTGGAGTCGCGATTGCACCGGGCTCGTCGGCGGCTGCGAAGCGAACTGGCCGCGTTGGACGTGATCGAGGTGGTCCGATGAATTCGAATACCGATATTCGCCAAGATGACCAGCACGTGCTCGACCTGTTGGTCGACGACGAACTCGACGCCGAGCGTCGTCGCGAGTTGCTCGGCCGGCTCGACCGCGATCCCGACGGATGGCGACGTTGTGCGCTGGCGTTTCTGGAAGCGCAGAGCTGGCGTCGGGCGATACCTGCTCTTTCGGGTGGGGAAATCGACCGCACAGCAACCACCCAACCCGAGACACCACGTCGGCCGCTCGGCCTCAACCGCCGTACCGTATTGGCCATGGCGGCCAGCTTCCTCGTAGCCTTGGCATTGGGCGTGACGATCCGGGAGATTTGGAATCGGGATATACCCCCGGGGAGGTATTCGACGCAAACGGCGTCGGAACAGGCCGAGCCCGATCGCCCGACGGACAAAAGGCCCTCAGTGCCCGAATCGTCCGAGGTGCCGCAGGACCAATGGCGGTGGGTCGAGGTGTCGGTGCCGACCTCGCCCGGCTCGGCGGAGGGGCCGATCCGGCTGCCTGCGGTAGCCAGTGATCGCATCGACAACGCCTGGTTGAATGCCCAACCCGCGCCGGTCCCCCCGGACGTGCTCCAGGCGTTTCGGCGTACCGGACACGAAGTGCGGCAGTCTCGCCAACTGCTCCCCTTCCGCATGAAAGACGGCCAACAGTTGGTCGTGCCGGTAGATCAAGTCGAGGTGCAATACGTGGGCAATCCGTCGTACTGAGATTTACGCCGTGCGACCCTGATACAGTTTCCCCCCAAAAGCACAGTTTCCCCCCAACAAGCACGAGAGGAGAAGGACATGAGAATCCCGATGACACGAATCGTCTGGCTGGGTGCCGTGGCGATGATGCTGGCAACGGCCGGCTTTACCCGCGCCGATGATGCGCCGCCCAAGAAAGGTGAGAACGCCGCCAAGGGCGTCGACGTTTCCGCGGGACGCGTGCAGGTTCGCGTTGCCCCCGGCGGCGCCCGAGTGTTCGTCGCAGCGCCGGGCAATCTTGACGCCGCTGGTCCGGTGAAGCCGAGCAAGTACTGGCTGGGTATCTTCTTCCAGGCGAAAATCCCCGAGGCGCTTCGTTCGCAATTGGACCTGCCCGAGGGGCAGGGGCTGCTGGTCGGGGGCGTCAACCCGAAAAGCCCGGCCGAGAAGGCGGGCATCGAGCAACACGACGTGCTCCTGAAAGCGGCCGGCAAACCGCTGACCGATCTCCCGTCGCTGATCGACGTCATCGACGAAGCCAAGGAGACCGAGTTGGCCGTCGAACTCGTTCGGGCGGGCAAACGCACGACGGTTAAGGTGACACCGGGCGAGCGACCCGAGCAATGGAAACCGCAAGCCCGGGCGATCATGCCCCAAGGTCCCGATGTCGAGCGCATTCAAGAATGGCTTGAGAAAATGCAGCCGACCCCCGACGCCGAGGGTGGATGGAGGTTTCACGCCCTGAGACCCGGCATGATTCTCCCCCGCGGAGCGCACGTCCAACCGCCGCTGCCCGGGAACCTCTCGGTCGCGATTACCAGGCATGGCAAGGAGCCGGCCAAGATCGTCGTCCAGCGGGGCGACGACAAGTGGGAAGTCACCGAAGAGGAACTCGACAAGCTGCCCGCGGATGTTCGGCCGCACGTCGAGCGAATGATCGGGCGCGGCGTGCTGGGCCCGGGGTTCAGTCTTGACACGGCTCCGTTGCGGCTCGACATTCGCCGCCCCGAACTCACTCCCGGACGTCCCCCGCTGCCACCAGCCCAAGGCGACGTGCGGGGCCAAATGAAAGAGATGAATCGCGAGATTCAACAACTCCATAAGATGATGGAAGAAATGCGCAAGGAGAATCGTCGACGGCAGCAGCGCGGCGGGGACCCGGATAAAGTCTAGCCGTCGGTCACGCCATGTTCGGTGGGCATCACGGGTATTTTGCCCGTGATGTCACGCCGAGTGATTTCAGCTACTGCAACGTGCCATCCGAGGATGTCGTCTTCATGCGTTGCGACATGGCCGCTTGGGTTTGTCGAATCATGCTGTCCGTGCGGCGATCCGTAACGGATCGCCGGTTGGCTGCGGACTGCGGGGATGTCATCGCCGTATCGTGAGAAACGGGCTGTGCCGCGCCGGCCTCGGAGCCCTCTTGATAGGGAACCCAGTTGCCCCCGCTGGCGATCACCGGGCCATCCGCGGCGCCGGGCCCCAGCCTATCGTACTCTTCAAACGATCGCAGGTTGCGACGCGCTTCCTCGTGCATCGGATCGTCGGCCAGGGCCAACCGGAAGCACTCCTTGGCACCCTCGGCGTCCTCCCTCGCCGTCTTAATGAAGGCCAGCCGAACCCAGGCGTCGGCATCGCTGCCCGCGTGGCGGAATTCCTGCAGCGCCTCGTCGTACCTCCCTTGGTATCCGTAGACCAGACCAAGGTTGTTGCGCCATTTCTCCTTGGAAGGCGACATGGCAACCGCCTTGGCCAGCGCGCTTTCCGCCTTGGTCAATTGTCCCTGCAGGAAGTAACAATAGCCGAGATCGTTGAGGATCTGCGGATCGCCCGGTTTCAAGGCCAGTGCCTGGGTGTACAGGCCCTGTGCCTCGCGGTGGCGTTTCTGATGGTCGGCCACGACTCCCAAGCGATGAAAGGCCTCGGGCCGTTCGGGAAATTTGGCGACGAGTTTCTGGTAGACGCTTCTCGCTTCGTCATACTTTCGCTCTTTCTCCAGATTTCGCGCTTGCGCCATGAGCGGCATAAACTCCTTCAGCAGCGCCTCTTGCCTGCTCGCCTCGTCGGCCTCGGTTCCGCTGTCGGCGGTTTGCGTACTTGAATCCTTGGAAGCAAACGGATTGCTCCACGAAAAACTATCCATGGAAGGGCTGTCCAGGCCGAACATTTCACAGCCGGACAAGAGGGGCAAGCCGCACGCAAGCGGGGCGAGTACCAAGAACCGCAAGATCGCGCGGCGACGGAAAAGAGAAGAGAGCGCATGCATCGATCGAGTTCCTTTGCGACGGCAAGATTGAAATGGACGTCAGAAGAGAATAGGAAAGGTAAGAAATGGTGCCCGCCGGGGATATCAGTCCGTCGTAACGCGCAAGCAGCGGTAGGTCGCCCCCGGTGCGCGACCCCCCGCTGACTCGTGTTTTCGTTTAGCCAGTACCGGACGACTCGTATCCGACTACCGGAAGACTCCGCCGCGGCCGCCGAAGCGGCGGCCGGCGCCGCCGCCGT
>CAYUIQ010000045.1:0-38485 GCA_964444795.1 uncultured Planctomycetaceae bacterium
CCTGCTCGTTCCTCGCATCTCGACCCCAGGCACCCTCAATCCAAGCCGCAACAAACGACTCGTGCTTTGTCCCTAATCGCTACCCACCGCCGCCACATCCCCTCCGGCGGCAACCATATCCCGGGGTATCTCCAGGATCAACACGCCGTCGCCCCCGACGGCGTCGGCGGGCAGTTCCAGGCGGAGGAACTCGATTCCCGGTTGGGTTTGCTCGAAGGCCAGAAGCTGCTGCACGCTCTGGCCCGGCTCCAGGGTTTCGCCGAGCGGAGCCTCTTCGGCGCCGCCGGGCAATACGCGGCGGATGGCCGCCATCAGGCCGTCGAACGACCGGCCGGGATTCTGCGCGACGATCTCGCCATGGTGGAAAAGTATCAGGTGCGGTATGCCGCGGATGCCGTACTCGCGGGCAATGCGCTGGCATTGCTCGACGTCGACCTTTCCGATCTTCGCGATCCCGGCGGTCGACCCGGCCAGTCGCTCGATCGTCGGCGCCAAGGCCTTGCAGGGAGGGCACCAGTCGGCGTAGAAATCGACCAACACCGGTTCCTCGGCCTGCAAGACTTCCGCTTCAAAGTTATCGTCAGTCAAGTGGACCGGATGGACGTTGGGATCAAAGTTCTCCGGCTCCTGGGGCGCTTCTTCCTCGCCCTCGCGACGCATGATCCGCTGGCGATACATCTTACCGGAGTCGTCCAACAGGGCCACCGGCAGGCGGAGCATGGCGTGGCCGTCCCAACTCTGGTAGGTCAGCGCCTCGCCGCCCGTGTTGCGAAGCGTTACGGTAACCAGCAGATAGTCTTTTCCGCTGGCGGAGCTTCCTCGGGGTAAAGGGCCCACTTGGGCCGATTGCACCTCGACCTCCAGGTTCTCCTGCTGCAACATGGTCTGGAAGCTATCGGGCGCGATTCGATCGACCGGTTGTGTACCCATGCGGCCCGGCATCGAGATTCCCTCGAAGTCCGAACGGTCGGGGCGGGAGAAGTTGCTTTCATCCTCACGGCCCTCGGGACGAGTCGACGGCGTGGGCTTCTCTTGCTCGTCCTTCTTCTGATCGCCCGTCTCTTTCTTGCCGGACTCGACCGCAATCTTCTTGGGTTTCTTCGACGAGTCCGTACCGGAGGTTGCCACGATCGCCACGACGGCTCCCAACCCGGCCAGCGCCAACAGAAGTACGACGATGACGATCAGGTTATTACTTTGCCGTCGCCGGCCACGCATCACGGGAAGCCCCTGCGTGGCGTCCGGGCTCGCATGAACGTCGGGCGCATGAACCTCGGCCGCGGGGGCTGAAGTTTGTTGTGGCGGCTCGGGAATCGGCTGGGCCACGCGCATCGACTGGGAGGCAGGCTCGGGAAACAGGCCGCGCACTTTGGCGGCGGCAACCCACTTGCCATCGGTCCCTTGGCGAATTCGGTCGTCGCGCTGAAGTCGGCCTTCCTCGGCCAACGTCTTGAGTTGCCGCGAGGTCATCGGACCGAGTATCTTGCCTGAGGTAGCACAAAACCACTGGTTGGCCATGGCACGCTCCCGAAAATGATGCACCGAGGATTTCCCGCCCAACTCCAGTCTAATAAGCGACGATCTCCAACGCCAGACACTCCCCCTTGCAGTTTCGGCGTCCGAGCGGCGATAATCATCGGCAGGGAGTCTTTTTCGCCCTCACTGCCGCTTCGGGTCACCATTTATTTCACCCCCAAGTTCGCCCATGCTCCCCCTGCCCTCCCCTACCCCGGATACTTGTTTTATGGTTCTGGTTCGCCATGGTGCGACCGACAACAATCGGGCCGTGCCACCGCGTCTGCAAGGCCGGCGGACCGATCCCGGGCTGTCGGAAGAAGGCCGGCACCAGGCCGATCGGCTGGAGAATCTCCTGGCCGACTGGCCTCTGGGCCGCGTTTTTGCCAGCCCGTTGCGCCGGGCACGAGAGACGGCCGAACCGGTGGCTCGGCGGCACGGGCTGGAGGTCGTGACCGTCGACGAACTGATCGAAGTCGATGTGGGCCAATGGGAAGGCCGGGCGTGGGACGAAATCGAGAAGTCCGACCCAGACGCCTACCGAGGATTCATGGAAGATCCGACGCAAAACCCCTATCTGGGGGGGGAGAACGTCACGGTGGTGCAGGAGCGGGTCGTCCCGGCCGTGAGCCGACTGATGTCGGACAATGCGGGCCGACTGATTGCGGTGGTCGCCCACAACGTCGTCAATCGGACCTTTCTGGCACACTTACTCGACGTGCCGCTGAGAAAGTACCGTTCGATTCCCCAAAGCAACTGCGGGCTGAACCTGATAAGAATGCGTCGGGGGAAATTGAAGCTGATGACCGTCAACCTGACGCTGCATCTGAGTTGACCCCCCCTGCCCTGCTCTTACGGTTCCAGCCCAAGCGATTCCAGGAAACGGTCGGTATCGTCGGAGAACCCCAGATTGCCAGGCGTGTAAGCAAATTGCCCCGGATCAATGGGGGCGTCGATCTTCACTTCGTACAGTTCCATGCTGACCAACGTTCGCACCACACCTGCCGGGTTCTTTCGGGCCGCGGGATCGGTGCGTCGGTATTCGATTCGGTAAGGGAACCGATCGCCTCGGCCCAGGTGCAAGACGACCTGGTCGGGCACGTGCGGCGGCAAACGTGTCGTATCAGCCTTTTCTCCGGCTTCAATCGCCTCTTTTTGGTCGGGCAGGAATCGCGTCAGTTTTTCCGGCTTCCACTGACCGTGAAGCTCCCAAACATCCAAGGGCCCCAACTGGCGTGCCGAGGCTTCGGTGAACTCAAAAGATCCCTGAAGCGATCGAAGGAGCTTGGACAGTCCTCCCATCGTTGGCCAGTTGCTCACGCCATCCACATTCCCCATTTCCCCCGATTCCTCCAGCGCCCGATGCACTCGCTGCAAATCGATGCGAGTGAGGGTACCGACGCCGATCAGCTTGCGATAGGTCCACAGGTATTTTCCGTCGCGCACTCGCAGCAGAGTCGTCGGCTCGTGGCCAAGCTGAATCTGTAATTCCATCCGCAGCCGACTTTCTCTCCCCGGCGCGAGTTCCAGATAACTGCCCGAACCGGCCAACTGTCGGCCGAACATATCGACTTGGTGGCGGATCTTGGCGGAGATCGATCCATGGCTCTCCAGCTCAGCAATGGCATCGGCCAACAACCCATCAGGTGGGGTACTGACTGGCTGTCTATCCGAGCGGCGATCCTGAACCCTCTCCGCAGAAGGGTGCGTCGTCACACCAATGGGGCTGTCTTGCGCGTCTCCAATCCCCACACCGACGAGAATCACCGACGCGCAGAGCATGGTCTGGATAGGCAAACTGAGGTTCATTTTCGGGGTCCTGACGGATTTGCCAAAGAATCGCGTTGTGACATACCGACGAATAGACGTCAGAGGGACGTCCTGCGCGATAAAGCATCGCCCGTGACGGGCCGATTGCCAGGCGGCGTGCTTTTCACCCGGCGTCAGGCAAACGGCTTTGCATTGTATGGCGGCCCCCAAACCGGGTCTACGTCAATCGAAACCGGCGGACCGACGTGAGGTCACGCAGGCGACTAACATTACTCTTCCACCAGGCACTTGTGCCGACCGACTCGTCAAGCGCCAGCTAGGGGAAACACGATGAAGTATGCTATGCCGTTGTTAATCGCAGTCTTGATAGCCGGCACGGGTTGCCGGTTTCCGGGCCAGAACAATCTCCCACCGGCATCCACGCTTCAATCGCCGGGTCCGGGAGTGGGTGGTCCAGGGCCGGGCGTGATGATGTACCAACCGACGGTTCCCCGCCCGGGCCAGTCATCGCAACTGGCGTTTGTCGGGCCGCAGGGAATGACGGTTGCCTGGGATGTGGCCAACCCGGGACAATTCGATTCCGACCCGTTGATCTGCCCCGGTCGGTCGAATTTCCCACAAGGTGCTATTTACCGGCTGAAGCTGACCAATATCCCAGGTCGTCCGGGCGTGGAACTGTATCCGACGTTGGAAATCGGACCATCCATGCCGCGAACCGACGCCTACCTTGCCCACAATGCCATACCCATCCAGTTCACCGAAGAAGACTTTGATCAGGTGCTCAGCGGCAACTTCGTCACCAAGGTGATCTACCTGCCCGATCCGGAGTTCCAGGAAATGGCCCAGGCGGGTGTCGAGACCTTGGTCAGCACGCGGCTGGATCCGGGACAAGATCCGATCATTGAGGCGGATCGTCGCGGGGCCATCATGGCGATTGTCCGAGTGGGCAACAAGGATTTCCAGATTCCCGATGGGATGGGCAACGGTATGCAGAGCGTCGTGCCCGCCGGATACGGCATGGCCGGCCCCGGTGGTCCCATGGGGATCGCCCCCGGTGGAGGTGGCCCGGTACCGCCCGGTTACGTGTCCGGAGTCACGGCGCCCCAATACGGCATGCCCATATCGGGAACGCCGATCGGATTGCCTGGTCCGCCACACGTGCCGTTGGGTATTCCCGCGGGATTGCAGAAACACGTCGTCAGGAATCACACCCGAATGAACATGCCCGAACCAACGCCGCGAGTGCGAATCGACGTGAGACAGCGACCGGGCTACAGCTATCCGCAACCCGCCCACCACGCGAGAATCGTGGAACGCGCCGGCTCTGGCCCTGGCGTTTTCAATCAACCGTTGGGTGATCGACGGGAAGTGATCCAGTAGCGGTTCACACGCGGATGATTTCCTTTCCCCCCAGCACCTCGCCACTTGTGTAATCCGTACCAATGGTCAATAGCCTCCGCTACCCCGCGCTAAGCCGTCATGGCCGCCGGGGACGAGTTGTCGGCAAAATGGCGACACTGGCGTTTCTTTGCCTGGCCGCGGCGAGCAACTTGCCCGCCCAGCAGCCGGGGGTGCATTTTTTGCACGAAGGCGCCATGCCGCCGGGAGCGATTGGCGGCCAGCAACTCCTGCGGGGCGGACCATTGCCGGGCTTCTTCCAGCCAGTCGAGATCAAGGCGCCCAAGGGCGTCTCGATCTCGCTGGCGGTTGAAGGCCGTTTTGACAGGCCACACGCGACGAAGGTGAAGGCGGGGATGCTCATCGGCTCGGTTTATCGCATCGCCGTGATGAACGTCCCTTTGCACGAGGGATTCGAGGTGTATCCCACGATCGAGGTCATCGACCGCCTTTACGCACCGAAGGGAATGGAACGCCGCTTTCCCATCCCCATTGAGTTGACCCAAGAAGACCTCGAGTTGGCGATCTCGGGCAAGTTCGTCACGCGCGTGATCTACTTGGAGGATCCCCGGATGGCGCTGCCGACGCACGAGCCGGGCGGCGTGCAAAACTGGTTCGACGCGGGGCCGGGCAAGGATCCGCTGACCACCGCCGACGCGATGGGACGACCCGTGGCCATTTTGCGGATGGGAGGCCGAATCCCCAATGCCGCCGGTCAGGTGGACCCCGGATTCCTCAACTTTTGCCCACCGCTGCAACAGTATCCGGCCGAGGTCGAAATTCTGCCGCACCCGCCGGTGCGCGTGTTGCCGCCGCCGCCACCAAGACCGGATCGGGCAACGTGAGGATAGCGAGTAGCGATTAACGAGTAGCGATTAGCGAGTAGGGGTCGTTTATGGAAGATCGTCGGTCGCATGGCATGACGCGGCAGCCTTGGCCCCGCTTTTGGCGGATGGCGGTGGTGGCGATCGGCACCCTGATTCTTTGTTCCTGTCGGCATCAGGCCACCTCAATGATCCCGCCCTATCCTCCAGGTCAGGGCGTTTCTGCCCAGGGCCTTTCTGGTCAGGGTCTTCCCATGGAGGCGTACCCGGGCATGCCCGGGGCGCCGGGACCGGAGTTCGCGGGTCCCTTGGTGGAAGTCACTCCCCTGCCCTACGAAGTGACCGGCCCCTGGACACCGCCGGGAATGAGACAGCCCTGGCCTCAAGACGAATACCTCTACGACGGCGGCGATAGCGGTTCTCCCGTGCATATCGACGGCCAGTGGATGGTTCACGGCCTGGAAACCGAGGACACCATCGCGCATTTCGATACACTCGACGGGCGGCGTGTGGTCGAGGCGTCCAATCGCGTGCATATTTACAGCCCGCGTTTCGGGGCGGTGCGCCACGTGACCAGTCTGGTGCAAAATGAGCAGACCGACGGATTCTCGACCGTGGATCTTCCCTTGGCCATCGGTCGCCAGGAGGAAGTTCAGATCGCCGGCACGGCCGCTCAGGATCTTCAGTTGCAGGGAGACGTGATGATCCGCCGGGCCAACGTGTTCCAAGCCGATCGCGGCGACGGGGCCCTCTCCAGCGCGGTCGCGGTCCGAGCGTTCCAGGATGCATTCCTGCCGTTCGAGAACCTCTCGATCATTCGTACCGGCATCTTCCAGCAGGAGGAAATGGCCCGACTGGCCACCAGCGCCCAAGCGGCCATTGTTTGGTCCAAGACGCAACAAGTCCAGGTCGTGCTCGATCGCCAATCGGCCGGGATCGCATCGAAAAGCGAGGCGACGGGAACCGTCTATACGGTCAACTCGCCGCCGGGCAACCCGAAGCTTCGGGTCATCAAGGTGGCTTCGTCGCAAACGGCCTCGCCGGGCGACATGGTCGACTTCACGATTCGTTACGACAACATCGGCAACCAGCCGATCGGCAACGTCACGATCATCGACAACCTGACCACGCGGCTGGACTACGTTCGCGGGACGGCCCAATCGAGCCTGCCGGCCGACTTCCTCACCGAGCCCAACGACGGCCAGTCGCTGGTCCTTCGCTGGGAGGTCCTCGACCCGGTCGAGCCCGGCCAAGGCGGCATCATCCGCTTCCGCTGCCGCGTAAGGTGATCGCCCGCGAGTAGCGATTGACTGCTTCCCGAAACGGGGTACACTGAACCGAGGATTCAGTGGCACTCGTACTCGGGAGGACCGTCATGTCCGATTCACCGGCGACGCGCGACGTTTCGTGGGGCCATTTCTCGCGGGGATTTGTTTGGCTGGCGGTGGTTCTGCCTTTCCTGACTTTGCTGGGGGGCGCGTCGGCGTTTGCCCAGGAGATCCCCCCCGACGATGAGACACCGGATGCCGACGAGCAGGCCGTGGCCCGGGCGCTCGAATGGCTCGCCTCGCATCAGATGTCCGATGGCGGCTGGAGTTTCAATCATCACCAGCACCCCCAGTGCGCGGGCAAATGCGCCAACCCGGGCAGTCTCGCGAGCGATGGTCGCGTGGCCGCTACCGCATTGGCTCTGCTGCCCTTCCTCGGCGCCGGCCAGACGCACAAGGAAGGCGAGTATCAAGCGACCGTGAAGAACGGGCTGAAGTTTCTCGTCACGCGCATGAAGCGATCCGAGCATGGCGGCAGCCTGTCGGAGAGCGGCGGGCGGATGTATTCGCACGGCCTCGCTGCCATTGCCTTGTGCGAAGCTTTCGCCATGACCCATGACAAGGGGCTCCGCGAAGCGGCCCAAATGGCGATCAACTTCATCCAATACGCGCAGGACCCCGTGGGCGGCGGTTGGCGATACCAACCCCGGCAAGCGGGCGACACGTCGGTCTTTGCCTGGCAGTTGGCGGCGTTGAAGAAGGGCCACGCGGCTTATCTCGCCATATCGCCGATAACCGTGAAGAAGGCCAGCAGTTTCCTCGATTCGGTCCAGGCCGAGAACGGAGCCCATTATGGCTACACCACGCCTGCCACGAGGGAATCGACCACGGCTATCGGCCTCCTGGGGCGCATGTACCTGGGCTGGAGACAAGAAGACGCGAGGCTCCGGCGGGGCATCGAGTGGCTGGCCGACCGAGGTCCTTCGACCGACAACATGTACTACAACTACTTTGCCAATCAGGCCGTGTTTCACCACGCCTCGGGCGAAGGCAATGCATGGAATCGGTGGAACAAGAAACTGCGCAAACACCTCGTCGAATCCCAGGTCGCCGACGGGCACGCGGCGGGGAGTTGGTTCTTCCAGGGCAAGGACCACGGCGCCCTGCGCGGCGGGCGGCTATATTGCACCACCATGGCCTGCCTCATCCTGCAAACGCGCGACCAGAAGCCGATCTACAAGCCGCGGGAAGCCGACCGCGAAGACGTGAAGGAAGTCATCGAGATCCTGGAGCCGATCAAGGAACTGGAAGAATTCGAGGAGCTTGAGGAACTACCGATCGAGGAAATGGAACTCGAAGATCCGCCGATCGAGGAAGTGGAACCGATCGATGACCTGGATAAGCCCCTGCCACACGTTGAGCTAGATTCCCTGGAGGAGTCCCTCGCCCCGCGGAACGATCTCCTTCGCGACATCGGGACGTGGAAGGGCACCGGCCTTTCCGGCCGAGGCAAAGGGCGCGGGTCCCTGGTCAGCCGGTACGGCGGCAACGATGCGAGCGAAGCCGCGGTCGCCCGGGCGCTGAAGTGGCTGGCCGCGCATCAGATGCCCGACGGCGGCTGGAGTTTCAACCATCACCAACACCCCGGGTGCGGCGGCAAATGCGCCGACCCCGGCAGCCTTGGAAACGAAGGCCGGATCGCCGCCACGGCACTTGGCTTGCTGCCCTTTCTCGGCGCTGGCCAGACACATAAGACAGGCCAGTATAAGGAGACTGTGACGAGCGGGCTGTACTTTCTCGTCACGCGGATGAAACAAACCGAGCATGGCGGCAGTCTGCACGAAAAAGGCGGAACGATGTACTCGCACGGGCTGGCCGCCATTGTCCTATGCGAAGCCTACGCCATGACCCGCGACAAGGGATTGCAGGGGCCGGCACAGGCGGCGCTGAAATTCATCGCCTACGCCCAGGACCCCGTCGGCGGCGGATGGCGATACAGTCCCCGCCAAGCCGGCGATACGTCGGTCACCAGTTGGCAACTCATGGCCCTGAAGAGCGGACACATGGCCTACCTTCGCATTCCGCCGGCGACCCTTGCCGGGGCCTTCAAGTTTCTCGACTCGGTTCAGTCCGACAACGGTGCAAAGTACGGCTACACCCAACCCGGCACGGGCCGGGCCACCACGGCCATCGGCCTTCTGTGTCGTATGTACATGGGGTGGAAACGCGACAACCCGTCGCTGCGGCGGGGCGTCGAGTGGCTCAGCGTTCAAGGCCCATCCAAGAACAACATGTACTACAACTATTACGCCACACAGGTCATGCGCCATTTCGACAGCGAGCATGAGAAGACGTTCTGGACCAAGTGGAACGGCGTCATGCGCGACCATTTGGTCGAGTCGCAAGTGAAGGAGGGGCACGAGACGGGAAGCTGGTTCCAAAAGGGAGATCACGGGGCCGATCGCGGCGGCCGGCTCTACGTTACCGCCATGTCGACGATGATCCTGGAGGTCTACTACCGCCACTTGCCCATCTACCGCAACTCGGCGGTCGAGGAAGATTTTCCCGAGTAGCCCCCCTGCCCTGCCCTGTTGGTTTCCATGAACCCGCCGACTGCCGAATCGACCGACCGTTACAAATGTCCGGGTCAAACGTACGCGATCAGCCGGGCGGTTCACTTGGGGCGCCTCGCCGGGTTCTACCCGGCATGTCGTCAATGCGTGCATCGCGACGACACCGAGGGGCTGTCTTCTCGACAGATCCGTCAGCTTCGCCAGACGCGGCATCGGGGTGTCGAGGTGCCGCTGTTTGGCGGTGAAGGAGCCGGGGGCGTGATTCACAACGACCTCAGCGCGGACGATGTGCAACGCATCGCCGCTGCCTTCGGCGTTTCGCTTCGTCACGCCAAACCCGACGTGTTGAACCGCCCTCTGACGGTCCTCGCCGGCGACGGCCGGCCGATCGCGGCCGAGTTGGTGGCTGCCGCGGGAGAAGGGCTTCGCTGGGCCGGTTGTCAGGTCGCCGATTTGGGCGCTGCCTCGGGGCCCTGTGTGGCGATGGCCGTGGAGCGGTTATCGGCCGATGGCGGTCTGCTGGTGGGCAATCCGTCGGGCAAGGCTGCCGTGGCCGGGTTGACGTTTTGGACCCGGCACGCGCGCCCGCTGTCGTCCGGCGCCGGTTTGGACGATGTCGCCGAGCGGTTTCAGCAAGGGACCGATCGCCCCACGCGCGAGTACGGCCCCTTGCGTCGTGTGTTTTTCCAGGCCGACTATCTCGCCGGGCTATCCGACTATTTCCACGCACTACGCCCCCTGCGAATCGTCACCCACTGCACGTGCCCGCCGGTGTGGACTTGCCTGGAGACACTGACCGAGCAGGTCGCCTGCCGGTTCGTTCGCTGCCACGGAGGAGCGGAGGAGATCGGCCGGCAGGTCGTTGACGAAGACGCCCACCTGGGGTTAATTTTCGATGACGACGGACAGCGTTGCACGCTGATGGACGAACGCGGCCGTGACGTGCCGACGCGGCAACTTCTCTTGCTCGTGGCGGCCGATCTGCTGCGGCGGCATCCCGACAGTACCCTGGCCATCGAGGGCGACGTTTCGCCCAAGCTGGAAAGGCGGATCCGCTCGCTGGGCGGCCGGTTGATCTCCGCCGGCGCAACCCGGGCCGACATGCACCGGGCATTACGCACCGCCGACGCGATTCTCGGCGCCGATCGACGCGGGCGGCTCTGGTATCGCCACGGTGCCGGGCTCTGGTTTCCCGACGCCCTGACCACCGTCGCGTTGCTCCTGACCGTCCTGAGCCGCAGCGACCGGCCGCTTTCGACGGTCCTCGACGCGGATGCCCCGCTGGCGTAGAATGGGGATTAGAGTCTTTAGGCGTGACTTCCGCGCACGATGCTCGCATGTTTGTAGCATGGGCCCCCGGCCCGTGAGAGGCGGGAACACGGGCCGGGGGCCCATGCTACTTTAGTGGCGGCTGTTGGCCACGCTAGGGTCGCTTGCGAGTTCAGCCCGGATGCAAGCGTCCCGGCTGAACGATTCGACGTAACCCATACCACGAGACCAACGGATGGCTTCACACTGGCTGGCGGCGAGAACGCGGTGTTTTGATTCCTCGGGCATTCGCAAGGTGTTCGATTTGGCGGCCGGGATGACCGACCCGATCAATCTTTCCATCGGGCAACCCGATTTCGACGTACCCGAGGAAGTGCGGGCCGAGGCCGTTCGCGCGATCCAAGACGGCAAAAACGGCTATGCCTTGACCCAGGGGATGCCCGTACTGAGGGAAAAGATCCAGGCGAAGATCGACGACCAGTACGGTCACGACGATCGCGAGGTGTTCGTCTCCAGCGGCACCAGCGGCGGACTGCTCTTGGCGATGACGGCCCTGATCGACCCGGGCGACGAGGTGATCGTGTTCGATCCGTACTTCGTGATGTACGATTCGCTGGCCGCGATGGTCGGCGGCCGGGTGGTCTACGTCGACACGTATCCCGACTTCCGCATCGACGCCGACCGCGTGGCGGCGGCCATTACGCCGCGGACCAAAGCGATCATCTTCAACAGCCCGGCCAACCCGACCGGCGCGGTCCCCAGCCGGGAAGAAGTCCGGGCGCTGGCCCGTCTGGCCGGCGAGCGCAACGTTCTTCTGGTCAGCGACGAGATCTACAGCCAGTTCTGCTACGACGAACCGTTTGTCTCGCCGGCAGAGGATAACCCCCAGACGCTGGTGATCGACGGGTTCAGCAAGAGCCACGGCATGCCCGGCTGGCGATTGGGATTCGTGCATGGCCCCTCGGCGATCATTCAGGAGATGATCAAGCTGCAGCAGTACACGTTTGTTTGCGCCCCGCATCCGTTTCAATGGGCCGGCGCCACGGCGATGGACGTCGACATGAGCGGCGCGGTCGACGGCTATCGCCGCAAGCGGAACATGCTGCTGGAAGGCCTGGCCGACGATTACGAAGTGGTTCGCCCCGGCGGCGCGTTTTACATCTTCCCCCGCGTGCCCTGGGGCACCGGGACGGAGTTTGTCACCCGGGCGATCGAGAACCGCCTGTTAATCATCCCCGGCGGCATCTTCAGCCGCAACGACACCCACTTCCGCATCTCCTACGCCGCCGGCGACGAGACGATCGAGCAGGGGATCGACGTGTTGCGGAAGCTTGCGCGGCAGAAGTAGGTCGGGGCTTGTGCCGTTTAGCCCGGCGGCGATTGGGACTGAGGCCCATGCCCCCACCAGCTTGGGGGGAGACGCCATTCATCACACTGAGGGGACGACCATGCATTGCATGTAGTCCCCCCGAACTCCCCTCTTTTCTGCCGCGGACCTCCTTGACGGTGACCTGCTGGTCACGGCGTTTCCCCATTGGTGTGCTTGCCCGCTCGCGCCGGCCTCTTCAACCGCCGCGCGTCCCGCTCTTCCAAAATCTCCTTCACCGCGACCGCTCCGATCCCTGGAATCGCGAGGAGGTCGCCCGCTTCAAACTGCTGCAATTGTCTCCACGATTCAATCGAGGCCCGGCGAAGTGCGTTTTGCACCCGCGTACTGAAGGCGTCGCGATCGATCCGGTCGTTCGTGATCGCCTTGGTTTCCCGGCGCAGCTTGAACTCGCCGCACGCAAACGTAGCCGCCGGCACCAGCGGCCAACATGTGTTGCAGTGAATCACCACCGGGGCCGATCGTCGGCAATCTCCTCGATATCCATTTGTGGAGGTATAGAATTGGCAGTCTCCACAGGTTCTCGTGCTCTTCCCGTTCCTCTTCATCGCTCCTCTCCGGCATTTCGCCCCAATTGAACGTTCTGGTCCTTAGACGCTTAGACGCGGTCAGCTCAGGAAAAGTTCCCCCGGAACGTCGAAAATCGGCCGCCAGTTCGGCAAACGGAGAACTTGCCTTCCCATTCTACGTGCCCGCTGGGTATCGCTACGTAACGAGCTTGTAACAACCGGAGCCGTGGGGGGGCCTTTCCTTGGATCCCGGAGATAAGCAGGGCCAGCGTCATCGACAACGGATGGGGCTCTCATGTCGCGATGACGCCTGTCCTTCCCTCCACCTCCAAGGGGTCAGGGTCTACCCCCCACTAGCTATTCATGGGGTAGCAACGCCGCTCAATTAGTTGTAGCCCTATGCGATGCCCGGTACAATCGGGGCCATGAGACGGGCAGATCTCAGGGCAGAGGCGGACCACAAGAAAGATGAAACGGCATCTGGGGTGATCAGTCGGACTCCGAAACAACGGGGCATCCGGGGACTGATTCCGAATGCACAAAAAAACGCCCCCGCATGTATCGCGAGGGCGTTCGAGGGTGCGTAAGAGGCGGACGGCACACGGTGTGTGGGCTGCTATGAATGGGCTAGGCGCTCTTCGTCTTGCTCTTTGTCTTCGTCTTGGCCTTGGGTAACGGCAACACGCGTTTCCCGCCTTCCACCACGTCTTCGTTGATCACGTAGCGGCTAGGTTTGGGCTGCTCGGGTAGATCGAACATCAGGTCGAGCATCGTGTTTTCGATAATCGAACGCAACCCGCGCGCGCCGGTCTCTTTCTCGGTCGCTCGTTCGGCGATCATTCGTAACGCGTCTTCGGAAAACTCCAGCTCGGCATCTTCCATGGCAAACAGTTTGCAGTACTGCTTGACCAGCGCGTTCTTGGGTTCGGTCAGCACGCGCACCAGATCGTCGATATCCAGCGGCTTCAGTGACGAGATGACCGGCAGCCGCCCGACCAACTCCGGAATCAGGCCAAACTGGAGTACGTCGTCGCTGTTGGCGTCCTCGAGCAGTTCGCCCGGTTTGTAATCGGCCCGGGCGGCGCCTTCCTGGGAGAAGCCGATGGTACGCTTGCCAAGCCGCCGGGCGATGATATCCTCCAGGCCGACGAACGTGCCGCCGCAGATGAAGAGGATATTGGTGGTGTCCATCTGGATGTACTGTTGCTCGGGATGCTTGCGGCCGCCTTGCGGTGGCACATTGGCCGTGGTGCCTTCGAGCATTTTCAGCAAAGCCTGCTGAACTCCTTCACCAGAGACGTCGCGGGTGATGGAGACGTTCTGGCTGGTCTTGCCGATCTTGTCGATCTCGTCGATGTAGAGGACGCCCCGCTGGGCAGCCTCGACGTCGAAATCGGCGGCGTGGAGCAATTTCAGCAGCAGGTTCTCGACGTCCTCCCCGACGTAACCCGCCTCGGTCAGCGTGGTCGCGTCGCCGATGGCAAACGGCACGTCGAGAAATCGGGCGAGCGTTTGGGCCAGGAGTGTCTTGCCGCAACCGGTGGGGCCGATCAGCATGATGTTCGACTTGTCGATCTCGACGTCGTCGTCGTCGGTTCCGCACATCAGCCGCTTGTAATGATTGTGGACGGCAACGCTAATGACCTTCTTGGCCCGGTCCTGGCCGATCACGTACTCGTCCAAATGGCCGACGAGTTCGCGAGGCGTGGGCACCTTGGAGAAGAGCTGTCGACCGGTTCCCCGGCGGCGCCGTTCCTCATCCAGAATCGACTGGCAGAGGTCGATACACTCGCCGCAGATATACACGTCGCCAGGTCCTTCGACCAGCGGTCCCACATCGCGAAAGCTCTTGCGACAAAAGGAGCAGAAGGCGTTCTTCTTCGTGGTGCCGCGGCGTCCGGAATTAAAATCCCTTCCTGAGGGCATACTCGATCCTTTCCACGTCGTGCGGTGCGATGCTATTCTTCCTACGGCTCATCCCGGGCCAATGTTTTCGGCCACCCGGGCCAGCGGCTATCCACGAGAACGTCAGAACCCCACCAGTCGCTCCCTTCGTCGCGGCCGGTACCATCCGTCCTAACCCGTTTCCTCGGTATCGTTTAACTCGTCTTGGATCTGCACCGCCAACGTAGTTCTTATTGTTCGGAATTCCTCGTCGCTAAGCTCACCTCGGGAGTGCATTTCACGGAATTTTGACATCAAATCGCTCGCTACCGGTTCACGTTGTACCGACTCGGTACGAAATACCCCGATCACGTACACCGCGATGGCTCCCAGCAAGATAGCCACGGTGAGCCAGAGCACCAACTGCGTGAAGAAGTTCCCAAAGAAATCCGCCATCGACTCTTCGCCAGCCGTGTGAAAAGGTCCCTCTGACCTGAATGATATGCATACACACTCCATTATGCGCATTCCGCAAAGCTCAGTCCACCGCTCCATAGAGCGGCTACTTGAATCCACCACACCGAGGGGGTACACGGGGGTCACTTCCACCCGTTGACAGCCCCCGGCAGCAGCCCTACCCTGAGGAGTTCAGTGGATTATCGTAACCCGAAGCGTAAGCGAGGGAACTCGCTGGCCGTTCCTCGCTTACGCTTCGGGTTACTCTTGGCATGGGGGCTCAACGAGAAAGAGGACTACGATGTCGAAAGGCGTGACATTACATCGGATCATCGATACGGGCGTGGTCGCGGTCATGCGGGCGCCCAGCGGCGAAATGCTCTGCGACGTGGCCGAGGCGCTGCTCCAGGGGGGGGTCGAGGCGGTCGAGATCACCTTCACGGTGCCTGGGGCCCATAAGGTACTCGAACAGGTCGCCGATCGGCTGGGAGACAAGATCCTTCTGGGGGCGGGCACGGTCTTGGACCCGGAAACCGCCCGAACCGCCCTGCTGGCCGGCGCCGAGTTTGTCGTTTCTCCCACGACCAATCTCGACGTGATTCGCCTCTGCCGCCGTTACGACAAGGCGGTGATGCCCGGCGCGCTGACCCCCACCGAGGTGCTAACCGCTTGGGAGGCGGGGGCTGACGTCGTCAAGGTCTTTCCTTCGGACATCACCGGTCCGCGTTATCTGAAGGACCTGCACGGTCCACTCCCCCAGGTCCGGCTGATGCCCACCGGGGGAGTAACTCTGGAGACGGCGGCCGATTTTCTCCGCGCGGGGGCCTGTGCGTTGGGCATCGGCGGTTCGCTAGTCGAGAGCAAGGCCGTGGCCTCCGGCGACATGTCCCGCATCGAGTCGCTGGCTCGACAGTACATCGAGATCGTTAAGCAGACGCGCGGCAAGTAGTCTAGCCCCGGCGCTTGTGCCCGGCGTTTTGAAGCACGGCGTTCCCCGTCCCACAAGACTGGGGCTTTTCTTTCATCCGTCGTTGAGTAAGTAGGGCAGTCGGCGGGTAACGGAATACTCCGGGGAAATTTCGGAATTTCCCCGAATCCTCCGCCTGGAAAATGCTCGCGCAATTTCCTTGCGGCTCTCGCGGTTCCCGTGCATAATGACGGAGTGTGTTTTCCGGAATAACGTCAAGCCGGAGTGGAGTTGTCGCTACGTACTGCATTTATCGAGAGGTCAACGAATGAAGCTTTATGGTGTCTTTGCTTTAACGTGTATTTTGGGTACCGGTTCGGCGATTGCCGCGACGATTCAGGATTTCGACGCGGCCGGCACGGCCTATTTAGCCGTTCAAGAAAACAATCCCCCCGCACCGGCCGTTCAAACCGGCGGAGGCGCCGACGAAACGGGCCAGTTCATGCGGCTTGCCAATAAGGTCGGGGGCAATCAGAACCGCATGCACTTCGACCAGGGTGACGTCGGCGCGGCGGCACACGTGACGGCCGAATTCGATTTTCGGTTGGACGGCGGTGCCGATGGTTTTTCGATGCTCTTCCTGCCCACGGCTACCTATGGCACGACGGCAGCCGGGAATCCCGGGCTGGGGGGAGTCGGCGAAGAACCCAATGTCGCCGGCATCTTCGCCGTCGCTTTCGACATCTACAACAATATCGACGAGCTTTCCTTGCATTACGGGTCCAACCAGGGGGAAGTGAACAAGAGTGGTATGGTCAATATCAACAGCGGGGAGTTCCACCACGCAAGGATTGACTGGGTCGATGCTCCCGGTGCCGATACGTCGACCGTCACGGTTGCGGTGACCGAGAACATCAATGGCTCGACGAAATCGCCTACGGTGTTCTTCAGTGAAGCGGAAGTGCCCGTTGATCCGTACGATTATCGAGTTCAGTTCTCTGCCCGAACGGGTGGGGTGAATGCCGACATGGACCTCGATAACATCAACATCGGCGCGGGCACCGAGGCCGTCCCGTTCTACGCGGTCGACGTCACGGCCCCGGGCGACCCGATCGTCGGGCTGCGCAACACGGTTGCCGGTGGGGCCAACGGAGACCAGGCCAACTGGCCCGGCGGCGAACCGCCGGCCAATGCGATCAACGACAACATCGGCAATAAGTACCTCAACTTCGGCGACGACACCGTGGCGAATCAAGCCGCTGGCGAGAACACCGGTTTCTACGTCACGCCGGCGGCGGGAGAGACGGTGGTGGGCGGCTTGCGGTTCGCCACGGCCAACGACGGCGACAATCGAGACCCGATGACGTTCACGCTGGAAGGCACCAACGGCGACCCGGCCGCCGATGCCTGGACGCTGATCGCCAGTGGAGATACGGGCCTTGCGACCAATCCGGGCCGCAACACGTGGCAGGACGCCTCGACCGAACCGTTGTTTGCCAACACCGACGCCTACACGAGCTACCGCCTGCTCTTCCCCACCCTCCGCGGAGGCGGGCAGAACAGTATGCAGATCGGCGAAATCGAATTCCTCAGCGCCGCCCCCTCCGTCCCCGAACCGTCGACCCTCGCGCTTGCCGCCCTCGGGCTGCTAAGCCTGGCGTTGTTCGGACGCCGGCGCTGCAAGGCCTGATAGAGACTGACTGACGCGAGCATGAAAGCCTCGCCGGCCCGAGTCGGCGGGGCTTTTCCATTGCGCCCGCGTGCCGGTGATCGGGAGCACGGGCAGACACCGCAATGCGTCGAGATCGTCAAGCAGACGCGAGGCGAGGAGACGGACTAGCCTCCCAATCGCCCCATTCCGCCTATTTACCGCCTCCGGTATTTCCGTTTCAAGTCGCACGATCCCCACCGCCGATACGACGACGGTGGGGGGTGTTCGTTCGCTCGCTGTGCGGACGGGCAGCCGTTGGGTGATTCCAATAGGTTGGGAATCGAGGAGTGGCACAATGTGGTTGGCACCGGTCGTTTACGTCGCTTTAGGGATGTCGCTGGTGGGGGCCGATCCGCTCCCAGCATCGCCCGACGCATGGTTGCCCGCGCCCATCGCAACCAGACAAACACATTTCGCCATCCCCTTTCGCATCGAGGCGCCGGGAACCCGCCCCGGCACGACGCGGCAGGTCCAACTCCATGTGAGCAATGATCGCGGGGCAACCTGGACACACTACAGCAATGCCGATCCGAAGCGGGAACACTTCGTCTTCCGCGCCGGTGGTGAAGGGGAGTACCTCTTTCTGGTCCGCACGCTGGACCACGCCGGCCAACCTCATCCACCCGGCCCGCCACGCCCGGAAATGCGGGTGGTGGTCGACCGAACTCCGCCGGAGCTGAAATTGGAGGCCTGGCAGGCTCCCGGCGGACGCATCACGGCCCAATGGCGAATCCACGAGCGGTTGCTCGACGAGGACAGCCTTCAGATTCAGTATCAAACACGCTCCGGCCGGCGACAGACGGTCGCCGTCGACCGGCAAGCGATGGTCCGCTCGGGCTCGCTGCTCACCGGCCAGGTAAGTTGGTGGCCAGCCGATGCACCGGAGCGTATCGAGATCCGGGCGCAAGTGGCCGACAAAGCGGGTAACCCGCAGGTGAGTCACGCCCAGGTGGATATGAGAATGCCGGCAACAGTGCGCCATACGGCGGGCGCCGGGCGCCACACGGCCAACGCCGGGCGTGGCCAATGGCAGGCGGCCAAACCGCGCGCTAGAAGCCATCCCTCGGGCGTCACGACCGCGCCGGAGTATGCCAACACGCCCCGGCAATCAGCTCCCCAGGACCCCGTCGGGCCGTATCCCCAGACAACCGTCGCGTCAAGCGTCAACCAATCGCCCAACTACCAGTATCCCCGAACCGAAACACCCGACGGTCAGGGCGCCAGCGGGTACAGGCTGGCAACGACCGTTCCGGCCAATCCGCCGATCGGAAATCGGTTTGCCATGCCCAACGAGTCAGCCGGGGGCGCCCAGGCGGCCGACACCACGCTGCCGCTGCGGATGGTCCGTTCTCGGTTGGTCGACGTCGAGTACGCGATCGAGCCGAATTCCAGTGGCGACATCCGCCAGGTCGAACTCTGGGGCACGCGCGACGACGGTCGTACCTGGGAAAGCTATGCGCTGGACAACGATCGGCGCAGTCCGATCACCGCCCATGTGAACGGGGAAGGCGTTTACGGTTTTCGCGTCGTCGTCCAGGGTCGCAACGACACGGAAAACCGGTCACCCCAGCCGGGCGAACAACCGCAAGCACGGGTCGGCGTCGATCTGACCGATCCGGTCGCGAAGCTTACTTCCGTCCAGCAGCAGGGCGATCGACTAATGGTCTGCTGGGATGCCGCCGACTGGAAGCTGGCCGAGGGGCCGATCGATCTGGCCTATAGTCCTTACTCCTACGGACCATGGACGCCGATCGCCTCGAAGCTGGACAACACGGGCAGTTATGCCTGGCAGCTTCCCGCGGACGTTTCCCCGCGGATTTATCTGCGCGTGAAAGTGCGCGACGAAGCGGGCAACACGACGGTATTCGAGCGGGCCGAGCCGATCTCGCTCGACACGGCAGCCATCGGCAACGCGATCCGTGCGGATTCCGCGGAGAGACCGGCCCCCCGTCGCTATTTCTTGCGATAAGCCGCGTCGTATTCTCGCCGAGCCCCCCTGCCCTGCCCTCTTCGCTGGCCGGGGGAAACTGGTATACTGACGTGCCTGGCCGTTTCGCCCGGGCACTCGTGTGCCACTGCTTTTTCAACGGACTAAACTCTTTGGCTACGCCGCCCGTGGCTAAGAAAACACTCCATGCCCTGGATTTCCTCGCCAAGCCGGACAAGTATCCGGTGCGGCCGGTCTGCGTCGTTTTCGGCGACGATCCGTTTCTCCGGCGGCAAGTGATCGGCGTTTTGCGGCAAACCGTGCTGGGGGGCGAAGATGGCGAGTTCTCGCTAACGGTATTCGAGGGCCGGTCGGCGGAGATGAAAGACGTGTTGGGCGATCTGGCCACGCTGGCCATGTTCGGGGGCGGTCAACGGCTCGTACTGGTCGAGGACGCCGACGACTTCGTCAGCCGCAATCGCCCGAATTTGGAGGATTACGTGGCCGCGCCTTGTTCCAGCGGCGTGCTGGTGCTGGAGGTGCAGTCCTGGCCTTCCAACACCCGGCTCTATAAGGCGGTGGCTGGCGACGGGTTGACCGTGGACTGCAACGCCCCGCCGGCCGCGCGGCTTGGCCGATGGCTCGGCTCCTGGGCACGCCAGCGTCACAACACGACGCTCGAACCGGCGGCGGTCGAGATGCTGCTGGAGATGGTGGGCCCCGAATTGGGGTTGCTCGACCAGGAACTGGCCAAGCTGGCGCTGACGGCCGAAAAGGGGCAGGCCGTCGGGGTCGAGCAAGTCGGCAAGATGGTCGGTGGATGGCGGGCCAAGACCACTTGGGAGATGCTCGACCGCATCCTCGAAGGCAAAGCTCCGGCCGCCCTGGAACAACTCGACCGATTGCTCGCCGCCGGTGAGAGCCCGATCGGAATCCTCGGGCAAATCTCCGCCACGCTCCGCCGACTGGCCGCCGCCACGCGGTTGATCGTCCAGGCCGAAGCGGCCGGTCGCCGAATCGCCCTTCGCCAGGCCCTGGAGCAGGCCGGTGTTCGATCGTTTCTGCTGAAGAAGACCGAGGGGCACTTGCGTCAAATCGGTCGCCATCGCGCCGGGCATCTCTACGATTGGCTGTTGAAAACCGACCTCGGTCTCAAGGGCGGCAGCGCCCTGCCGCCACGCATGGTCCTGGAAACCCTCATCCTCCGTCTCGCCGCCCCCGAGTTGCGGCAACCATCGTCGACTGGGTAAGAACGTGCGACGGATGGTTGTTGGCCAAATCGTTCTGGCGATTCTGCCTTGAAACGGACGGGCGATTCGGCTAAGATTCGCCCCCTCTTTCGTGGGATTCCTCCTCTATCATGTCGCTCAACCCGTGCGCCAGACCAAATTTCTCATACCCCTGCTCTGCATAACCTCGATCCTCGGATCGGGTTGCGCTCCGCTGCGCGGGCCTGGTGCCGGGAACTCGTCCGCACCGCCGCAAAATACGCCGCAGTCCTCCCAGGCAAGCCAAATCACGCCGGATACCCATATTTCGATATCTCCGGAATCCCAAACGGTGCCCGAGGCAAACGACTTGGACATGCAGACGGTGATGAACGAGCTGCGGACTCTGGCCGACGAGGAGCCCGAAACTCACGCCCGGTTGATGGAGTATCTCAAGGGAACGGACCCGGCCATCTGGCCCAGTGCCGTTCCGTATTTTCGGACGATCCTGGCCAGCCAGCGGCAAGCGGAATCGGGCAACTCCCCGGCCGCTCCGGATGTCGGCCAAGCAGGCACCACGGCGAATTTTCCCAGCAAAACCCGCGAGGTACCTCGTCGGGAGACGGTGCCAACGGAAACGATCTCATTGGCCGAGACACCAAGCCCTGCGGCTACCGACGCGGCTTCATTGCCCGAGGGCTACCCGGCGTCTCCCCAGAACAGCCGGCCCGATCAACTCGTTACCGACCCGAGTGAGGTCGCTTCAGCCAGCGTTCCGGCGGAATCGACTTCCACTGCAATCGCAACCCCAGGTCCAGACCACCTGCCGCCGTACCGGGCCGAGCGGTCGCCACTGGAGGCCGACGATTGGCAGAGCCGGTTGTCGGCGGCCATCGAGATGCTGGAATCGGAACTGGCCGACGAGCCGGACACCGACCAGAGAACCCAGCGGCAGGCACAGCTCCGCTTGCTCTACCTGGCGGCCGGGCGACGCGACGACGCGATGAAACCGATCCCGTACGTCGACGCCAATATCCAGTACTTCTGGTCACGTGAATGTTACGGGCTGGCGACCTGGATGGACGCCGCGCGCGAGCCGGACGAGGCGGAACGCGCCCGACAGGCCAGGGCCCTGCTTCAGGAAGCGGTGGCCAAGCTGAGCCAATCGGCTCCGCTGGTGGTCCACAACCTGACCTTCTGCCGCACGGTGACCGGCTACGGTAACATCACACCGCTGGAAAAGAAGACCGAATTCTCGCCGGGGCAGGCAATTCGGCTCTACGCCGAAGTCGAGAACTTCTCTTCCAAGACCTCGGAGAAGGGTTACCACACGGCTCTGCAGAGCAGCTACAAGATTCTCGATTCCCAGGGTCGGCTGATCGACCAGCACGATTTCGGGCCGGTCGAGGAGCATTGTCGCAACATGCGGCGCGATTTCTTTACCAACTATCGCTTTGCTCTTCCCTCGAGCATTTTTGCCGGCCAGTACCATTTGAAACTAACGATTGTCGATCTCAACAGCAATCGAACGGGCGAATCGACCATCAAATTCACGGTACGGAAACCCTCCATTTAGTCCAGACTGCTCCTTGGCCCGGACTGAACGTGAATGCGGCACGGCCGTGTCTGCCGTGCGGAAGTCCTTTCGCCGGGCGGGGTTCCCATTCGTGCATTCTCTCCCGCGACGGATGGTAAAATCCATCCGATGGCCTCCACACCGTCCGTTCAATGACCCCGGACAGCTAGCCGGCATTATTAGTCTCACGACACACTGTCGTAGCTACGTTCGCCAGAACGTGGTCGTAACGCTTTGATACGCCCCACGTTCTGGCGAACGTAGCTACAAACCCATGAACAATCCGAACTGGCACTTTCTGGTTATCCAGGAAAACTGTGTCATCTACAGGGGTTACACTGTTTTTCGGGCTTGGCCTGTTTTTCTTGATCCCTGACACCCAATAGGGCGATACGATCGATACAGCCCGGAAAAACCGGTCGCCGTGTCGTCTCGGCAAGATCCGAACGACCGGGACAGGCACGCCCCGTACGCTGGCATCGGATCGCAGACGAATGTCGGATTTCCAGGGAGATAACGGATGATGGCCAAGCTGACCGCGGTTGGAATTGCGCTGGCAGTGCTCGCATGCGCGCATTCCGGGGAAGCTCAGTACTACCAGTTCGGACAACTGGCGTATTCGCAGCCTTACCAGGCACAGCAAGCAGGATATCCGTCGGTGGCGGGATATCAGGGCGGACAGGGGAACCCGTACATCATGCAGGCTTCGTGGCCGCAGACGGTACCTCGGGCCGGTCTCGACTACGACGGCGGTTCCCAAGGCAGCCAATCGGCCAGTCTTCCGCGGAAATGCCGGCGCCCGGATCGGGCCTTGTTCGGCGAGTTTCTCTACATGCGTCCGCGCAACGCGGAAGTGGCTTTTGCCGTTCCGATCAACGGGGCAATCGCACCGCCCGCGGGGGCCCAGCCCATTCAGGTGGGTGAGACGGCCGTGGTGGATATCGACTACAGCCCCGGTTTTCGCGTCGGCTTTCGTCGCTCGATGGACGAATGGGCGAGTGTCGGCATTGCCTATACTCACTTTGAAAGCTCGACCACGTACGAAACCACCGAGTCGCGGCCAAACATTGTGCTGCGGTCGTTGGTGACCCATCCGGGTGCCCAGGCCGCGCCGACCGACTATCTCAGTGCCAGTGGTCGGTTCGATTTCGACATGGATCTGGCCGACGTCGACTACCGATGCGTGATCGCACACGGCGACCGTTTCGTGGTGGATTGCCTGCTCGGTCTGCGATTCGCACACCTTGAGCAGACATTCAGTTCCACGTTCGGCGGCAACGGCGTCGAGGTCGTCAACAGCAATGTCCTCTTCGACGGCGGCGGTCTCCGCGTGGGGATCATCGGCGAGCGGCACGCGTGCAACTCCGGATTCCTGGTCTTCGGCCGTGGATTCGTCAGTCTGCTCGCCGGCGAGTTCCGGGGAACGTACCTGATGGGAACGGGTGTCGATCCGGTGGTTGCCGAAACCCGGTGGAAGGCCGGCCGCCTCGTACCGACCATCGATCTCGAGGTGGGCATGGGCTGGACAAGCTGCAATGGGCGAATTCGCTTCGATCTGGGCTACAATGCCGGATTCTGGTTCAACACGGTCCGTACCGACGAGTTCATTGCGGCCGTGCAGAGAAACGAATTCGTCGGGCTGGGCGACTTGCTGACCCTTGATGGATTTGTCGGCAGGGCCGAGTTGCGGTTCTAAAGCGGTCTTCTCATAGCTCGAAGTCCTTGATCTTCCGGTAGAGCGTACGCTGACCGATACCCAACAGCCGGGCGGCTTCTTCCCGATTGCCACCCGTCATCCGTAGCGTTTCGGCGATGAAGAGCCGCTCGATCTCCTGCAGCGGTTTGCCGACCAGACCCACCAACGTGTTGCCGGGAAGGTCGTTGCCGGGATCGGCACCATCGGCCAGTTCCTCGGGCAGATCGTCCAGATCGAGCAATCCGTCGCAATCCACCACGATCATGCTCTCGATCACGTTGCGAAGTTCGCGGACGTTTCCCGGCCACTCGTAGGCAAATAGCCGGCGGCGTGCCGGCGGCGTCATGCCCTTGATCTGCTTCTGGTGTTGCTTGACGAACTGCTTGACGAAGTGGTCGATTAAAACGGGAATATCCCGACTCCGTTCCAACAGGGTGGGAAGCCGTAGCGTGACGACCTTCAGCCGGTGATACAGGTCGTTGCGAAAGCCGCCCCCGGTGATGGCCTCTTCCAGATTGCGATTGGTGGCCGAGAGGATGCGGACGTTGACCTTGACCGGGTCGTTGGACCCGACGCGGGTGATTTCGCCGTTTTCCAGCACGCGCAACAGCTTGATCTGCGTGGGCATGGGCATGTCGCCCACTTCGTCGAGGAAGAGGGTGCCGCCGTTGGCGTACTCGAATTTCCCCACCCGATCGGTCGAGGCGTCGGTAAATGCGCCTTTGACGTGCCCGAACAATTCGCTTTCCAGGATATTCTCGCTCAGCGCTGCGCAGTTCAGGGCCACAAAGGGCTTGTTCTTGCGTGGGCTATTCTGGTGGATCGACTGGGCGACGAGTTCCTTTCCCGTACCGGTGGCGCCTTGGATCAACACGCTGGCGTCGGTGGGGGCAATGCGGCGGAGCCGCTGAAGAATATCGCGCATCTGGGGGCTGTCGCCGATGACGCCCTCGAAGCCGTATTTCTCATCCAGGCGTCGCTTCAAGTCGACGTTGGCGCGGCGCAGGGCGACGCTTTCGGCCGCCTTCTCGGCCACCGCGCGAAGCTGGCCGATATCCAACGGTTTGAGCAGATAGTTGAACGCCCCCTGTTTCATGGCCGTCACGGCCGAGGGGATCGTCCCGTGACCGGTCATCAAGATCACTTCGCACTGGTCCGACGATTCTTTGGCCCGGCCGAGGAGTTCCAGCCCGTCGACGTCGCCCATCACCAGATCGGTGATGACGATGTCGAAGAGCTTCTCCTCGATCATCCCCGCGCCCTGCGAACCGGAAGTTGCCACGGTGCAATGAAAGCCGACGCGGTCGAGGCTTTCGGCAACCGCCTCGGCATGCGCCTGATCGTTGTCAACGACCAGTACTTCCGTACGCGGTTCGGCAGCTTCGCCAGGCGAAGCTTCGGACGTTGATTTCGAGGAAGTCATAACGTAAAGATGCCGATCTCTAGTCCCTGGTCCCTACCCCCGGCAGTCGCGCGGGCGTAGGCAGCTTGATGGTGATCTGTGTTCCGCGTCCCGGTTCGCTTTGTATGGAAATCTCGCCGTTATGCGCTTCGACGATCTTCTTGGCCGTCGGCAGTCCCAATCCCGTACCGCCGCTGGTGGTTGAGAAGAACGCGTCGAAAACCTGCGAGGCGTGTCGCTCGTCCATGCCGCACCCGGTGTCGATCAGGTCCAGTACGACGCCGTTGCCGCTGGCGTTGGTTCGCACGACGAGTTGACCGCCGTCGGGCATCGCCTGCTGGGCATTGAGCACGAGGTTCAACAGCGCACCGTGAAAGGCCTCGCGGTCGACCACGACGCTGGGCAGATCGCTGGCCAGGTAGTCGACCAATTCGATACCCGCCTCCTCGGCCTGCGGCTGGAAGAAATCGAGCACGCGGCGGACGAGGATATTGAGATTGGCCGGCTCCAGTTTCAGCCGGCGAACCTTGGCGAAGTTAAGGAAGTCATCCAGCAAGTCCTGCAACCGCTGGCATTCTCGTTGCACCACGTCGACCTTGGCCAGCGCGCGACGTTGCCGGCGAGTGGGCTCTTCACCGTCTTCGGGGCTGAAGTCCTCGGCCAACAGTTCCATGTTCAGCCGGATCGTCGACAGCGGATTCTTGATTTCGTGGGCCAGCCCCCCGGCCAGCCGGGCGATCTGGGTGTATCGATCGACCAGCTTCTGGTTCTCTTCGGCGTAGGGAGAACGATTCGCTGCGTTCATGGCGCCTGTACTACGAATAACACCGCACCGCGGGCAACCCGGCGTTGCCCGCGGCATGTTGGGTCTACGAAGCGGACTCCTCGGCCGGCTTGTCCTTCTCGCCAAGCTCCAGCATGGCGGCGCGCCGGCTCAATTTGATGCGATCCTGCTCGTCGACCGCGATCACCTTCACCTTCATCGCGTCGCCCACTTTGCAGACGTCCGAGACGCTGTTGATATACTCCTCGGACAACTCGCTGATATGGCACAGGCCGTCGCGACCGGGAAGAATCTCGACGAAGGCGCCGAAGTCCTTCACGCTTTGGACGGTCCCGTCGTAGATCTTGCCCACTTGCACCGACGCGGTCAGCGCCTCGACCTGCTTGATCGCGGCGTCGGCCGATTCGCTGTTGTGGCTGGCCACGGTCACCGTGCCGTCGTCTTCCACGTCGATCGACGCACCGGTCTTCTCTTGGATACTGCGAATCGTCTTCCCACCCGGGCCGATCAACATACCGATTCGATCCACTTCGATCTTCATGCGAATCAGCCGCGGTGCCCAGGGAGAAATCGACTCGTTGGGCCGCGAAATGGTGGTCAGCATCGATCGAAGAATCTCGATCCGCGCCTCCCGGGCTTGGACCAGCGTGGCCCGGATAATCTCCTCGCCGATGCCGTCGATCTTCAGGTCGAGCTGAATTCCGGTGATGCCGTTCTGGGTACCGGCCACCTTGAAATCCATGTCGCCGTGATGATCCTCGTCGCCGACGATGTCGGTCAGCAGGACCCAGTTGTCGTCCGATTCCTTGACCAGTCCGATGGAGATACCCGCCACCGGATTGTTGATCGGCACGCCCGCGGCCATCAGCCCCAACGTGGCTCCGCAGACGGAGGCCATCGAACTGGAACCGTTCGATTCGAGGATGTCGGAAATCACGCGGATCGTGTAGGGGAAGTCGTCGGGATCGGGAAGCACGGCCTTGACGCTCCGTTCGGCCAGCGCCCCGTGACCGATTTCTCGCCGCCCCGGGCCACGGATCGGTCGTACTTCGCCCACCGAGAACGGCGGGAAGTAGTAGTCGAGCATGAACTTCTTGAAGTACTCTTCCAGCAACCCGTCGACACGCTGCTCATCTCGCCCGGTGCCCAAGGCCACCGTGATCAGGGCCTGGGTCTCTCCCCGCTGGAACAGAGCCGAGCCATGAACGCGGGGTAGGAGATCGACGGCACACTCGACGGGGCGAACCGTCTTGTTGTCGCGACCGTCGGACCGAGTGCCCGAGAGGATCAACTCGCGGATCACCCGCGCCTCCAAGTCGTGCCAGGCCGACTTCACGGCTGCCACATCGACGGCCCCCTCGGCGTCCGGGTCGGGGATCAACTCGGCGACGACTTGCGCCTTCAATTCCGCACACGCTTCTTCGCGAGCCAGCTTACCGGTGGTCTGCTGGGCTGCTTTGAATTGATCGTAGTACTTCTCGCTGAGCTGGTCGAGCAGGCCGTCCGACTCAGGTATCTCACGCGAGATCTTCTCGGCCCCGATCTTCTCGATCAGCTCGAGTTGCAGCTCGCAAATCTGCTTGACCACGGCATGGGCTTCCATGACGGCGTCGGCCATCAGATCCTCGGGCATCTGCCGGGCGAACCCCTCGATCATCAGTACCGACTCGAGGTTTCCGGCGACGATCAGGTCCAGATCGCTTTCTTCCAGATCATCCTGGGTGGGAAACGGCACGAATTTGCCGTCGACGCGTCCCAGCCGCACGGCAGCCAGGGGGCCCTGAAACGGCATCGCCGACAATCCCAGCGAGGTCGCCGCCGCGGTGATCGCCAGTACATCGGCGTCGTTTTGCCGATCGTGGGCCATGACGAAGCACTGGATCTGGACTTCGTCTTTGAACCAACTGGGAAACAGCGGGCGGATCGGGCGATCGATCAACCGGGCGGTGAGGATCTCCTTCATCGTGGGCCGGCCTTCTCGTTTGAGAAACCCACCCGGGAATTTTCCTGCCGCGGCCGTTCGCTCGCGATAGTCGCACGTCAGCGGGAAAAAATCGATCCCCGCACGGGGGGCACCCGTCGCCGTGGCCGACAACACCACCGTGTCGCCGAACTGAATGAGACAACTGCCGGCGGCCTGCTTGGCCAAATCACCGGCTTCCAGCGAGAGAGTTCCCGCCCCAATAGATCGTTCTACGCGCGTTTTCAATGTTTCATCCTATTTCTGTTACTGCCAGTCGTGGTGGACATGGACGGGCGGATACGGACGGGCGGGCCGAGATAACCGGGCCGAGACGCCCCATGGGACACGGCGCATCCCAGGCGCGCCGTGGGGTCAGATTCGAGAGACGGCGACCCGGCTCGGGGAGTCTCCCGCGGGAGTCTTTCCGGGTCGACACGGCGCCGCGGCCCCAACATGGCCGCGAAACCCCCGAAAATCGTTTTGCGCCAGAACAACTTGCGCCAGAGACTACTTGCGGATTTCCAGACGTCGAATGATGTCGAGATAACGCTGCGGATCCACCTTCTTCAGGTAGTCCAACAACCGACGACGACGACTGACCATCATGAGAAGACCGCGACGACACGCATGGTCCTTCTTGTGGCCCTTCATGTGCTCGGTCAGTTCGTTGACCCGGCTGGTTAAGATGGCGATCTGAATCTCCGGCGAACCCGTGTCGCCCTCAGTTCGCCCATGCTCCTGGATCAACTCTTGCTTCCGCTCTTTGGTAATAGTCATCTGCTACCGCGATTCCTCCAGGTCGGCCGGCATCACTTACGTCTACCGAAACGCCGATCCTCCTACCATGTCTACTGAGACCATTCCTACAACAATCCTCTACCAATACAACTTTACGAAGGACTCAGTTTACCATTGCCCCGAGGTTTTGCAACCGTAAATCGACCGCTTTCGCCGCCCCATTTCGGCAATTCCCCGATCCACAACGCTCCACGACCCGGAATTCCCTTCCCAATCGGCAAATTTTCGCCAGAAAGCGCCTGGAGGCCGCTTCCCCGTGACGATGCTTCCGGTCGTCACGCAGGGCCGCGAGGCCGGCGTCCATAAATCGCCATAAGCCGTTACTACATTGGCAGTTGTGTCATCCAGGTAGCTACGGTCGCCAGTTCATGGATATCTCACCCCCCATCCAGATGCCAGTCGATTTCCAGCTCATCGGCCGACAGCGAGGTTCGAATCGCACCGCATCGGGCCGTGTCGAGCACTTCCGCTCCGACCGTCCCGTAAGCGTTCTCGATCACCTCCATATCCACACTACGCCCGCCGCTGACGACGGCAACCTTCGGCCGGCTCCACTCGGGCAGACTCTGAGCCACAGCCGAGCCGCCAAGCCCGAGTGCGGCCGGGTGAGCGGCGATACTCCGACGACTGCCGTGGTGAGGAACCAGCAGCACGTCGCAGGGCATCGGCTCTTCCTCCAACATCTCCTGCAAGCCGGCGTCCTCCAGATCGCCGGTGAGCAGGATTCGCTGCCCTTGCCACTGGAGCATCAAAACAATGCTGTTGGCGTTGTCGTCGTCGAAAAACCCCCGTTCGGGTGGATTGAGGACCTCGATCGTACAACCCGGCGGCGCCCGCAAGCGGTTGCCGCGATGGATCGTTTCGATGGAAACTCCCGCACGAACGATTACTGCTTTCAGTTCGGCCAGCGCGGCGCTGTCGTTTTCCCGCTCGAACATGGTTGGCGAAGTGTAGACCACGCCGACGGAGAATTGCCGCAAGAGGTCGCCCAGCGCATTGTAATGGTCGGCATCGGCATGGGTCAGCACGACGGCATCAAGGTGCGTGATTCCTTCCGACCAGAGGAAAGCGGCCACGGATCGGGCACAATACTCGGGCGATACCTGGCTCCCGGCATCGACCAGGATCGTTCGCCCGTCGGGCAGTTGCAGCACCACGGCACAGCCATGCCCGACCGACAGAAACGTACAATCCAATCGGTCGGTTTCCTTTTTCATCCACGAGACCGACATGCCGACGCCGATCCATCCGGCCACCAGGGCAAGCAGCCAGCGTCGCGGCGGGCGAAGCGAGGGGACGGCCGCCATCAGGGCCAGGCCTCCATAGAAGCCGGCGAGCCACCAGTTGTCGGGCCCGGGTACCCAGTGGTGACTGCCGGGCACTTCGCGCGCCGTGTCGACTCCCCATTGCAGACACGCCAGCATCCATCCACAGCATCGGCCGAAAAGCGCCGCCAGCGGCGGAACCAGCCATCCGAAGGTCAGCACTCCGAACCCACAGGCCAAGGCGGCCGCCATCGGCAGCCAGAGATACATATTGAGCCCCAGCGCCACCGGGGAGACAATGTGGAATCGGGCCATCACCAACGGCAGCGCGAGTACCCAGATGACCGTGCCGACCAGCAGCAGGTGGAGTGTCGAGCGGCCGACGACGATCCCCTTGCGATGCATCCGCCCACGACTTTTGGCAACGAGACGATCCAACGGGTCTTTTCCTTGTCCGGCCCTGATCCAATGTGGAGCAAACCACGCCAATCCAGCCACCGCCAGGAAGGAAAGTTGAGTGCCGACGCGAAACAGATCGGCCGGATTCATCGCCAGCACGATCAATCCCGCCGCGGCCAGCGTGTTGAACGCCAGCAGACGACGTCCCAAGTACGATCCCAGGCAGAAGACGAGCACCAGAATGGTCGCGCGGATCGCCGGCGGCCGGGCGTCGGTCAGGATCGCGTAGAGAATCGTCGCCGTAGCAACGATCAGCGCCGCGCGGCCCCGCGATACTCGCGTTATCCGCAGCAGCATAAAGAGCATCCACGCCACGATGCCCACGTGCAGCCCGGAAATCGCCAGTAGATGGACCGTCCCCGTCTCGAAGAAGGCTTCCCACTGTTGTTCGTCGAGTTGCTCTCGGGCGCCCAGCAACACGGCCGCCGCGAGGTCGCTCTGTTGCTCGTCGACATGTTGCGACAGGAGGCGGCTGGAGCCTTTCCGCGCCCAGGAGACGATACCGCCGACGTTGGACATCCCGGCGGCGGCGGTCGTCGAGATACAGTCGGGATACGAAGCCCGGAGCAGACTCAGACGCCGATCGGCTCGGCAAAACGCGGCGTAATCGAAATCGCCCGGGTTGGCCGCCGGCGAGGGGGGATTCAGGCTGGCAAAGACCCGCAAGCGGTCGCCCTGCGCGACGCCCAGCAGATGCCCCTCGACGGTCAGCGTGGCGCTGCCTGAGCATGGCTGCCAAGTGGTTCCATTGCGAAGTCGTACGACGTCCACCTCGACTCGCGTGCGATCACCCCGGGGGATGACGCGCATCGGATTGTACGGCGGAGCGGGCAACCGTTTCGGCGCCTTGCGGGCAACCGCCTCGATGCAAACCGGTTGCGACTCGATCCCGGCGTACCTTCCCAGATCGTCATCGGCAAACAGGTTCCACCGGCAATGATGCCACCCGGCCGCGGTGGCGGCGATGGAAACCAACAACAACACGGCGGCAGTTCGCCGCCACCGACGATACCAACACCCGGCCCAAGCCACCAACGCTCCGCCGGCCATCGCCCACCACACCGCCAGCGCGATGCCCCCAAACCGATCGGCCACGATCCCGGCGCAAACCGCCGCCAACACGACAACCAACGGCTGATACCGGGCCGCATCGTCGCCGCCGTTCGCATCGGTCGGAGAGGGTGTCCGGGCCATGTCGTCATTGTCGGTGGTCGATCCGGATCGCACAAGGGCCGACGTGCAAAACCAGCCGGAAACCCCTTGTTTTATGGTCCCGAACATAGGACCCCCTATCCACTGCCTCCCCTATCCGGGCCCGAACATCCAGGCCCATCGGTTGCCGCCGGTGGGGCTTCCCGAGCTATGCCCCCAAGAGGTTCTAGGTCTCTCTCTTGGGGCCTTCTTTTGTGCTGTAATTCCCCTGGGTTGACCTGGCCTCCCCAATCGGGTAGGTTCGGGGTGGCTGTTGATACTATGAGAGTTCGACACTGGAAACGCTGGGAACGGGGGAGTTTGATGGGGATTCGCAAGTGGTTGGCGGGGCTGGTGAACTCGCCGAAGCGTGGAGCGTCAAACTCGCAGGACGTGACACCTGTATGCCCGTATTGCGACAGCGAGGACATAGAACATAGCTGTCGTGGTTCAATGGGTAGCAGCACTGAGTACGAGTTCTATTCGTGTAACAAGTGTAATGAGACATTCCCGAACTGAGTAGGAACGGTCCGAGACACTCGGGTGAAGCCGTGGCCACTTCGTTTTTTTGGGGTGACTTTGTGTTGAGCGTTTTTGCTCTGTGAGTTTTGAGGATTGACAAAGTAAAGAACTTGATAGGGGGCTATGCGATGATAGTTCGCAGAATTCTCGTAGGACTGGTTGTACTTGTCGGGCTGTCGATTCTCATGGGCAGTACGGCGAGGGGAGAGCAATCAAATGAAGAGCGGGCAGGCGAAGCATACACGCGAGGTAGTTCGTACCTTGCTGAGGGCGAATACATCAAGGCAATTGGCGAATTCACCGAAGCGATCCGGCTCCAAGCGAACTACGCTGATGCTTACTATGGCCGTGGCTACGCCTACCAGCTCAAGGGTGAGGAAGGCAAGGCCATCGCCGACTTCACCGAAGCTATCCGGCTCCAACCGATCTACGCTGGTGCTTACTATGGCCGTGGCTGCGTCTACCAGCACAAGGGTGAGGAAGGCAAGGCCATCGCCGACTTCACCGAAGCTATCCGGTTCCAACCGAACTACGCTATTGCTTACTATGGCCGTGGCTACGTCTACCAGCTCAAGGGCGAGAAAGACAAGGCCATCGCCGACTTCACCGAAGCTATCCGGCTCCAACCGAAATGGGCTGACGCCCGCAACGGACGGGGCTGCACGTATAGGGCAAGTGGCAAACATGCCGAAGCCATCGCCGACCTCACCGTAGCTATCCGGCTCCAACCGAAATGGGCTGACGCCTACCACAACCGGGGCAACGCGTATAGGGACAGTGGCAAATCTGCCGAAGCCATCGCCGACTACACCGAAGTTATCCGGCTCCAACCGAACCACGCCAGTGCCTACTGTGGCCGGGGCAACGCGTATACGGATAGTGGCAAATATGCCGAAGCCATCGCCGACTACACCGAAGTTATCCGGCTCCAACCGAACCACGCTATTGCTCACTATGGCCGTGGCTACGCCTACCAGCACAAGGGCGACCACGCCAAGGCCGACGCCGATTTCGCAAAAGCCAAGAAACTTGGGTACAATCCAGATTGATTCTTGTGGCTAGAGAATCCGTTCACAGTTGAAAGCGAATTGTTGAAACGCCTGAGTGAATTGGAATATACGATTTACGTTTTGACTCTCTGAGTTTCAAGGATCGGAAAATATGGGGGAGTTCCGAAGACACCCCACACAACTCCGAAAGAACGACGATGAATTAGGTATGGCGCCCCGAACTCTACCCCTCAGCAGCGGGGCACTGTCCGGTTCTGCCGACAAAAGCCAAAATGCCCGATTGCGTGCCGCGCGGAGTGGCCCTAGAATGCTGGCTTCGTGCCAGGTGTCTGGTAGAATAGCTGAAGAGTGAAACATGTTTGTTCCGAAAGCATGGATGCCGACGGGAAGGTAATCGGAACACGTATGATGGAAGTATGGAAACGCCGCTGTTGCTGTCGTGGCATGGGCGGCTTTGTTTTTGCGCGGAGGGTGTGAAGCCTGTGAACCCTGCGAAGCCTGTAATGCAAGCCCTCTTGCTGGCGGATCATGTCTACCGGGACGAGGCAACGGGAAAGCACGTCATCGCTGGGACATTTCGCGCCCTGAATTTCGCGAGGAAGAGCGAAGACGCCAAATCGTCCGAAGAAGACGCCAAACCGGGCGGGCTGGTGGCTAAACGGACCCACGAGGTCATGCAGGCGGGGTCGCCGTTTGTGTACTTCAACTTGACCGATGTCCATGGCGAGGTTCCGCTTGTCCTTCGCTTCGTGGATTTGACTACGAACAAGGTGCTGTTTCAGATCGAACTGACGGTCAGAGCCGAAGATCCTCTGGTTCCCGTTGAGGTATTTTCGCCCTTGCCGGTCTTGCCGGTTTATCGCGAGGGTCCGTATGCGTTGGAGTTGCTGTGGAACGATGAGCCGCTCGGTTATTACCGCATCGTTTCCGTAGACAGAACAGAAAAAGCAGACTGATTGTTTATTTGCAGGAATGTATAACCATGAGTACCGCTGAATTGCCCCTGCCGATGAATCCCGACTTCAAACCGATGAAGATTGAAGCCGAAGGTGCAACTCTTTTCGAGTGTCGCGTTCTGCTCTGCCCGGAAGAAGAGGGTGGGTATTCCGCGCACGCCTTGCTTCTGCCCGGCGTAGTTAGCCAGGGGGAGACCGACCGTGAAGCCCTGGAGAACATTACGGAGGCATTTCAAGGGGCTCTAGCTAGTTACCAAGATTCCGGTGAGACGATTCCCTGGGGCAGGGTTGACGTCGATGAGGTTCCGGCAAACGCGATAGAGAAGTGGATTGCCGTGTATGCCTGACCTGCCTTCCATTTCGGGCCGGGAAGCCGTGCGAGCGTTCGAGAGAGCGGGGTTCTCTTTGGACCGCGTGAAGGGCAGCCATCACATTCTGAAGAAGCCGGGGCACCCCAACGCTCTTGCGGTCCCGGTTCACGGCAACAAGAATGTGAAGAAAGGCACCCTGCGAGCGCTAATCAAAGCCGCGGGGCTTACGGAAGACGAGTTCATTGCCTTCCTCTGATAGCCGCCATGGCGGCGTTCTTGCTTGCGGCTGCTGTCATTTTACATTGTCGGAACCCTGTGCGATTCTCCCGTATCCCCCGGGGCTGTTGCTCGACCGGCTCAGCGCGTATCATGGCGGTACTCACTGATTCCCATTCGTGTTGAAGGAGCGCAACCGATGCTCACGTCCCCCCGATACCACGAGCGTAGTCTGGCTGCCGAGGCGGCGATTCGCGAGGCGTTTGAGTTTAACAACGAAACCGCGCCGTATCTGATTTACGATGCCGGCTACTGGCTCTTCGGCGATCTGCGGGATAACATACCGGCCGACTATTGCGACGCCGATCCCACGAGCATGATCCGCTACCAGACCGACGGGATCGAGCAGCACGTTGCGAACTACGACGACGCGTATATCCCCTTTCTCATGCCCTGGTACGGCACGGGCGTGCTGGCCTCGGGGTTCGGCGTGGGGATCAAGTTCCAGGATCGCATGGACCCGGCGGTCGATCTGGCTCCGATCTCCGAGGTCGCGCAACTCAAGGACCTGCAGCCGCCCAACCCAAGACGCGACGGGCTGATGCCGCGGGTATTGGATACCATTCGCACCATGCGCCAGCGGAGCGATCTGCCGGTTGGCGTGACCGACTGCCAGGGACCGCTGACCACGGCGACGCAGATTATCGGCTACGACAAGATGATCTATTGGATGTACGACCATCCCAACGCCGTGCATGATCTGATGCAGATGGTGACCGACGCACTGATCGCGTGGGTTCGCCTCCAGAAGGAAGTGGCCGGGCAGAGCCTCGAAGACGACGCGTACGTGTTGGGGATCAAGATTCCCGGCGGCTACGGCGGGGTCTGGATGTCGGACGACGATTGCGTCATCTTCGGGCCCGACCTCTACCGCGAGTTCGTCGTCCCCTACAACAGCCAGGTGCTCAAGGCGTTTGGCGGCGGCGCGATCCACTATTGCGGCACGGCCACGCAACACATCGACAACTACCTGGCCACCGAAGGACTCACGGCCATCCAGAGCTTGTGTTTGGACCAACTCGACGAGGCGGCCAAGATGCGCAACGCCCTGGCCGAGAAGAAGATCGTCTACATGGCCGCCGACTTCAACGTCGCCGACGACTACATCGACCAGTACCACGAAAACCTCTTCAAACTGATGGGCACCCGCGGGCTGATCGTCGCTTCGTACATCGCTCCGGCGATCACGCTAGCCGGGGGCAATTACCAAGAAGCCCGCCGCGACGGCCAGGCCACGGGCAAGGCCATCGAGAAGGCGATCCGGAAGTACAACCGAGCTTAGTGGTGTATTTGTGTCTCAGGGTGCTTCCATGAAGGCATTTCCCGTTGGACTTATTCTCGTCGGTGTCTACGATTCAATCTGAGAGAGTTGCGCGGCAACTCGGGTCGATTCGAGGGAAAAACGAAGACCATGTCTTCGGAGTTCCGGAACCGGGAGGATATACCATGAGACGTCGTTTTCTTTTACCCGCGTTGGCGGGGCTTGCTCTGATCCTGGCTACCAGCGTCGACTCCGCGGAGGCCGCACGCCGTTGCCGCCAGCGCACGCGGACATCCGTGACGGCGGTAACCGTTCAAAAGCCGGTCGTGAATACCAACAGCACGAAGCTCCGCAAGACCACCGGCACGGCGCACTGGAATCTCGGCAACCACTATGGAGAGTGGCCGCCGTATCATTAAGGACACCAGCGAGGAAACCACCGATCCGGTTCCCAGGCGGAACATGGGAATTCGGAATGAGGTCTCCAAGAAACCAACCAAGGGCCCGGGGGCGGAAAACCCACGGGCCCTTGGCATAGGAGGGGACGTCTTGTCAAAGTGTCCGGCTTAGGCGAACCCCCTATCCAGTGGGGAATACTCTCCTGGCGGCCCCCTCAGAACGTCACAATCAGGTCGGCCGCCGCGGTGAACTGATCGTTGCTGGCGCCGGCGTCGAAGGGCAACGGATAGGGGCCGGCCGCATTGGCCAGCCCGTCGTACCAGTCCCAGCGAACCTCGGGGCGAAAGGTGACGTTGGATTTCGGCTTCCAGTTCAGCCCCAGGCTTAGCGCGCTGAAACTGCCGGCATAGCCGGGTGCTCCGTTCCAGCCCCGCGCATCGGGGAGATTTCCCAGGCCGAGGACCTTGGCGCCGTCGTCGTCGCGGAACCATTCGAATCGCAGACCGGCCGACCAGTTCTTGTTGAGCGTGTAGAACAGGTTCTGGTTGATGCCGTACCATTCGGCATCGGCGCCGGCCCCGGAGTTGTTGATGTAGCCGAGGTCGCTCTGCAATACGTAAAGCAGTCGCTCGGTGAGCTGAAGTTTGAGCACCAGACTTTGAATATACTCATCTCCCTGACCGGGCAGGAATTCATTTCGGCCGGCGTCCAGGGCGTAAGCCAGCGAGATCAGTTTGTCGCAACGTTCCCACGTCAAACCGCCCTGGAAGTTGAGCTGGTCGTTATTGTCCTCGAAGCGGTGGACTCCCTGGTGAAAGCCGGCCAGCGCGGTCAGTTGCTTGCTCAGTGTGTATTTTCCCATCAAACCGGTGATCAAGACCGGCTCGCCGTAAGCCAACGCATAGGAATGGGAATAGAAGAAGTTGCCCATCGGGGGCACGATCTCGTAGCCCAGGATACCGGTCATCCGGCCCATCTTGATCGACAGATTGTTGATCCCGACCTCGGCGTACATCTGCGCAATCGACAGCCCGTAGAGCGAGTCGGGGCCGTTGATCCGGTCCTCAAATCCCAGGCCGTGAAAGTAAGCCGCTCGCCAGTCGGTTCCGTAGAGCAGGTCGACGCGGCCACCGATGTCCAGTCCACACCCCTTTGTGTCAATCGGACGCTGGAAGTACAGCCACAACTGGTTGAGTTGAGGTTCCCCTGAGCGGTCGTTGGTCAGCATGGGGCCGTTGGTATAGTCGGCCGGCGTATCGCCATTGAAGGTAATACCCGCCTGCATCCAACCGCCCGTGTTGATCCCCAAACGTTCGAAGGCACATGGCTGCGGCAGCTTCCAGGGATCGCGGTTCACCCAACGGGCAAACGGACTTTCTCCGGCGCAACCGACGTCGCACGGGTTGCCACACTCGCCGCCGCACACGATTTCCCCGCATGCAAACTCGCAGCCGTCGATAACCTCGACGTCGGCGGCCCGCACGTCGGAAACCTGGACGACGGCACCCGAGAGGATCGTCAATACGGCAAGACTCACGACCAATCGAAGAGAACTCATACTTCGGATACTCCCATGACTGCGGAATGCGGAACCTGAGGAAAAGGATGACGCCATGATTGGGGCAAACGAATCCGTCACCCCATGCCATGTTGATCGTTCCGGCGGCACATTTCGGTGAAGGAATTCGAAAGAACCTCACCCCCGATTGGCAAACTGTACGGCCCGAACGGGCGCTCGTTTTGATTAGGCAAACTTCATGCTTGGCCCCGAGTCCGAAGGCCGTCGTCAACGGTCCCGATGGCGCCGATAGTGCCAGTCGTGCCAATCGTGCCGGGTGAGAGCCGGATCATACGCCGCACGGCGTACCCCTGGGCACCCAGAAGGGCAAACTCAGCCGTTCCGACGGGCTATTTCGGCTTGACGGTTGCGGCTTCCAGAACATCGATCTCCGCCGCCCCGGCCCAGGGCTTGCCGTTGGGCGAAGCCAGTGCGACGAAACGGATGAAACG
>CAYUIQ010000045.1:38495-42726 GCA_964444795.1 uncultured Planctomycetaceae bacterium
TCGGCGCGGCGAACTCGACCCGCTGCAAGACGGGATTGTTGAGAATGTTGCCAAACTCGCCCGCGGCGGCCGGTTCTCCCCATTTCCCGACTTCGGTGCCGACGTAAAACTCCCAGCGCGCCACCAGACCGCCGTCCGACCGGTCGTGGCGCGGAAGGTACGTGAAGCCGGAGAGGTTCAGCGTCTCGCCCAGGTCGATGACGATTTCATGGGGGTAGCCGGGATTGGCGTGCATCCACTGGGTGTGCCAAAAGGTCATCGGGTCGCCGTCGATGGCGTTGACGGCGTGATTTTTCGCCCCCGGTTCTTCGCTGTCGACGGAGACCAGCCGCCACTTGGCCTTGGCACGGCCAAACTCGCGCTCGGCCAGCGCCGGGCCGCCAAAGTCGATCGCGCCGGGCCCGGCAATCGCCAGGGCTTTGACCACGCCGGGGGCGGTCATCACGAAGGGCCGCTGGTAACGCGGCGACGTGGCCGTCGGATCGGAACCGTCCAGCGTGTAGCGAATCTCCGCGCCACTGGTCGTGGTGATTGTGACGGTGCCCGCCTTGTCGCGCCGGATCTCCGGCGCCGCCAGTACGACCGGCGTGTGAAACAGCCCGAACCCGGAAAGGGTTGGACAAAGCCGCGATTGGGTAATGCGAAGACGCACCCGCTGGGCTGTCACCTCATCGAAGCGCAGCAGCCGTTTGTAGCCGACGGCCGTTGCTCGGGCGAACTGGTGCCACTGGCCGTCTTGCCAAGCCTCGAGAGAAAACGCCTCGATCCGCTGGCCCACCGTGATATACTCGCCAAGCATGGCCACGTTGAACGAGCGCGCCTGGCCCAGATCGTACTCCAGCACCGCTTCGGTTGTGCCTTCGTCGGTCGTCCAGTACGTCTCCTTCTTGCCGTCGACGGTCTTGTCCGGCCCGTGCGCTGGATCGCCGCCCCGCACGGCCGACGCCTTGACCGCGGCGCCTCGGGTGAGATTCGTGGCAAAGGTGGCCCGCAACACGCGGCCGAGTTCGGCCAACCGCTGGACGTCGTTCTCGTGGATCAGTCCGCGGCGGTCGGGGGGAATGTTCAACAGAAATTGCGTATTGCCGCCGACCGAGCCGTAGTAGATGTTCAAGAGATTGTCCAACGACCGCACCCGATTGTCCTGGCTGGCATGATAAAACCACCCCGGGCGGATCGACGTGTTGGTCATCGCCGGACGCCACATCAGTTGCTTGGCGCTTTGGAGCACATCGCGGCTGCCCAGATCGGCGGCCTGATCCTTGAACCGCATGATGATCGCCTCGGTCGTCTCTTGCGATGCCTCGGCGGGACGCGGGTCGGTGCTGTCGATGGGCACGACGTTCCACTCGGCCGCGCGTGTATGGCCGCCCTCATTACCACACCAGCGCACGTCGGGGCCCATCACCGAGATACACGCGCCGGGCTGCAACTGCCGGATGAGCCGGTAGTGGCCCGACCAATCGAAAATCTCCGGCCGGTCGCGAGGCGCGTGGGCGCCGTCGAACCAGACGTCGACCACCGGGCCGTAGTTGGTCAACAGCTCGCGCAACTGCTGCTGGAAGATCTTGTTGTAACCCGGCTTGCCGAACTCCTTCGTATTGCGATCCCAGGGCGAGAGGTAGATGCCCAGCGCGAGCCCCTCGGCCCGGCACGCCTCGGAGACGTCGCGCACGACGTCGCCTTTACCGTCGCGCCACGGGCTGTGTTTGATCGAATGCTCGGTCGTGTCGGTCTGCCAGAGACAAAAGCCGTCGTGATGCTTTGCCGTCAGCACGACCCCCTTCATACCGGCCGCCTTGAACGCCCGAGCCCATTGCCGAGCGTCGAACGCCGTGGGAGCAAACTGGTCGGGCGTTTCCTGGCCCGTGCCCCATTCGCGGTCGGTAAACGTGTTCATGCCGAAGTGGATGAATGCTGTGAACTCCAACTCCTGCCACGCCACCTGCCGATCAGCCGGCCGCACCCGGGCCGCCTTGGCGACGATCTGCTCGATCGAGTCGCCCGGTTCGATCATCACCGAACTTTGGGCCAGCGCCGAGGTGGAGAAGAAGAGCAGGCCGAGTGAGACGGTGAGGTGTGTGAGTGGACGGTTCATGTCGGATTCCTTATAGTTGAGTTTAGCCCAGGCACTTGTGCCCGGCTTCTTGAAGCACGGTCGTCAATGGGTCACGATACAGCGCGAATTGGAGCGACGCAAGTTGTCCCCCGGCAGAGCCGGGGGCTGAGGAGGAAGTATGATATATTCGGTACGGATACTCCTGGCGTGCGTGGCGCTAACGGCCGTCGGCCGCGGCGACTTGCCCCAAGCCGCCGAGCCCGCCGATCCGCCGCGTGTGTTTACCGTGGCCACGTACAACATCAACTGGGGGAACATCGATCCACGGCACGCAGTGGCCGTGATTCGGACTGCCGGAGCCGATCTGGTCGTGTTGCAGGAAACGACCGCCCGGTCGGAAGCATACTTTCGTCGCCATCTGGCCCGCGAGTTTCCGTGGATGCGATTTCAAGGGCACCAGGGCCAATACGCCGCCGAGCGGTTTGGTATTCTCTCAACCGTCGAGGTTACCGGTCTCCGCTTCTTACCGCCGCGACACGGACTGTTTGGCACGTGGATCGGCCAAGTGGAACTGGCCGGGCGACGATTGCAGTTGGTCAACGTCCATTTGCAGCCGGCATTGCTGTCGGAAAAAATGGGCGTTCTCCAGGCGATGAAGGCTTTGGGGGACATGGAATCGGTCCACCAGAAGGAGATCACCGCGATCGGTGCCGCGATCGATCCCAAGTTGCCCACGCTAGTGGCCGGCGATTTCAACAGCACGGCCGATCTGGCGGCGGGCAAGTTTCTGATAGAAAAAGGTTTCGTCGACAGTTTCGCGTCGGTCACCGAGCGCCCCGAGGAACACCCCACCTGGCGCTGGCCAACCCGGCATCTGGACCTGACCGCCCGCATCGATCATATTTTCCATACACGGCAGATCGAGACGATTGCCAGCCGGGTGATTGCCAAGGGGGCGTCGGACCATTATCTTCTGGTCAGCCGGTTGCGGTGGTCGGCACCGGGTAAACCCGATTAGCCCCCGGCTTTGCCGGGGGGGTTGACGCATGGATCCAACGGAGCAAAACGGGGTCATGTGAAACAGGGGCTCCCGATCCCGGGGGTGACGAAACCGCCGTGACGACCCTACACGGTTGAGGAAGCTTGGAGACCAAGGGGCATTCAAGGATTAAGCAAACACACGATCATCATCAACACAAGAAAGCGAGGTGTCTCGTGATACGTTGGCTATGCACGACCCCACTGCACTTCTTGGCAATCTGCCTGCTCCCCGTGCTGTCGCCGCCGGGCGCGATGGCGGCCGAACAGCGGCCGAATGTGCTTTGGCTGACGTGCGAGGATATCAGCCCGAACTTGGGATGTTACGGCGACGAGTACGCGATCACGCCAAATCTGGATCGGCTGGCCGCGCGTGGCGTGCGGTATACGCATGCCGTCGGCATCACCGGCGTGTGTGCCGTCAACCGTTCCTGTTTGATTACCGGCATGTATTCGTCCACCATCGGTTCGCAGGATATGCGCAGCCGGATTCGCTTGCCCGACTCGATCCCGACCTACAGCCAACTGCTGCGCAAGGCCGGTTACTACTGTACGAATAACTCGAAGACGGATTACAACTTCCCCACGCCCGCGTCGGCGTGGGATGCGTGTTCCGGCAAAGCGCACTGGCGGAACCGCGACCGCGATCAACCGTTCTTTGCCGTGTTCAATTACACGGGATCGCACGAGAGCCGGATTTGGGAGGCCAACCACCGGCGCATCGCGGCCACGCTGGAGCCGGCCGAGTTGCACGATCCGGACCGGGCGCCCGTGCCGCCGTTCCATCCCGATGTGCCCGAAGTGCGTCGCGATTGGGCCAACTACCACGACAATATCACGGCCTTGGATCACTGGATCGCCGCTCGGTTGAAGGAGATCGAGGCCGCCGGTCTGGCCGACGACACGATCGTGTTCTTTTACTCCGACCACGGCGCGGGCATGCCGATGTGCAAGAAGTGGGTTTGGGACCACGGCCTCCGCGTGCCGCTGATCATTCACTTTCCGAAGAAATACCAAGATCGGGCGCCGGGCCCGCCAGGTTCGGCCACCGACCGGCTGGTCAGCTTCGTCGACTTTCCGCCCACGCTGCTCTCATTGGTCGACGTCGAGGTGCCCGATCAGATGCAAGGAAAG
>CAYUIQ010000046.1:0-42693 GCA_964444795.1 uncultured Planctomycetaceae bacterium
AAGCAGCATGTCCACCCTCCTGCAATCCTCCAGGGATCCAGTTCTGGGATGAACCCTAAAAGATGTCTGAGCACTTGCCGCAAACGTATTACCTCGACCCCGAGGTCTTGCAGAGGTTGGGCGACCTGGAGCTGGTCGCCCGTGAGGTGGTGGAGGGCCTGCGAGTGGGGAGCCATCGCAGTCCGCTGCGCGGCTTCAGCACGGAGTTCGCGCATCATCGGCAATACGCCTTGGGCGATGCGATACGCGACATCGATTGGCGTGTCTACGGTCGCACGGACCGTTATTATACGAAGCTTTACGAAGCCGAGGCGAATTTCGACGGTTACCTTCTGATGGACGCCAGTGCGTCAATGAGTTACGGATCGGGCAAGGTCAACAAGCTGGAGTACGCCAAATTCCTTGCAGCTTCTCTGGCCTATCTGGTGCTCAAGCAGCGAGATTCGGTGGGACTTTCGATTTTCGATTCCGAAGTCCGCGCCTACCTGCCGGCTCGCTCCGCGATGGGAATCATTCTGCAGATTGACAAGCTTCTACGCGACGTCAAGCCGACGCCGAAAACCAGCATTGCACAACAACTGCACGACATCGCGCTTCAGATGAAGCGTCGTTCGTTCGTGATCCTGATTTCAGACCTTCTAGCCGACGTGGACGACATCCTGGCCGGGCTCGACCACCTGCGGTTCGACGGCCATAATGTGGTCGTTCTGCACACGCTGGATCCCTACGAACTCGAATTCCCTTTCAAAGGCACATGGCGTTTCGAGGGGCTCGAAGAGGAACTGCCGCTGACCACGCAGCCCGAACGGATTCGCGAGGATTACATGAGCAGACTCAATGAATACCTGACGGCACTTCGCGCCGGATGCGTGGCAAGTCACGTCGACTACACAACCGTCGATACGTCGCGCCCGCTGGACGCGGTGCTGAGCAAAGTCTTTGTCGATCGCGCAGCAACACTCAATGGATCTTCCGTCGGAGTCCGTCTATGACCTTCATGAATCCATTACTTCTGTTGGCAGCGCTGGGAGTCGCTCTGCCCATTCTTGCCCATCTGCTGAACCGCTATCAGGTCAAGCAGACCGACTGGGCGGCGATGCAGTTCCTCAACAGAAGCGTGCGCATTCGTTCGCGACAATTACGATTACGCGACATTTTGCTGCTCCTGCTCCGCTGTCTTGCGGTGGTATTGCTGGTACTTGCTTTCTCGAAACCGTGGACGAAGGAGGCCGATGGCATCGCTTCGAAGTTAGGCGAACGCCGCGCCGGCGTCGTTATTGCATTGGACGGGTCGTACAGCATGCAGCACAGCGACGGCACCTCGACGCGATTCGACCGCGCGATTGAAAAGATCAAAACAATCGCCGAAGACATCCACCCGGGCGACCCAGTGTCCCTGATCCTTCTCGGCGACGAGCATAAGGTCGTCGCCCGGAATATGGCGTTCGATCCCGCACGCATCGACGCGCTGCTTAGCGCCCAGCAGGCGACGCCCGAAACCTTGGACCTGGACAGCGTGCCGCGGCGTCTGATGGAGTTGGTCGAGGGCATGGAGGCGCCGCAGAAGGAAGTCTATATCGTCACCGACATGCAGGAGCGGAACTGGAAGAATCGTTCGGCATGGTTGCGCGACGCGTTTGAAGATATTGACCGGATCGCCGACACGTGCATTGTTCCGGTGCAGGGCGGTCCCGACAATCTGGCGATAACGAGTCTGGAGCTCGTCTCCGGCGTGCTTCGCAAAGGCACGATTGCAAGTTATCGCGCAACCGTGCGAAACTACGGTGCGGGCCCCGTTGCGAATGTGATGGTCAAGGGCTTGGTCAATAACATCAACGTGGACACCAAAAGCATTCCCGCGATTGCACCGGGTGCCGCGGAGACGGTCGCGTTGTCGGTCGCTTTCCAGGACCCCGGACCTATGCGTATCACCGCCAAGCTCGATGCAGACGCTCTGACGGTGGACAACTCGCGGCGGGCGGTGGCGATTATCCGGGAGCGGGTGTCGATCCTGTGTGTTGAGGGATCGTCGGACGGCGCGGCCAACTCCGGTACGTTCATAGCTGCCGCTTTGCGAGCACGCGGTTACGGCGCCGGTGAGGAGGAGTTCACCGTACGATCGGTGCCATGGGTCGAGTTGCCTACTCAAGACCTAGGCGGATTTGACGTCGTGATTCTTGCGGACGTCCCCGACATCACGCCCGATCAGGCGCGCCGCTTCGAGGAATATGTTCGCGCGGGCAACGGCCTGATCTGGTTCGCCGGCGACAACATGAAGGCCGCCGTCTGGAACAAGCGGTCGGCGCTCGATGGGACTCCGTTGTTGCCCGCTTCGATTAAACAAACCGTAAATGCGAGCGACGCGATGGGCGTGGGAGGAGCGCTGGACCCGATTATGCCCGAGCATCCCGTATGCCGCCCTCTGCGAACGCTGCCAGAGGATTTGCTCAGTGAAGCGCGTTTTCTGAAGCTGTTGCAGGTGCAGCCCACTGCCACCAGTTTCACGGTGTTGTCGCTTGCCGGCAGCGCTTCGCCGGTGCTGATTGAACACGCCATCGGTCGCGGACACGTCTTTATGTTCACCACCTCCGCGGAGCCTACGTGGAATACCATGGCGCTGACGCCCGTCTTTCCCATGGTTCTCCAAAATATGGTGACATATTTGACCGCCCGGGAGTTCGAGAAGCCGCGGACAATCGGCGATTCCCTGTCGTTGTCTTATAAGGATCAGCCGGATGCCAGCGATGCCGTGTTCGATACGCCATCGGGCGCGGCGGTCACCGTCCCCGTCAGCGAACACCACAACCAATACGTGGCCCTGCTCGACAACGCCCGCGAAGCCGGTTTCTATCTGGCGAAGGTGAGCGTGCAGTCGCCCGGCATGCCGATTGCAGTCAATCTCGATACCAGGGAGTCGAATGTGAAGTGTCTGTCTGCATTCGAGACAGCGAGCAGCTTTGATGGAACGGGCATTACGGTAGCGCACTCGGAACCGGATCTGCAAGCCGCCGTCGAAGAGGCTCGCACGGGACGCTCGTTCTGGCTCTCCTTCATGATAGCAGGCTTGGCGCTCCTTGTCGTCGAGAGCCTGTTTGCAGATCGCCTGCTTAAGAACCCGTCTCCCGCAAAAGAATCCGCGTCTGCGTCGACGCACACGGAGGACGTATAGATGATCAACCAGTTTGTGAATTACTTTCATATCGAACAACTAATGTGGGCGCGTCCTATATCGTCGGCCGTCATGTTGGGGGCATTTGCAGCCGTTATTGCCCTGACCGTATACCTCTATCTCCGTCCTCGGGGACTGCCGATATGGGTTCGCATCTCGCTGGCCGCCGGCCGGCTAATCGTTCTGTGCCTGATCGTTGCAGCCCTGTTCGAGCCGACAGCGACCGTGAGACAGACCCGCACTGTTAAACGCCGTTTACCGGTACTGATCGACGTATCCCAGAGCATGTCGGTAAAGGACCAGCGCAAACGGCCCGAGGATATTGTCGATGCGGCCGCCGCGCTGGGGATCCTCCCGCTTGAGGAGATAACCGATGCGAACGGGGTCGCCATGGCGCTGAACACGAAGCAGCATCAGAAGATTGCCGGTTCCTCCCGACTCGACTTGGCGAGGAGCCTGCTGACGCAGCCGACTCGCGAGATGCTCGAATCGCTCGGCGACGATCTCGAAGTCAGCTATTACGCCTTCGGCAGGACGCTTCGTCGACTCGGCGACGGCCAGAGCGGGGCCGCTGATTCCCTGGCTGCGCTAAAGGCCGTCGAGCCTGGAACATCCATTGCGGAGTCGCTTGAAGCGGTGTCCAAAGCCGACCGCGGCGCTCCTCTAGCCGGCATCGTGCTGCTGACCGATGGACTCGACACCTCTTCGCGTCGGGCCGATGACGCAGTCCACGACCTGGGCACGCACGGCATCCCGGTCTACCCCGTGGCGATGGGTATCGCCGACCCCGACGACGTCTCCATCCGCAACATCATCATGCAGGAAGTCGCCTTCTCGGGCGACAAAGTTCCCGTCCGCGTCCAAATCCGATCCAAGGGCTATGAGAAGCGGACCGCCGACATGACGGTGTACCTCAACGGCAGAAGCGTAGAACAGAAAAGCATCTCACTCGAGGGCGGCCTGCAATTCGAGGACATCTTCTTCCATGTCGACGTGCATGAAAAGGGCGTGGCTCATATCGAGATATCCATAGAACCCTTTGCCGACGAGGCTACGGCGGAGAATAACCGGGTGCAGCGCAGCGTTCGGGTTGTGAACGAAAAGATCAACGTGCTATGCATGGAAGGCAGTGCCCGCTGGGAGTACCGTTACCTTCGTGCCATGCTGAAGCGGGATCCACGCATCAACGCCACCTTCATCGCCACCCGTGCCAAGCCCGAGATGGCGCGGAGTTCATCCGAATACATCGCGCAGTTTCCCGAGAGCCGCGAAGAGGCTTTCAACTATGACTTGGTTATTCTGGGCGATGTCGATTCTTCCTTCTTCACTTCCGAGGCCTTCCAGCGGCTGGAGGAACTGGTCCGGGATCGCGGTGGTTCCCTGCTCATGTTGTGCGGGGTGCGATTTGCGCCCACCAGCTATGGCGGGACGCCGCTGGAGCGGATGTTGCCGGTGGCGTTCGACCCGGATGGCGCCTGGGAAGATGTCGGTGACGACGTCTACCCGGTGCTCACTCCCGAAGGCCGCAGCAGCCTGGTCATGACGCTGGAGAACGATCAGGAGGAGAACGATCTGATCTGGAGCCGCGTTGTGCCGCTCGGCCGCGTTCCGCCGTTGCTCGCACCGCGCCTCGGGGCCACCGTGCTGGCCGAGCTTTCCGACTCCCAGGCCCGCACCGAACGGTTCCCGCTGGTGGCGTGGCAGCGCTACGGGGCCGGCAAGTGCATGATGATGGCCAACGACCGCCTCTGGTTGCTCCGCCTCAAGACGGGCGACAAGTACCACTGGCGTGTCTGGTCGCAGTGCATCCAGTTCCTGACGTTGTCGCGGCTTATGGGCGAGCATAAGAGAATCCGTCTGGAAACGGACCGGGCCACGTATCCGATCGGCGAGCAGGCGATGCTCTACGCCCATGTGCTCGACGATAGTTTCAAGCCGATAACGCAGACCGGTTTCGAGGTCGCAGTGAGCCTGCTGGACGACTCGGGCGCGGAACCTCAGCGCATCACCCTCCGGCCCGACGCGGCGACTCCCGGACTTTATGGAGGTTACTTCTCTCCGCCGCGCCCGGGGCGCTACCGGATGGAGGCGAACTCCGGCGACCGTTCGCTTTCCAATACGACCGAGTTCCAGGTGGCCGACATCAAACCGGAAATGGCCAACACGGATATGCAGGTCGAACGTCTGCGGAGGATTGCGGATCTTTCGGGCGGAAAGTGTCTTAACATCCTGCAGTTTCAAGATCTGTCGTCTCTACTCAACCGCGAACCACACACGACTACCGTCCGTACGGAACGGCCCTTGTGGGACAACGCCTTGGTCGCCTTCCTGCTTGTTGTCTTAGTGGGTTTTGAATGGATTGTGCGAAGGAGGTACGACCTGCCGTGACCGATAACCGCCAACAAAGGAACCTTGATTCGCGCGTGAGAGCCGTGTGGCGTCGCGAACAGTTGCTGCACGCTACCGCGGGCATGCTGGCGTTCTGTCGGTGGGTAGTACTGCTGTTTTTTGCCGCGGTGGCAGTTGACTGGATGACGTATATGCCCGAATCGGGGCGCGTTGCGATCTTCGTGACGTTGCTGGCCGCCGCGGTATACATGGCCTGGCGCTGTGGGTGGCGGCAAGTCCGCGCTTTCAACGCCACGCATACGGCGCTGCGGATTGAAGAGCATGTTGGCGGCCTTGAGAGCCTGCTGGTTAGCGCTGTCCAGTTCCAGAACGGCGGGCTGTGTACCGGAACATCCGAATCACTGCGCGACCTGACCTGCAGCAGAGCCGGGGAATCCGTCGAGCCATTGCGTCCCGAGGCGATTGTTCGTTCCCATGGGCTCCGGCTCCCTCTGACGACCGTGCTCATCCTGGCCCTGATCATCCGTGTCTTTGCCGGTGTGGACGCCCTCTTTCTTTCCGTCGGCGTAGCCCGCGTCTTCCCCCCCTGGTCGGACGACGAATATCCCACGCGTACCCAACTCGACCTGGTCGGCGGCGATATGGTTGTGAAGGAAGGAGATTCGGCCCGGATCGAGGCTCGTGTTTCGGGTGTCATTCCAAGCGAGGCGCGGCTCGCCTTGCGGACCGGCACGGGAAAGCCGCGCATGCACGCACTGGAAATAACCAATCGCGAGTGTCAGTACACCGTTGAATCCGCCTTCCGGGGATTCGAGTATCGCATCATTGCCGGTGACGCGCGGAGCCCCTGGCGCACCGTCGAGGTGATCTCTTCTCCCCGCATCGAGCGTGCCGAGGTAAGTCTCAAATTTCCGGGCTACACCGGTCGTCCCATCGAAACCGTCGAAGCACTGACGGTCACCGTGCCCGAGGGGACCCACATCAAGTGGCAACTCACCCTGGACCGTGCGGTCAGCAAGGCGACTTTCAATCCTTCCGCGGGAGAATCGCAGCCGCTGGTCGTGAGTCCAGACGGACGCACCGTGACGATGATGCCGTACCTCGCCACTCAGTCACGGGCATACAACTTCTCGTGGGTGGAAAGAAGGGAGCACGGTTTCTCTTTCACGGGACCCAGCCACTACGTGCAGGTGGCGCCGGACCAGTCACCCCATGTCGAGATCACATCGCCCAAGAACAACCTTTATGCGACGCTGGGACGCAAGATCGACCTCGCCTACCGCTGTCGCGATGATCACGGGATCGGCGAGGCTACGATCTCTTACCGCGTCAACAAGAGCGGGGATGAGAAAGTAACCATCCCCTTGCCGGAACTGAGCGACGGAAGCGAGCAGCGGGTCGACTGGAACTACCTTGAGGCCCTGCCGGACCTCAAGGTGGGCGACACCGTATCGTTCGCGATCGAACTGGCCGACCGCTATCCGGGGCCGCAAGGGCACCACCGCGTGCGATCGCAGGCACGGCGCGTGCGGTTCCTTTCTAAGGAAGACTACCTGGCGCGGATTGAGAATGAGAAGCGCCGGCTCCTGACCCAGGTCCGTAGGATCTACCGGGAGGAGCGCGAGGTCCATGAGTTCGTCCGCAACCTCGACCCGACGGCGGACATCTTCCTCCAGACCTGCCAGTTAGAAGCCGTGCGGCAGGACTTGATCCGCGACCGCCTGGGCGCGGTGCGCAAGGGCATCGACATGCTGGTTGAAGACATTGCGGCGAACAACGTCGAGGGCGAGGCCGGGAGCGCGGCGCTGGTCAAGCTGGGCGACAATTTGCAGATCATTGCGGACGATCACCTGGGGCGTGCCGCCTCGTTGCTGCGGGACCTGGCCGCGGCCACGGACGGCGGCACCAGTGACCGAAATCCGGTGGCCGCGGTCGACATGGTCAACAGTTCGGCACGCGAACTCGGTCTCGTGGTCTTTCAACTCGGTTTTGCGGAAGGCGCGGACGCCATGGCGCGCGAACTGCACGCCACCGTCCAGACTCAGGTCGGCTTGCGCCAGCGCGCTGTCGCCGGGGGCAAGGCTGAGGCGGCCGGTGGCGAGGATCCGGCCACGGCGCAAACCCGGCTTGCGGAAGAGACGGCTCGCTTGCTGGTCGCGACACCACGAAACAAGGAGAGCACCAGTACGGACGCCCTGGTGGCCTTCAAGCTTTCGCGCATGGTCAACGGGCTGCTCCGTTCGGGGACCGTCGACAAGATGAACGAATCCGCCGCGATCATTGCCAAGGGCGAAAGCGAACAGGCCGCCCGCCTGCAGGCCGAGGTGATTTCGGCCCTGCTCAACGCGGAGTTTCGCCTGCGGCTCGGCGCGGAATACGAGGCGCTGAGCAAGGCCCGCGACCTCCTTGCCGAACAGGCCGACGGGCAGAAGAAACTGCGCGAGGAAGTCACCGTCCTGAGCAAGAAGGAATTCAGCGGCAACCAGACGGCGATCGCTGAATCACAGGCGGCGCTCCATCAACAGTTCCAATTGCTTCTGACGCCGGAGGTGCCTGCGAATCGACCCAGCCTGTTCGATGTCGTCTATCCCGCCGCACCACCGGTCGATGACCTGCTTGCCAAGGCTAATAGCGGCTTGAAGGCAGCCGTGACCGCAATCGAGGCGGGTGACCGGGAGGCTGCTGCCACGCACCAGCAACAGGTGGAAACCGCATTGGCCAGTCTCGCCGAAATCGCCAGCCGGCGCATAGAAGCGATGACCGAGGAGGTCAGGATTGTGGCCTTGGTCACCATTTCCACGAAACAAGCATCGCAGATCCTCACGCTGGAGGAACGCCTGATCGCTCTGCTCGAGCAGGCCGAGGACGCCGCGGATGAAGAGGTCGATACAGCATTTCTTGTTCCTGAAAACCAGGCGCTGGCCGACGATGCCGGGATGTTCCTGCGGAACATCGGTCCCGGCGAGGACAATTTGCCGCTGTTCGACTGTGTCGGCCGGGTGGTACGAGCCCTTACCAAGGCCACCCCGTTGCTCAAGGAAAACAAACCGGATGCAGCGATCCATTTGCAGGAGCAGGCACTTGATTCGCTGGAAGAGGCCGGCGGCGTGATCGAGGAACTGACGAAAACGCGGACCGCGTTTGCAGGGGTGCTGGCGACCGCCGGCGACGCTCTGGCCCCGAGCCCGCTCCTGGCGGAGATCGAAGCCGAGCAGGCCGTTCTGACCGCGGCGACCGCGAAGGCCAAGGACGCGCCGGCAGGGCAGACCGAGCTCGTGATTCCCCAGAAGAACCTGGTTCATGCCGTGAATGCCGTGCTGGATTCGCTCGATGCTCTGGCCCACAGGATCGACTCCGGCACCGTGTTGCTGTTCGCCAAGGAAGATATGGAAGCCGCCGCGGTCGGGCTGGAGACAGGGGACATCGAGGAGTCCCTCGACGCGCAGTCGGTCATCGTGGACTCGCTGCAGGAGCTCCGGGCAAACCTTGATGAGGTCACCCCGCGCTATCGTTACGTCCGGGAGCTGGCAGAGTGTCTGTACGAACGGATGCCGGAAAGCGCGGCGATTCTGACCGGGATCCGACAATTGAAAGAACAGGCGGAGGGTGCGCCGGATGCAGATCTACTGAAACGGCAGGCGGAGGAGTTCGGAAGCCAATTGAAGCGACTGTCCGGGGAGGAGCGCCATGCCGCCACCGCCGGCCGGTTGGTGCAGGCGATCGGGGACAAGGGTGCTGAAGCCGCGCTCAAGGAGTCGCTCGACGCGCTGCGCGCCGAGGCCTCCGAACTGCAAACCCTGATCAAGAACCTGGCTTATCTCATCGCTCCGCCTGTATCCACGGGTTATGTCAGGGAACCCGAGGTTGCCCTGCTCGAGAAAGTGCTGGACCTGGCTGCACATCAACAGGACCTCTCGCGGAACACACAATCCGCCGTGCAAGACGAGTTGGCGGCGACCGCCGAGCGGCAGCGCGAACTCGCAGACCAATGTAGGGCTGCGGGGCCTCACCCGAAGCTGGCCACCGCACAGATCCACATGAAGGCGGCTGCAGCCGCGTTGGAGGCGAGCGATCGCGCGGCGGCGATCACCAGCCAGCACCAGGCGAACGACGCCCTGCGCCACTTTGTTTACGAGTATGCGCTGAAGTATGTGATGATACCCCCCCCGGGTCCACCGCAGCCGCCCGTACCCTTTGAGAGTGAGGATCTCGTGGAGCAGACATTCCTGCCCTTGTTCGAGCCCGGAGCCTTGACCGGCGACAAACCGAAAGGTGGCCGCCTCGAATGGGAAGTGCTTGGCCGCCGCGATCGCGCCGCCCTGAACGAGAACTTTGCTAGAGAATTGCCGCTGGAATATCGAGAGATTCTCAAGGACTATTATGAAAGATTGACACATGATCCGTGATGCTTTGATCCACACCGCGGGGCGCCGGTGGCGTACCGTGCACATTGCCTTCTGCTTTGTCGTTGTCTCGTTTCTCGGGTCGCCGCTGTGCGCCCAGACTCCGTTGGCAGCCCGTGACGGCGCGCCGGAGTTGACTATCAAAGCAACCCAGGCCATCGACAAGGGACTCGAGTACCTGCTGTCGAACCAGCACAAGGACGGGTCCTGGAGCAGCGATGGCCAGGGAGGCCACGCGGTGGCCTGCACTTCGCTGGCCTTGATGGCGTTCATGTCCAAGGCCCATTTTCCAGGCTTCGACCCCCATGGCGAGCAACTGGACCGTGGCATGAAGTGGTTGCTGAAAGAGGCGAAGAAACGGCCCGATGGATACATGGGTTCGGTGATGTACGAGCACGGCTTTGCCACCCTCGCCTTGTCCGAAATGTGGGGGATGACCCGTGATCCGGACGATGACGACGCGATCAAGGAGGCTCTCGAAAAGGCTGTGGATGTGATCCTGCGGTCCCAGAGCCCAGGTGGCGGATGGCGCTATCAGCCGCAGGCCGATGGCGGTCAAGACACCTCATGCACCATGACCGTGTTCCACGCCCTGGCTTCGGCACACCAGGCAGGCATCGTGGTTCCCGACACGACGATCACGAAGGTGGTCGAGTATCTCAAGGTAGTTCGAGATACCCAAACCGGCGGCTTCACCTACGACGGCCGCCCCCACAGACTGTCCGCTGCCTGTACCGCCGGTGGCGTCTACGTCGCGCAGCTCGCGGGGCAGCGGGGCACGGAATTGGTCGATTCGGCCATCCGCTACCTCAATAGCCTGTCCCCAGGCATCTTCGGCGAGGGCACGAAATACTACTACTATGCCCACTATTACGCGATCCAGGCGATGGTGCAGGCGGGCGACGAGGAATACTCCAAGTGGTATCCCCAAATCCGGGACGCGCTGATCAGCCAGCAAACCGCCAAGGGGGCCTGGGGCAAGGCCGCCAAGCCTGGCAGCATTTCCTACGAGACGCCCATGGCGATCATTATCCTGTCCACCCCCCATCGCTACATTCCGATTTACCAAAGATGATGAATAACTATGAATAACTTCCACTGCGCATGCCTGGCCTTCCTCCTTACATGGTCTCACGCGTGTCCGGCCGCCGATCCGGCGGCGACACCATCCGGTATTCCCGAGAGCGCGATTGCCGCCCTGCAGAACGACTTGGCCGAGGCGGGCACGGCCAAATCATCGGCTGGGAAGCGCCGGGCCTACAAGAATGTCTTTCGCGACGGTGAGGACCTGCTGGAGGCCACCCCGGCAGCCCCGAACCGATGGCAGGTGCTGGGGATCATGTCCGATAGCCGCAAGTACCTGTTCGGCATGGAGAAGTCCGATTCGAACCGTGAGGCGCTCCTGGAAATCTGCGCCAAGCTGGCCGAGGCACCCGACGAATACGCGGAGCTTCGACTCGAAGCCGACCTGCTGCTTTCGGAAAAGGCCCTCTCAGCCAAGGGCGCCACATTAGAGGAACGAGCGAAAGCGATCGGGGCAATCATCGAACGTTACCGCGGCACGTCGGCGGAGGCGAAAGGCCTGATGATGGCCTCGCTGATCGCCCCCAAGCTCGGCGCCTTCGAGCTGCGGGAAACCATCGAAGACACCATGAGGGACCGGTTCGGGGGGAATCACGAGGTCATTCAGTGGCGGTGGAAACATTCCGGGCTCGGCAAGATGGAGGTCGTGTTCTCTGGCGAATACACCCGCGTGGACGGGGTCACCCTGCACTTCCCGTACGACTTGATGGGCCATCTCGGCATCATGGTGTTCTGGTCGCGCGAAACCCCGGGGTTCGAGTCCTATCTCAAGCAGATCCGGGAACTAGAGGTCCGATACCCGGACCGGATCAACGTCTTCAGCTTCAATCTGGACGAGCTTCCCGATGGCGGGACGGCGGTGCTGCGTGAGTTGGGGCTGGACTGGACGGTGATGCGGCTTCCGGGGGGAAGAGAGAACGGGGCATTCCGCACCTACGCACGGCAGGATCCGGCCGGCATCTTCGTCAATGCCTACGGACGAGCCTTGCTGACAACGACGGAGGTGCAGGCAGAAAAGTTCACGCTCAGTAACCATCGGATCTCCGGCGAGCGCTACCTGGCCCAACTGCAGTCGCTGTTCATCGGGGATTTCTTGGTCGGAGGGGAGCTTGGTCGCTCTCCAAGCGACAAGCAACGACTGGCATCCGAACTGGAGGCGGTCCGGGCCTGTTTTGTTCCGCCCCCATTCCGCTACAGGCTCAGCCGGGAGGAGGCGCTGGCGAATTATCGCAAGGCGTCGGAACTCGCCGCTGGTGCGATCCGTGCGGCTCCTCAATCTGCGGACCTCTGGCTGATGCGCAACCACAGGATCATCGCCCTGCTGGGGATGTGGAACCTGGCCCGTGATCCGAAGTACCTCGAGCAGGCGGTTGAAGAGGCTAATGCCGCCCTCGCCTCGTCGCTTCCCGATGGAGCCGACGTGGTTCCGCGGTTCTGCCTGGCCAAGGCAGCCCTGCGCCGGGGAAAGAACGGTGGGGCGGTGCTGCCAGCCTTCGTCGAGGCAACGGGCGGTGACAATGCTCCGGTGGCGGCCGTCGCGGCGGCGGCCATCCTGGCGGTGGACGCCAGCGCACGCGAGCTGCACCAGCGCTGCCGCGCCAAACTACTGGCCGCTACCGACGGCGGCGAGCCCTCGCTATGGCCGGTTGTCGCCTATCTGCGCGACCGGGTCCACACCTACGACCTGTTGCGGGCCAACTACGTCTCGACGAATCGTCTTCGGGAACGCGAGCCGGTGCGTGGCTACATGATCAATCATGGCGGTCCCCCGATGACGGGACTTTTGCCGACCGTGACGCTCAAGACCCTTGATGGGCGAACGCTGAGCCTCCCGAAGGATACCAACGGCAAACTGACGCTGTTGGTCTTTGTCGAGCCGTCCTCTGAACCCAATGCGGAGTTTCCCATCGACGCCGGCGGGGAAGGTGAAGACAAGAAGTTGCCACATCATAGTTATCTCCAATACGCGTGCGACCTGGCAGACAGGCATGTCAACAAAGACGTCATTACGATCGCGGCCTTCCTGTCCGAAGATGCGGAACGCATCGATGCCCTGATGAAAACAAGGGAACTGACCTGCCAGGCCGCCATCGTACCGGGCGGCCTCGCCAGTCCGATGGTGCGCCGACTGGGCGTTCTTTCGGCGGATCGTATCCCGAACGTCTTCCTGCTACGCCGGAACGGCTCCATCGCCTGGCACGCATCGGGACTGCCATACGAAGATAGCGAGGGATGGGTAAACTTGCTCGCCACGAAAGTCCACATCGAGAACTGTGAAGTGGAGACGGCCTACGAGGCTCTGAAGAAGGGCAATTTCAAGGAGGCGGCACGCGTCTTCGGCGGCCCCTATCTTCCCTGGCCCCCCGATCGCTACGGCTGGCGACCGCCGAGATATCATGGGCAGGCCTTGGCCTATATGGGCCTGAAGGACTGGAATGCCGCGCTCGAGTCGATTGAGAAAGCGATCGACGCCCAGAAATTGCGATACTTCCGAAGCTTGAGATACGACAAGAACGCCGCCAATTGGCGAAAGGAAGCCGCCACGGTGACGATCAATCACCCGGATGACACCCTGGTGGAACTATGGGACACCAAGGCCGAGATTCTCGACAAGCTTGGCCGCAGGGACGAGGCGGCCCAAATGCGCAAGCGATCAGCAGAACCGGCCAAACCGGATGCTCCAAGCGTTTACAAGTTATTCCACGAGAGATTAAAAGACTGGCTAAAGCAGCACAGAATGGAGACACACAAATGAAGAAACACGACATTGTCAAGAGTGTAGGGATCATGACGATCCTGGCCATATCGACATCCGTCTTTGCCGCGGGGAGACCAGCGCCGGTCAGCCTGACCCCCGAAGGGAAGAAACTCGAGGCACATTACAGCAAGATGCTGGCTGATCTAAAGGAAGCGATCAAGCGCCTGGAACCCAACGTGGAGGAAAAGAAGAAGGCTGAATTCACGAAGCAACTTGGCACGCTTGGAAATATTCCACCTGTTACCAAGACCGTCATGGGCAAGGAAGTCACCGTGAAACACGGCCCGGGCAACCCTGCCTTTGCTGAAAAACAGAAAGAGGTCCTTGCGGCGGCCAGAGCGGTCATGAAGAACATTGAAGCATTTCTCGTCGGCGAGAAAGAGCAGGTCATCATGGCCAAATTCGCATTACTGACTCATGCCACCCCGAATCGCCTGGCCGGGTTTGCGCAAAAGGGCGAAGAGGAAAAAGCGCTGATTGATAAGCTCCTCAATGACGACAAGCTCGTCGTGCAGGTCATGACGCTGGGAGGGGCCAGCGGCGGAAATTACGGCCAGGCCATGCGAAACTACACGGCCATTCAGAAATCCACTAAACGTTCTCACGAGGGTTTCTTTCAGGTTTGGGCCCTGGCTGTATCCCTTCAGTGTACGGGCGACGCCTATGTCTATGCCGACGTTCCCGCAGCCGAGTCCTTGGTCAAGTACTACCTGAATTACCTGAAGGCATACGACGACGGCATACTCGACCCCGCCTTTTCTAAATTGGGCGGTACAGGATGGGACTATCGCTTTGTATTTCCAGACTCCTACACGCTTGAAGATATCGAGTGGATAAGAAAGGTGCTGCGAAACTACCGTCCCGATCACACGCGTCTGGAATATAGATGGCGCTACTGCCGTATCGTTAGAACCGACATCCCCTATACCGGCTCAGTCATGAGGCCGGTGCGACCCGATTTGAACCTGTCGAGAATTCAGGATTTCTTCCTCGAAGGCGGTATTTGTGGCCCCCGTGCTTTTGTCGGGCAAATATCGGGATATGCTTTTGGGATACCTTCTCGTCGTGCACCCTCCCCGGGTCATGGTGCCATGGCGCACTGGACTCCGGACGGATGGACGACGGTCCTGGGACCACACTTTTATTTCTGCAAACACATCAATGGAATGCCTCCCATGGAGTTTCTATTGGAATCACAGGCGCGTCAAGATCCCGAGGGGTTCAAACAGGTGCTGATGTGTGAGTGGTTAGGGAAAGCACTAGGCGAAGATGCCCCGGGTAACTACGGATCAAGCGGTGGTTTCTGGCGATTGCTTGGTTTCTACAAAAGACAGGCCATCGTCGAAGATCAGAAAATAGAAGACATAGGGGCCACGGGTGAAGAACTCGCAGAATCTAATGTCAGTAGCAGGAAGGAAGAGATCAAACAGATAGAGATCCCTGAGAAGTTCCGGCAGATCACCGTGGCCGAGGACGGCACAATAACCATTCCCGTAGCGGCATGTAGATCACCGAAGAACGGTGAGAAGATAAGATTCATGGAGAGCGTAGATGGCGGAATGCAAGTACACTACAGTTTAGCTGGCCGCCGCCCGGAGTTGCTCAGTTACACTGTAGATATTCCCAGAGCCGGCAAGTACGAATTCATTGCGCATGTATGTACCGTTACTGTGGGCCGACAATTCCTGCTTCGCGTCAACAGGAGAACTCTCGTGGATGTCGACATTCCGTACACCAAAGCCGACTGGATGGACACCGAACCCGTTGAACTCGACTTGAAAGAAGGTCGGAACACCCTCATGTTTACGCTTGAAGCCCCGAACAAGGGCGTAAGCATCAAGCGTTTCAGACTGAAACCGGCGGCGCAACAGGGCGTAGGTCTTCGGAGGAATTGAACGTCGTGCGGCCGACGATCGAACCCGTGTGGTCAAAAAACTCAAACAACACGAAGTTCTTTGGAAATCTGGTTTTCAGCAGGCCGAGAGGCGGGATTCTCGGCCGACATTAGCACTCGACGCGCGAAAACTCGGCGCGATCCGAAATGATTTGCCCGTCAGCGCATACCGTTGCCGGGAATCAGACGAGTCGATGTGGGCCGAAAGCTATGCCGCTTTGCGGCGGTAGTCGTATCGCAGCAGGCCGCCGAGACGTTTTCGGCATGCAGCTTCACCGCCGGCCTGGCCGAGTTCTGCATCGGGCGCGATAATCGTGTTGCCGATTCCTTGATGGTTTCGCTCGGCATGGTAATGCAGGAGGTACTGGCGAACGGCGCTGCGCAACATGCCTTGGCCAAAAAGGATGAGCCTCTCCAAGGCCTCCTGCTTGACACTCCGCATGAACCGCTCGATGTGTGGCGTCAGGTTAGGTGACCGTCGCGGCAGCCGCACGGTCCTGATGCGTTCGCCTTCCAACGCGATCCGAAACGCCTCCGTGAACTTCGTGTCCCGGTCCATGAGCAAATATCGCTTCCCGCCTAGAAATCCTTCTTCGGCATCCGTCAGATTGCGGGCGATCTGCTGCATCCAAGGTCCATCCGGGTTGGGCGTGCAGCCGGCAAAATGCACTCGGCGGGTGGCGATCTCCATGACGAAGAGCAGATAATACGTGACCAACCCACCTTTGGTCCACACCTCAACCGTCGTGAAATCGATCGACGCCAGGACGTCCCTGTGCGCTTTGAGAAATGTGGCGCAAGATTCGCTGGACCAGGACAGCCACCGCGTGCCGGCTCTATTCCTCCCAGCACGTGACCGAGCTGTCGGCCGTGGTCATGTACAGTTTTCCGCCGGCGGCGATGAGACCGTCGAAGACGGGGGGCACATCGAGGTGGTACTCGGTGAGTCGCTTGCCGGCGGCGGTCGACACGGCCCACAGCAGGGCTCCCTTGCGGCCTTCGATCGCGGCGAGGGGATCGTCTTCGTCCACCACGTCGGGCGGGCCGGCCAGAAAGAGCGTGTCGCCGGCCAGGACCATGGCCCGAACTCGCACGGGGATATTCACCGACCACTTGGCCGGCCGGGCACGCGACATCGTGCCGCGTTCGCGGCGGGCGTTGGCCTCGTTGAGCACCGGTTCGTTGTCGTTGTCGTCGGCAAACAGTGTGCAGCCTTCGCCGGGATTGGAGAACGGGCTGCGGCTGAACTTATGGGTGAAAACGTGCAACCCATACGTCGCGCTCTCGTCGAACACGAGGATTTGCCCGGCCTTCGATGCACCAACCGCAACGTAAAGGCCTGGCCAACGGCGGGCGTGCATCCAGAAAAGCCGGTCGAAGCCCGAGTCGTCGAGAAACCCGCCGGTGGCAACCAAGTGCAGGTCGGTCTCCCGCGCGCCGTACGGGGCGATGGTCGCCGTGGGAAGCTGTTTGAGTTGACGGTCGAAGACGTTTTGCGTCAGGAAGAGGCGCTCGCCGTTACTTACCAGGATGTCGTTTTTTGCGCCGTCCATTTCGTGGGCACGGTTACTCGACCGGCTCAAATCCGGCTGCGGCCCGGCAAGATGGGCCCGGTGACGAATCTCACCGGTGATGACGTCGAGGCCGAAGAGATACATGCCGCCGTCGAGGTAAGACGAGCGACCGGCCGCGAAATACGCCACGCTGTTCTCGACGAGCACGCTGCCGTGGATCGGCCAGGCGGACTCGATACGCTCGTACGACATGATGCGTTTGTCGAACGGCGCTGCTTGAAAACGCCAGACAAGTTCCCCATCTGTCGCCCGCAGGCAGTAGACCGATCCGTCAGCACAACCGAACAGAACGCGCCCGGCGGCGATCGTCGGCGGCGAATCAACGGGGCCGCCGGCGGTGTAACTCCATAGGCGCTCGCCGTCTTCGCCGCGGAGGCAATACACGCAGTGTGTGTCGATGCCGGCCACAAACACGCGCCCGCCGGCGGCCACCGGCGGCGATATCTTCCCACGCAATTCGGTCCGCCACGATCGTTTCAGCTTCGTCGGAACGGGAACGCCAGCCCGACCACTTCGCGCATTGTCACCCCGATATGTGGGCCAGTTGCTCGCCGCCGCGTCCGGTTCGGCAACATCGTCGAACGCCGGGCCCTTGACCGTCTGCGGCTCGATGCGTCGATCCTTCGTCATGGCCCGGTCGGTCGCCGATAGAGCGTTGAACCCGGTCAGCTTCACACCCGGGTAGCAAAAACACGGGTGCGGCGGCGCGTAAACCAATCCGTTTGCGGGCAGGATGCCGTAGCGGCACGTGCCGCGGACCCAATCGTGCCGCGCATGCCGGTCGGAGACGAGGTCCAGAAACTCGATACCGCGTTTCGACCACAACAGGAATTCCTCCGTCGCCTTGCCACGGTAGCAGCGGACATGGTGACCGCCGGTGAAGAGATTGCCGGGCGTTATCTCTCGCCGAAGCTCGCCGGTCTTTGGGTCGAGGCCGCGCGTGGTAAGTGTGCCCAGCCACGCCAGGGAGCCGGCAACGCACACATCCGGCATCCCCCGGAAGCTGCCGCGAATCGGATGATTCCACAGCAGCGTGCCGTCGGTGAGCGAATGCGCCCGGAGTGATCCCGCCGAAGTGGAAAGAACGACATCCCCATGCATCACCACGGTTCCCGCATCGGCGCCGCGCCGGGCCGGCCCGCCACGAGCAGCGCTCCACAACTGCCGCCCCGTGCGAAGATCGAGGGCGACGAGCTGTTCGCGGGTCGAGAAGCAGACTCGACCTCCCGCCGCGCCCAGCGTGAGGTCGGCCACGTTGCCAGTCTGCGTTTCCCAAACAACGCGGCCGGGGTCAACATCGATCGCAACAATCGCATCGCCGCCCCGCGCCTCGCGCCGGCGCACAACAAGAATCCCCTCGCTCAGCACAAACTCTTCCGCATTCCCGGTCTCCTTGAACTCGCGGAGGGTCTTTCCGGTCGCCGCGTCGAGTTCGGAGATATGTGTCCGAAATCCCAGTGTGACGAACACCCGATCATCGAATGCGACCAAGCGCCGCGGCAGCGTCAATGGGGCAGACCAGAGTTGATCGCCCGTACCCCATTGCCAACGATCCTTGTCCCACGCGACACTACCCCAGCCGGGTATCGGTCGCCGCCACAGCTCGATGCCGTTAAACGCGTCGCGGGCCACCAGAAAACACTTGTCGGGAAACCGCCGCTGGGCAAGTGGTGTTTCATGAATGCCGATAGGGCCGTCGTCTGTGGTGTGAAAGATCCGGCCACCGGTGGTGACCAAAGCCGTAACGCTCATGTCGGTCTCGTGGCTGCGACTCCACCGCGGGCCGCCATCCCACTGCAGGTGCCGCGGCGGCGCCACCCGACGATCCGCCGCGACGGCGTTTCCGCTCGCGTCGTGCAGAAAGTGCGTCCAATCGTCGATATCATCGGGCCACGGCTTGACGATTCTCTTTTCGCCGATCTTTGCAACCCCGTTCGGGGCGAGCACGCGGAGGATTTCACGCTCCGTCACGTCACCCGCCGCGTCGGCGATCAAGACGTTCACCAGGTTGTCCGTGTACGGCAAGTGCTCGCCGTCGAAATGCCCTACCGAGACCGGACCGTAGCAACCGATCGCGTCGATTTGCTCTCGGACCGCTTCCACGGTCTGGGGATCAACTTCCAGCCCATGCACGATCAAGTTATCGCTCGTGCGCAAGGCCACCAACGCCTGCGCATCGGCACAGCCGAGCCGAACGACCAGCCCGCCTTCTGGTAGATCTTCGGCCGCCCAACTCAATGCGCCAAAGAAGGCGACAGCCATCCAAATCAATACAATTCGGCCATTAAGGAATGATCTCATAACTCACCTGGAATGTTCGGAACGGGACGCCCGTACACACTCCGGACGCCGGATGCTTCTCAGCTTCACTGCTATCGAACCAAAGTCACTCGCTACTGGTTACTTCTTCTTCTGCTGCTTGGCAGCCGGATAGGCTTGTCGATACCACTCGAGTCGCTTGCGCATCTCGGCGAGCGTCTCGGCATGTTTGGGATCGGCGGCAAGGTTCGTGAATTCGTCGGGGTCTTCTTTAAGATCGTACAGGCATTCGTGGGGGCCATTGTCGTAGTAGACGGCGTACTTGTACCGGTCGTTGCGAACTGAGTGCCAGTCGGGGTAGCGCTTGAAGTAGTGTTCGCAGAAGACGTCCTCTCGCCACTCGACATTCTCGTCGGCCTGCATCAGCGGGACCAGCGAAAGACCCTGAACGACCGAGGGCACTTCCAGGCCGGCGTACTCGACGATTGTTGGCGCGATATCCATGCTGCTGACGAGTTCTCCGAGCACGCGGCCTCGCTTTTCCTTGGGCAGACGCGGATCGCAAATGACCAGCGGGACGCGGACCGACTGCTCGTAGTGGTTCCATTTTCCGGCGATACCGCGGTCGCCCATCATGTAGCCGTTGTCGCCGGTGTAGATGATAATGGTGTTTTGGTCGAGGCCCTTTTCTTTCAGCAGTGTCCGCACCCGGGCGATGACATGGTCGATGCCAGAGAGCATGCGGAAGTAGGCTCGCATATTGGTTTCGTATTTCTCGGGCGTGTCCCAACGCCAGAAGAACCGGCCACGGCTGAGCCCGTCTTCTTGTAGGAAGGGCGCCATCGCTTTGCGGTACTTTTCGTCGCCCAGTCGCGGAGCGGGCATTTCGACGTCTTCATACATGCCGTCGGTCGACTCGGGCCATTGGAAGTGGAACCCCGGACGCCGGTCGCCGTCTTCGGCGTGCGAGGCATTGAAACTGATCGAGAGGCAGAAGGGTGTGTCGGCCGGCGTCGACTTGATGAACTCGACGGCCGCGTCGCCGCAGAGGTCGGTTTCGTGACGCTTGCTGCCGTCAGGCATCTTCTTCAGGTAGGGGCCACGATTGATCGGTTTGTAGAAATCGAAAATGTCTTTGGCGCCCACTTCGTCGAATCGCATGCCGTACTTCCCGGCGAAACCGGTTCGATACCCGGCGGCCTTCAATAAGGCCGGGTAGCTCGTATCGGCATAGGTTTTCGCAACGGACGGTTCCCCGAAATTGTGACCGTGCGTCCGTAGCGAGAGCCCGGTGAAGAGCGTCGATCGATTGGCGGCGCAGATCGGCACCTGGCAGAACGAGTTTTCGAACAGCACGCCCTCAGCCGCCAGTCGGTCGATTGTCGGCGTTTGGATGATCGCGTGCCCGGTGCATCCGAGCGTATCATTCCGCTGATCGTCGGTGAGAAAAAAGATGATGTTCGGTCGCTGGACTTGGGCAGCGCTTACGGGACGCTCGACGGTGACGGCCAGCGATACGATCGTCAGTGTCAGGAAAACGAGGTGATGTCGGTTCATGTTGATTGCTTTCACCCTATTGGAAAAGTGGAAACGGGGGGAGATCTTGCTCAAACCGCTCATCCTTCAGCCGAAGTCTCCCATTTGGATTGATCCTGGAACCACTCCTGGCGTAGTCTGCGCTGTATCTTAACATCGTCTCCTCCCCACAGGTAGCGCCCGGTGAATTTTCTGGCCGCTACGGAGGTTCGAGGATCGGCTGGGCCTGTGCCAATTGAACCGCTCCAAGGCGCAGGCGGACGACTGGATGTGGATCACACGGTATAGATGGGCCATCGGGGCGCTGGTCGGGAAGCAAGCCGTGGCGACGGTGCAAACCGCCATTAGCCAGATTACCAACCAGCAGGTTTGGGACTGGTGCCGATTCGGACACTCGCCAGAGACATTGCGAACCCACCGCCGGTACGTCGCGTAGCTGACGATCGTGAGCAGATGCTTCAGCGCCGGCCCGATCGCCCGCCCCAGATCGAGGATCCGTTTCTTCTCCTCGTCGGACAGAAATATCCGCTTCTTGGGCACTCGCTGGCGGAGTATCTGGTTCTCGGCTTTGAGGAATTCGATCTGACGGATCGACTCGTTTCGAGTGCAACGGGCAAGTAGAAACAGCAGGGGCCGGAAGATGCGGCTCATGGTGATAGAATACCGGCAATTCAAGGGTGAAAGTGCGAAGGTGACAACCTTTTTGTACCCCGCCGTAGGACCGAGGAACAGCCGTCATGGCCGGCCCATTCTCACCTCGCGCTCTCTTTGGCTGTTAACCCAACTGCAATTAGTTCGTTCGATACCTCCCGAAAATCGCTCTCTGGGTTAACAGTTTGAGAGCGCCAGTCCGTCGATCTCGCGACAATTTTCCGCGACCGGTTCCTTTCGTTTTTGGCCCGACCGAAAGGGATGGGAATCGCTAAGTCCTGTCCCCGCAGCCACTTCCGGATCTCGTTCCAAAGAGACTCGTTCGAAGAAGGTTGCGTACGGGGAGGTGGAACCGATTTGGTAGCCCGGTCTCTTCCTTCCATCAAGGCATCGGCGTAGTTGCTTCCCTGGCAAGTTTCCGGCGGCTCGATACCCAGCAATCCCGACAGTGTCGGCATCAAATCCAGAGTTCCTATGAGCATGTCACTGACGCGGGGCGGCAATTTGCCTGGCCAGCGGAGAATAAGAGGGACGCGACAGGAGGCGTGTTCGGGACGGGACTTGTGCCAGTCATGAATGCCGTGTGACCGCAACAGGTCGCCATGGTCGGAGGTATAGACCACCAACGTGTTGTCGCGAATGCCCTTCTCGTCGATCCTTTTCAGCAAGCGGCCGAAGTTGTCGTCGAGGTTCGTGCATATCGCCATGTAACCCGGATACTCCGCACGGCTCTTCCGTGTATCCGCACAGCTCGGGCGGAGCTTGATCTTCCCGGGGTCATACAACTTCTCGTACTCGGGAGGCGCCGGATACCCCCGGCTCCAGTTGTGCGGTGGATGCCAGGAGACAAAGAGCGCAAAAGGCTGCTCGTTGCCGGCATGACGGTCGATGAAGGCGAGCGCCTGATCGGCCCGCCCATCGGGCTGCCACTTGCCCAGCTTGACGCGTTCACCCTTCTCATCCCAGAAGAAGGCGTCCCCGGCGCCGAACTGCAGCGTGCCGTTGTTCGAGAAGAACTCGTGGTCGAAGCCATAGCGTAGCGAGCCCGCGGGAATGGGACGCCCGCGCAGCCCGCCGTGCAGGTGCCATTTGCCGATGTATCCCGTATGGTAGCCGGCATCCCGCAGCACTTCCCCGAAATGGTTGCCGACATCCAGATGCTTCCGGGGGGCGGCAACCATCCCGCAGCACTTCCCCGAAATGGTTGCCGCCCCCCGGAAGCATCTGGATGTCGTTGACCATGCATCCGTTGTAGAGAGGGTGTTGCCCGCTCATCAAAATGCCCCGGTAGGGCGTGCAGACCGGGCGGGAGGAGATACAGTGGTTGAACCGGACACCCTCGGCCGCCATCTTGTCGATGTTCGGCGTGATGATCTGATCGTTGCCGTAGCAGCCTAGCATGTCCGAGGATTGCTGATCGCTGAACACGAAAACGAGGTTCGGCCGTCGAGATGTTTCGTTTCCCACGGCAACCGTAGTGGAAGCCGCGCTACGGACAGGACGGTTATGGTGACAAACGTGCGTCGCTTCATTTCGCAATCTCTCTCATCAGTCACTTATTAGGTTCTAACCACATCGCTCGATCGCTTGCTTGAAATCGGCAATCAGATCCTCCGGCTCTTCCAGACCGATCGATACCCGTGTGTAGCGTGCTGGAATGCCACGGTCCTTCTCTTCGCCGCGGGCCGTGACCCGCGTGACGGGGTCGCCCAGGCTGGTGGCATTGAGGATCAACTTGACGTGCCGGCCCAGGTGCCGATGGACGGAATCCTCCTTCCACTCGACGCCCAGCATGCCGCCAAACCCCTTTGGAGAGCCCGAGCCCGCGTTCCGGTTCCACGCGGGCAGGCCGCCATAGCGCACGCGGGCGACGGCAGGATGCGATTGGAGAAACTCGGCAACTAGCTGGGCCGAACGGCAGTGCTGCCGCATGCGCAAGGGGAGTGTCTTCACGCCCTGTGTCACGAGGAATGCGTCCATGGGTCTGAGTAAGCCGCCGAGCCAGTATTGTGCCTTTTCGATCTTCGCCATGAGTTCCTTCCTGCCCGAGACCACTCCGCCCATGGCGTTGCCGTGGCCGCCCATGTACTTCGTGACGCTGTGAATCACCAGGTCGGCGCCAAGACGGAACGGTTGCAGCAGGTAGGGCGTCAGCCAGGTGTTGTCCAAGATCACCGCGGCGTCTGCCTGCTTGGCAATCTGGATCAGGGCAGGCGTGTCCAGCACTTCCATCGTGGGGTTCACGTACGGTTCCCAATGGACGATCTTTGCCGGCTTGGCCCGAAGCGATTTCGCCAGGTTGTTGGGGTCGGTCAGATCCACGAACTCGACCTCGACGCCCCAAGACGGCAGGTAGTCGCGAAACAAGGTCATCACCCAGTCGTAGTTGCAGCGGTGGGCCACCAGGCGGTCGCCCGGTTTGAGCAACGCCAGGTAGGTCTGCGAGATGATGCCCATGCCACACGGTCCCCCGACGGCCGTCTCGGCGCCTTCCATTTCCATCACTTTTCGCAGCAGCGCCGCAACCGTCGGATTGCGGAGGTTGCCCGGCCGCTGGTAGCCCGGGGCGGCCTTATCCTGGCTGATCGGAGTGACTTGGTAGCCGCTCTGCTCGCCGTGATGGATGGCCTGGGATCCGAAATGCCGGCCCGAGGCGGAGACGAAATGCTCGTCGACCAGGTCGGCCACGGGCGGGGTTGTCGCCGGGCCGGCCGCATCCTCGGCCGCAAGCGCTGGGACAGCCGCAACTGCTGGGACAGCCGCCCCCGCCCCGAGCAAGGAAGTCATCTTCAGGAATTCGCGTTTGTTTAGTTTGTCCATGAGTTGGTCACCTTTTGCTAACGTGCTAACGTCGAAGCGAGGCACGAACACCTTCGCATTCTATTCGGCTAGTGTTTTAATGTAGGCGATTACATCGTGTATCGCCCCGTCGGTTTTCAAAGTCCTTGCCATTGGGCGCATGGTAACTCCGGAAAAATCCTCTGGATGCGAACCGCGGATATTTGTTTTGAACTTTCTAATCTGAGTTCGCATGTACCAGTCGTTCCGGCCCGTTAGTCTTGGAGCCTTGACATCCTTCTTGCCCTGAGCCTTATCCCCGTGGCAGGCTATGCAGCAGGCCTTGTAGAGTTGTTGTCCCTTTTGGCGATCGCCTTCGGTGATACTGTGTTCGATAGTTTTGGGCTTCAGGCTTGAAACGTAGACAGCGACAGCAGCGACATCTTCATCAGTCACCAGCATTTTGCTCATGGGAGCCATGATCATGCCCTCGATGTCTTTCGGGTCTGCTCCACGGATACCTGTTCTAAAATGTCTTAGCTGAGTGTTTATATACCCGCTTTGCAGTTCTCCGATGCTTGGTGCTTTCAAAGCCATGTGTCCACGCCCGTCTGCCTGGTGGCAGCTTATGCAAGCGGCGTAGAGTGCCTTGCCTTTGTCATGCAAGGCGGCGAGGTTGGGGCCGTAGTCCGTCGCCACCCAGGGATCGAGCTTGGACGGCGCCGGTCCGCGCGAGTCCCCTTTGGGCAACCCGGCCAGATATTCCCCATCGGGCTTGAAGTATTGTTTTGAGTTGTGCTTCTTCAGATACTCCCTACGGATGTAATGCACGGCGTCGTACTTCTGCTGTGGGACCATCCAGGTCTGGGGGACCATCAGACCGAAGCCGTGGGTGAGCGTCTTGTACATGCTGTGCGGATCGTTGCCGTTGCGCAATGCGTCGGAGGCGAAGCGGACCGCCGTGGGCAGCGAACCCGGCTCGTCCTTCGTGCCGTGACAGTTGACGCACAGCCGGCTGTAGATCTCTTTGCCCCGATTGAAGCTCTCCTGGTTGAGACCCTTGATCATCTCCGCGTGGTCGATGTGCTTTTCATATTCCGGCAGCGGCGGGGGGGCGTACAGCGAGGGATCGGGCTCCAGTTCTCGAGCCCGCTGCGGTCCCCCCTCGTTGATCTCCATCACGTATCGCGCCAGGTCGAGAAACTGCCGCCGGTTTGCCAACCGGTTCAGCAACTCCGGCATCGTCGACTGCGTGCTCTCGGCCCGATCGTCGATTTCGTCCTTGGGGATGGTGATCAACTCGGCGTCCTTGGCCGGGTCGCGGAGGATGAGCTTGTCCGGACGGTCTTCGGCCAACAGTCCCGTGACCGTCTTACCGGCGTCGGTGTTCACGACGATCAGATCGTAGCCTTCGCGGATCTCCTTTGACGGATGGAGGATGGAATCAATCAGAAAGACATCCGTGGGCTTCTTCTCGGGCTTGGTCAGATTGGGCCCCAGGGGCAAGGTTTCTTCATCCAGACTGTGACACTTCGTGCAAGTAAGGTGCTGTTGATGGAAGATGATCGCGCCGCGAACGGGCTCGCCCTTCTCTCGGGCGGCCTTGGCCAGCACCGCGGGGTCCTCCTCCTTCAACTCTTCCTCCAACGTGGGAATCGCCGGGGCGGTCTCCTGGCCCCGAACGGCTGGCATGTTTTGGGCTGCAAGGGCGGAAAGAACAAGCGTCGCGCAAGTGATCTGGGTGACACGCCCCCAGTTGGAGATTAGAATCGGACTGGTCAACCTGTTCATTTACGAGCCTCTATTTGAGTGCGAATGGATGCGTGTCATTTGCTTCAACTTGGAGGCTTCATGAAGCCGATCGGCAAGTCGGTTTTCCCGGTGGTTGCCAAGTCAGCCAGCGCCTCGCCGTAGGCGCTGGAGAACTTGAAGCCACCACCATTGCAGGCGGCGATGAACGTCACATGTTTCTTGCCGGGAAGCGAGCCGAGCCAAGGGCCGCCGAACGTATACATACAAACTTTCAAGGCGAGAACCGATCCGTTCGCCGAGGGAATCTGGTCGCTGAGGTAGTCGCGTATGAGTTTTTCATCGGCGGCATTTGGTGTGCGGTCGATTTTGTCGGGGTCGGTTGGCTTTCCTCCCCAATGCATGGCCACTTTGAAACCCGGGAAGTCCGGCAGTACGGGGAACCCGTAATACGCTCCGCTCCCCCAGCACGGAAAGTTCCCCAAAGAGAATGCACCGGGGTCCCGAGGCGCAAACCAGCCGAGTGCCAACCGGGTCACCACCAGCTTGCCTTCAAGCTGGGGAACAATTCTTGAATTCCATGCGCCGGCGGCGATGACCAGATGTTTGGCTCGATACTTGTCACGCTTTGTCGTCACGGTGACACCATCGCCATCGGTGGACCAATCCGTGACGGGCTCCTGCGCATGAATGTGGGCTCCGTGTCGCAGCGCGACATGGCAATGGCTGGCGATGGCAAGTTCACTCCGCAGCAGTCCACCCTGGTGATCAAGCAATGCACTGGTGCCTTTGGGCAGGTTCTGAAACTGCGGAAAACGGGCCGCGAAAGAGGATTCGTCCAACAACTCAATCTTCGTGCCGGCGCTGTTGGCTTGGACCCGCGACAGCCGCTTATTTACTCCGAGATCCAACCAGCCGCACTGATGGAAGACCTGCTGTCCGCTGTCCTTCTCCAGCGACCGCCAGTTTTCGTTCGCCCGTTGGATCAGGGGGCCATGCGGTCCGCCCAGGTAAGGTGCTACTTTCGTTTGCCGCGAAACGCCGCCGCTGCTGCCCAGCACGTGAGCGATGTCGAACTGTTCCAGCCCGAGAACGCTCGCTCCACGTTTTGCCAGTTGATAGACGCAGGCCGAGCCCATGGCTCCCAGACCCAACACAATGCAATCGTAGGTTCGTTTCACAGGTGCCGGGTTCGCGACTTCGTCGGCCAGCGTCGTCGACAATCCGCCTGTCAGGACACCAAGCGTAGTCGCCGAGCCAAGTTTGATAAAATCGCGGCGGGATTCCGGGTCTGCAGATTCTCCGGTAGGTTCATCACGTTTAGCGTTCATGGGTTTCTTTCTTATCCGCGTTGACAATCTCGACCGACGCCGCTGTCAAGGAGCTACGTCACTTTTCGTCCCCGCTCAACATCTGTTTCATCGCCTTGCCCATCCCATCGCCGATCGGGAAATACGATTCGGCGTTATGGACTGACGCAACAGCGGCACAAGTTGGTGTTGCTTGTTGCTGCCCAGGCGGCTGACGGGCATGGAAGGTTCGATCTGGGGCATCTCGGTGTGCGATGCCTTTGCGATCTTTTCCAGTTGGGATACAATATCCGGGTGCTGTCTCGCGATGTTGTTAGTTTCGCCCGGGCCTGAATCAAGGTCCTACAGTTCCCACGATGCTGATGCGGTGGTGCGGACAGCAAATCGGCGGGCATTTCGAGAAACTTGCTCCACGAACTCTTGCCGCGCTTGGGGCCCGGATCGAAGCCGTTTTCCTTCAGGATGTTCTTGACCGTAGTGCGTGACGGCGGCTTGATCCCCAGTTTTTTCAGTTCGCCCATGATCCGAGTGTAGCCCCAGCCGGTCTCGCGGGCCAATTTCAAGATCAACTCACCGATTTCTTCCTGGGTTCTTGGCCGGCCCCAGGTCGATCAGCCGTTTCTTCTCGTCGTCGGACAGGAATATCCGCTTCTTCGGCACCCGCTGGCGGAGTATTCGGTTCTCGGCTTTGAGGAATTCGATCTGACGGATCAGTTCGTTTCGAGTGCAGCGGGCAAGCAGAAACAGCAGGGGCTGGAAGATGCGGCTCATGGTGATCGAATACCGGGAATTCAGGGCTGAAAGCGCGAAGGTGGCAACCTTTTTGTACCGCGCCGCCCGCCCCGAGGATAGTCGCTCTGGTCCGGCAATCCTCAACTCGCGCTCTCTTTGGCCGTTAACCCAATTGCATTTAGTTCGATACCCCCCGAAAATCGCTCTCTGGGTTAACAGTTTGAGAGCGCCAGCCCGTCGATCTCCCGACAATTTTCCGCGACCGGTTCCTTTCGGTTTTGGCCGGACCGAAAGGGATGGGAATCGCTAAGTCCTGTCCCCGCAGCCACTTCCGGATCTCGTTCCAAAGAGACTCGTTCGAAGAGGGTTGCGTACCGGGGAGGGCCCGCTACTTCCGTCGGGCAGTCGCGCTCCGGGGATGGGCGGGCGATGCGACGAAGTGGGGGGCGTGGCCCTGCTGGCCGGATGCCGAGATCGATTCGCCAGCGCGGCTCAGGATGGCCGGATCGATGCGGTGGACGGAGTTTTCCAGGGGGCTGCAGCCGAGTACGCCGGACCACATTTCATAAGGCCGGCCCTTACGCTCGTCGCCGGAGTAAAACGCCAGGAAAGTCATTTCGTCCGCCGGGATGAACTCGTGTTCGGTGGGGCCGAGCCTGGTGGGGCGATGCACGCGACGCCACGTTCCCGAATTGAAGTGGACCTGATTCAGCACGAACCCTTCCGCGTAGCTGGCGTCGAGCGGAACGTTGGCCGCCTGATGGGTGTGGCCGTAAACGATGTGCTTGGCGCGGCGATTACGGAAATCCTGCTCCAACATGGCCCGATCGTGAAACGACCCGTCGGCCGCCCCATGCACCTGACGAAGCCAACGGTGGATCGAGTCGGCCCATCCGATGGAAGGCCGCTTGCTGAACTTCAAGGCCCGCTCCAACCCGTCGATCAGATCCAGCGGACTCCACGTGTCTCGCTGGCGAACAAACTCGCTGGCGAGGAATTCGTCGGCAAGTCGATCCCAAACGGTCTTCACCCGTTTGCGCACCGCCGGAGATTCGCAGGTCCGCTCCAGCAATCCGTCGATCCACACGGGAATCATCATCAAGGGGCGCACGTCGTCGATTTCCCGAAGCCCCAGAACCGTCGATGCGGGCAACTCGTTGATCAACTCCGACTCGACCTCGCCGGAGAACCGGTTGACCAGATCAATGACCACCGCGTCGCTGAGACTGCTGGCATCTCGATCTCCCTCGAAGCTCAACGGGTCGTAGAGGTCGCCGTGCCGGGCCAACACCTTGTGCCGCCGCATGGCCTGGAGCAACGGGTCGTCTTCGTTGATGTCGTGCGGCAGCGGCTTGTCGGCCGGATTGGACAGCCCCATCTGCCGAACCACCATTTGCCGGATCGCCGTGAATTGAGCTCCCGGCAGGTGGTAGAACCAGTCGGCGTTGCCGACCATGTAGTGGATGCGGACATCGACCGGTTGCCGTTGCGTGGCCGAGTTGCTCTTGCTCCCGCGGCGCGCGACCAGCGGAATCGTTAGCCCCCCTTCCGCCGACAACGCCCGCAGCACCGAAAGCCCTTCCTGATTGTGCCGGAGGATGTCGCCGGTGATTCGGGAGATCTGGTCGACGAATTCAACGGTGTGCGGATTTCCCCAAGGTCGCACACTCGGACGCGCCGCCCATCGGGCCGAGCGGATCACGTCCAGAACGTCGCCCAGAAACACGATGTCCAGCCGGTCGATCGGCTGATAACTTCCATCGGTTCGCCACGAGGCGGCCATTGCCATCTCACGAAGCCGGCGAGCGAACAAGGAGAAAACGCCCGGCGAAACGGTCTCGCTGATGGAACCATCGGTAAGATGCAAATCGCTAACAATCACAAGCATGGCAGGCAGTCCTGACGTCGATGCCGAGTTTATGCACCCCTGGGAGAGGAGAATCCATGCCCCTCTGGCGACTAGGCCGACCGGTAGCCACCTCAACCGGCGACGCTACAATACAAATCTGTGGCCAGTCATCGCTTTTATCGGCGATCGGCCACGGGGAACATGAGTATTGTCCCGGTTAGGCAAAGTTTTCCGGCTGGGCACGGCTAGACGGGTGGGTGGCCAATGTGTGGACGGTTTACTCTTCGAGCCCCGGCCAGCGCGATTGCCCAATATTTCGCCCTGTTGGAAATTCCCTCCTTCATGCCCCGATTCAACATTGCCCCCACGCAGCCGGTGGCCGTCGTACGACAGGTTGCCACCTCGGCCGGCGTCCGGCGCCAATGGGTTCCGATGCGTTGGGGCCTGATCCCCAGTTGGGCCAAGGACCCGGCCATCGGTCATCGGATGATCAACGCTCGGGCGGAAACGGCAAGCCGGAAGCCGGCCTACAGGGCTGCTTTTCGTCGCCGGCGGTGCCTGATCCCGGCCGACGGCTTCTACGAGTGGCAGGGCACCAGACCGCCGAAGCAGCCGTACTTCATCCGCCTCCGCGACGACCGGCCGTTCGGCATTGCGGGGCTTTGGGAAACCTGGGAAGGCCCCGACCATCAGACTGTGGAAAGCTGTACGATTCTCACCACCGAGGCGAACGAATTGATGCGTCCGATCCATGACCGTATGCCGGTCATTTTGGCGGAGAGAGAGTACGATGTCTGGTTGGACCCGGCGACAGAGGGGGGCCCGGCGTTGGACAAGCTGCTCGTACCTTGTGACAGCCGTGGGATGGTCGCCCATCCGGTCGGCGCCTGGGTAAATAATCCTGCGCACGACGATCCGCGGTGCATCGAGCCGGAGGTGCCGCGCCGGCAGAGGGGCCTGTTCGACTGAATGGGCCAGCGTGAGTGAGGCTGAGGGCGAACCAGGGCCAGTCTTCCTATTTCGCCTCGCCGCGCACAGACTCCTGGAATGGCTACATCCCGCCAATTTTTGCCAGGTTCGCTCGTCAAAAAAGGCCGTTGAAGGCAACAAGTGCTGCCGATAAGAAGACCACGCTTTCGCGTCGGCCGTTCCGGCCGCATAGGTTTATCCCTCATCTCATCGCTCCGGAAGTGCGCCATGGTCCGCAGTATTCTTCTCGTATCTCTGGGAACGCTCTTGGTCGCCGGTGTAGCCGCCGCCAAAGAGCGGTCGGTAAGCCCGATCTCCTTTCTTTCGGCCGGTCCCTCCAAATCGGCCCCGTGGATCGATCTTTGGGAGGGAAGCTGCGAGTTGGGCGCCAACGGGACCGAAGGCAACAGCCAGACGTTCGACATCGTCTTCGGTTTCGACGTCAAACGGGAAACCGAGCGGAACATCATCTCTGCGGATCTGGACTATCGTAAGAACTCCGCCAACTCGATTGAAACGGCCCACAAGGGGCTGCTTCTGGGGCGATACGAGCACCCGTTTAAGGACTCTCCCTGGACATGGTTCTTCGATACCACGCTGGAGTACGACGAGTTTCGCGCGTTCGATCTGCGAATCGCGTTCTCGACTGGTTTGGGATACCGGTTCATCAAGACTGAACAGACGTCGCTGATCGGCCGATTCGGTGGCGGTGCGTCGCATGAAATCGGCGGCCCGGACGGTCGTTGGGTGCCGGAGATGGTTTTTGCAGCCGATCTGGAGCATCAGCTCACCGAGCGGCAGAAGATCATCGCCTCGGTCGACTACTACCCCGAGATCACCGACTTCGCCGCCTTCCGGCTCAATACGGAACTCGGTTGGGAGGTGCTGCTGGACGAGGCGATGAACCTGAGCATGAAAGTCAGCCTGCTGGACCGCTACGACAATCACGCGCCGGTTGGCATCAAGCCGAACGATCTGGACTACGCGGTGACCCTCCTATGGGGGTTCTGACCGCGTCGCATGACCGCTTCTCTCGATCGGCACACGCGATCCCCGAAATCGTGAAAAACCGGCCTTTTGTTGGGCCCCGACTTGCCGTTAAGATAGCCGCCCCTTTTTCCATCTCACGTCTTCCCGTCCGGCAAATCTTCTCGGCTCAATGCGACAGAAGTACGTCCTGGTCCAATGCGTTTTGTCCGCATGGTCCCTTTCCCTGATTATGGGGGGGGGCACGGTGGGGCAAGCGCGGGCCGAGGATCTCTCGCCCGACGTCGATGTCACGGCAAAGCCGGACAAATCGTTGACGGACGCGCTCGCGGACGGGGTGTTGACGGACGAGTCCGATACGCCAGCCGCTCCCATGGACTTCGGCACTCTATTGCCGAAGGAACCGCCCTCGCTCATCGACCTCTGGTCGGGCCGTTGCTCGCTGGGCGCCAACGGTAGCGAAGGCAACAGCCAGACCTTCGATATCATCTTCGGTTTCGACGCCAAGCGGAAGACGAAGCGGAACGTCCTCTCGGTCGACCTGGACTATCGCCGCGGCAACAGCAACTCGGTCATGACCGCCCACAAGGGGCTTCTGCTGACACGCTACGAACGATTGTTCGCCGGCACGCCCTGGAGATGGTTCTTCGATTCCACGCTGGAGTACAACGAATTCCGCGATTTCGATTTGCGGCTGGCGATGTCCAGCGGTCTGGGGTATCGGCTCATCCAGGCCGAACGGACGTCGTTGACCGGCCGCCTGGGCGGCGGCGTGTCACACGAGTTCGGCAGCGTCGACGACCAGTGGATTCCGGAGTTGGCCTACGGCCTCGATCTGGAGCATAAACTCAACGAGCGTCAGAAAATCGTCGGCTCGTTCGACTGTTACCCCGACGCCACGGACTTCACCAACTTTCGGGTCAAGAGCAAGATCAGTTGGGAGATCGTCCTCGACGAATCGATGAACTTGAGCATGAAAATCGGCGCGATCGATCGCTACGACAGCAGCACGCCGGCCAACAACCAGCCCAACGACTTCGACTACTCGGTAACGCTGCTGTGGGGTTTTTGATCGGGCACAATCGCGCCGTGTTCGCGGAGCACGCGTGCAACGTCGTCGAAAGGCACGTCGAGCGGGGTAGTTCCTTGTTTCGCTGCCAGGGCGGCGGTTGCGGCGGCGGCTTGCCCCATGGCCATGCAAGTGGCCTGCACGCGAAGGCCCGAGTTGGCAAGCCGATCGCTGCTGACACTTCGGCCGGCGACGAGAAGGTCGCGGCTGCCCTTGGGCACGAGCGCTCGCAACGGCACGCAGGGGAGGACGCCCTCGGCCAGCGGCTTCGGCCGGACGCCGCTACGGGTGTGTAGATCGACCGGATAGAACGCCCAGCAGACCGCGTCGTCGAACAGGCGGCCGGAGACGTAGTCGTCGTGGGTGACGATTGTCTCGCCGCGGATGCGGTAGCTTTCGCGGAACGCGGCTTCCGGCTGCATTTGCACCAGACGCTTTCGCGCCAATCCCTTGCGGATATGCTTGAGCATCGTTTGTCGGCCGGCAATCGTCGCTTGAGTGCGCGTGGCGGAGTTCGAGGAGTCGGCACCGTGGACGTAGACCTGCTGAAGTCGCTCCCGGCCCGGGTGGAACGCGTCGCCCACTTTGAAGAGCATCGAACCGGGCTGCGTTTCTTCCTCACGAAGTCGCTCCAGACCGAGCATTCCCGCGACGTCGGCCCCGCCGGTGCAGTCGATCAGTTGCTTGCAGGCGATCCGGCGCCGCGTCCCGGGCCCGACGCTTTCGAGCAACCATCCGTCCGCCGACTTCTCGACGGAGAACGGAAACTCGTAATAGCAAATGGAGACGCCCGCCTCGAGGCACGCCTCCTCCGCGAGGACCGAATACAGGAACGGGTTGACGAGCACCTGATGATGCCAATGCGCCTGGGGCGGCTTCGAGAAATCGGGCAGCTTGCCGCCGTCGATCGCAACGGCCTTCTCAACCAGTTCCCAACCGATGCCCGAGATAATCTGCTTCCCGCCGACGTGGAACAGCCCGGGAAAGCAGACGCCGCCGACGGTTGTCGTGCCGCCGAGTTGGCTCCCATGCTCGATCAGAACCGTCTTCGCCCCGGCCCGAGCCGCCTGGATCGCCGCAATCGTCCCGGCCGTCCCCCCGCCAACTACGACCACGTCGGTCGCCCGCGACGCATCGCTCGGCACGGTATCGGCTCGAGTTACCAAGGGCCGAAACGCCATCGCGCCCGCCGTGATCGAAGCCGCCTTGAGAAGATCGCGCCGTTTCATCTTGAATTCCTATTCCGGAGTGCGGGCATCAGGGGCGATGGAGTCAAGGTGCCGTTGGTCGCTAGTACGCAGTAACAAGCCGATTGATGGGTGCCTGGGCCTGACGAGGAAGCCTATTCACGATATCCGGGATTCTCCCGGTGTTCCAGTGCGCCCAACAGCCGGCGTCTTCGGCCGGGCGCCGAACGAATCCGCCATAACGACGTGCAAAGGCCTCTAAACTTCGCGGCTCGTGGCACTTGCGGCAGAAACACCCGGCCGCGGGCATTCGATGACATGCCGCCCTGACGGGGTGGAAGTGCCCACTCCGTGGTGTCGGCAGGGTTGACACTCGCCCCGGCCAATGAGACACTAACGGGTTCGCGAAAGATCGCCATACGTCGGTAGTGTGGATTTACTCCGAGTGGAAAGCGAGGGTTTGCAAGTGGAAGTTATCGTCAACGAAACCTACGAAGAGATGGGCAAGACGGCCGCCCGGGTCGTGGCCAAGACACTCAACGCGAAGCCGAACGCCGTCTTGGGGCTGGCCACCGGATCGACGCCGCTGAGCCTTTACCAGGAACTCGTGCGAATGCACAAGGACGAGGGCCTCGATTTCTCTCAGGTCACGACCTTCAATCTCGACGAGTACGTGGGGCTCAAGATCGATCATCCGCAGAGCTACCACTATTTCATGAATGAGAATCTGTTTCAGCACATCAACGTGCCGGCAGCCAACATTCACATCCCCTCGGGCACGACCGACAACTACGAAGCGTTCTGCAATTGGTACGAACGACGGATCGTCGAGTGCGGCGGCATCGACCTGCAAGTCCTGGGGATCGGTTCCGACGGTCACATCGCGTTCAACGAGCCGTCCAGTTCGCTCGGGTCGCGGACGCGCATCAAGACCCTGGCCAAGCCGACGATCGAAGACAACGCCCGATTTTTCGACAGTGCCGAGGAAGTGCCGATCTACGCCATCACGATGGGCGTGGGCACAATTCTCGAAGCTCGAAAGATCCTCCTTCTGGCCAACAAGGAGAGCAAGGCGCCGGCGATCGCCGCGGCGATCGAAGGTCCCGTGACGAGCCTCTGTACGGCCAGCGCCCTGCAACTGCACGCGGACACGATGTTCATCCTCGACCGGGCGGCCGCGAGCGGGCTGTCGATGCTCGACTACTACGAGTGGATTCAGTCGAAGATGCCCGACGCGCCGTGAACGAGCGGTCGGCGCGACGCAACCAGACATTCGGCCAGCCGTGATCGAGTACCCGGCGTGCCGTACTTGATAGGAGCGAGAACACCATGCGACTAATCCTGTTGGATCTACCCGGCCCGGGGCGCCAGAACTTCTACCCGCTGTCTTTGAGCCGGCCGATCTTCGAGTTGCGTTGCGGCATGAGTTCGCTGGCCGAGAAGATGGCCGCCAAGTTGGCCGCCACCGACCTCGCCGGCTTCATACCGCCTTACCTGGCCGAAGTTTTCCGCGAGACGTCCGGTATGCCGGTCAACGATCCGGCGAAGCTGACCGGCGACGACTTAATGCTGGTCGACGGCCGGGTGATTGCCGAGAGTTTCGACACACCGACCGACGGTCCCAGTCAGGTGGCTTGCGATGAAGAGGGCCGGCTGCTGTTTGCCCGGATCGCCCAAGCCGATCTGGCCAAGCTGAAGACCGAATCGATCGAGGCCCTGGTCGAGTCGGCCGTTGCCACGTTGCCCAAAGCCGGCGCCGCGCCGGCGACCTGGAACTACACCTGGGACCTGGTGCTGGCCAATCCCGAGCAACTGACCAAGGACTTTGCCACGGCCGGGCAGTGCGGGATCGAAGGCACGATCGAAGAGCCGGCCGGCATGCGCGGCAGCAAGAGCGACGTCTACGTCGCCCCCGGCGCGCTGATCCACCCGATGGTCGTGATCGACGCGGCCGAAGGGCCCGTCTACATCGACGCCGACGCCGAGATTCACCCCTTCACGCGCATCGAAGGCCCCTGCTACGTCGGCAAGAAGTCGATCCTGCTGGGAGCCAAATGCCGCGAGGGTAATTCCATCGGGCCCATGTGTCGCGTGGGCGGTGAGGTCGAGGAATCGATCATCCACGGCTACTCCAACAAGTACCACGACGGATTCCTCGGTCACGCTTACGTCGGCGAGTGGGTCAACCTCGGCGCGCTGACCACCAACAGCGACCTGAAGAACGACTACTCGAGCGTTTCCGTAACGCTCGATGGCCGGCGGCCCATCGACACCGGCTCGACCAAGGTCGGTGCCCTGATCGGCGATCACACGAAGACGTCGATCGGCACGCTGTTCAACACGGGCGCGTACGTCGGAGCCATGGCCCTGATTGCGGCCACCGGCAAGCCGTTGCCCAAGTTCATTCCCTCATTTGCCTGGTTCCTTGAGGGCGTGGTGACCAAGGGATTCGGAAAGCGGAAGCTCTACGAAACGGCCGTCACGGCCATGAGCCGCCGCGGGCGCCAGTGGACACCGGCGCAAGAGACAATGTGGGACGAGATCTTCGCCATCACGGCCGGACCGCGCAAGGACGCCGTCAAGAAAGGCCGCCGCGCGATGGCCGCGGCGCGAAAGCACTAAGTCAACACAACGGATAACACGTAAAACAACCATTTCGAGGGAGATTCACTTCATGGCTACCGTGGAAGAACGCGTTATTGCCGTCACCGCCGACGTGCTGAGAATCGATGCGAGCGAAATCAAGAGCCAGAGCGTGTTTTCAACCGACCTGGGAGCGGAGAGTGTCCAGTCGGTCGAACTTGTGGCGATGTTCGAGGAAGAGTTTGACATCGAAATGGACGAGGACGCCGCGCTGTCGGTCGAAAATGTCGGCGACGCGGTCGAGTTCATTACCAAGGTGTGCAAGGAGCAGGGCGTCGACGCCTGATCGCCACGCTGAACCATGCTGGACGTTTCACGAAAGGAGCCGACATGTCGGATACCAAGAAATCTTTCCCGTTGGTCAATGCGACCGAACCGAACCTGATCGAGAATACCTTCGACTACGATCTGCCGCCAAAGATTCTCTTCGACGGCCCGATCGTCGAGTATATCGACGGCAAGCCGGTCGAGTTCGACCCCAAGGCGCTGCTGAATCGCGACTTCCACATCACCGACACGACCTTCCGTGACGGTCAGCAAGCGCGGCCGCCTTATACCATCGAGCAGATGGTGCATATCTACGACCTGCTCGCCAAGTTGGGCGGTCCCAAGGGCGTGATCCGCCAGACGGAGTTTTTTCTCTACACGAAGAACGACCGCGAAACACTCGATCGCTGCCGCGAATTGGGACACAAGTATCCCGAATGCACCGGCTGGATCCGTGCCGTGAAGGCCGATTTCCGCCTAGTCAAGGAAGCCGGTCTGGCCGAGTCGGGCATGCTTACCAGTTCCTCCGACTACCACATCTTCCAGAAGCTCAAGTTCAAGAGCCGCCAGGCCTGCATGGACAGCTACTGCGAAGTGGTCGACGCGGCGTTTGAGGCGGGCGTACGGCCCCGGTGCCACTTCGAGGACATCACCCGGGCCGACGTCGAAGGCTTCGTGCTCCCCTTCGCCGAACGACTGATGCGGATGAGCGAGCAGGTGCCCGAGGACAAGACGGCCAAAATCCGCCTCTGCGATACCATGGGCTTCGGCATCAGCTACCCGGGCGTCGAGCTGCCGCGAAGTATCCCCAAGCTGATTTACAGACTGAACCAGGAAGTGGGCGTACCCACTGATCGGCTCGAATGGCACGGGCACAACGACTTCCACAAGGTGCATATCAACGCCTCGACCGCGTGGCTCTACGGTTGCGACGCCGCCAACGCGACGTTGTTTGGCTACGGCGAACGGACCGGCAATCCGCCGCTGGAAAGCGCGATCATGGAGTACATCGCCCTGCGTGGCGATTTGTGCGGTATCCAAACCGAGGCGATCACCGAGCTGGCCGAGTACATGCAGTCGATCGGGTTCCCGATTCCCCACAACTACCCGTTCGTCGGCAAGGGCTTCAACGCCACGTCGGCGGGTATCCACGCGGGCGGTTTGCGCCAGGACGAGCGGATCTACAATATCTTCGACACGACGAAGCTGTTGAACCGCCCGCCGTCGGTCGCCATCACGGACAAGACGGGTTCAGACGGCGTGGCCCTTTGGGTTAACGAGTTCTTTGGCCTCAAAGGCGACGACCGGATCAGCGTGATCAAGTGCCACAAGGTGGCCCGCTGGGTCCGCGACCAGTACGAGGAAGTTGGTCGCATCACGTCGATCAGCAACTCGGAACTCGAAACCCAGGTCAAGGAACTGATGCCCAAGTACTGGGAGAAGTACAAGGGTTAAGCGTAATACTGTTGGTGATTCCCCGTTAGCCCGGTGTTCATCTCGTTCCCACGCTTCCGCGTGGGAACGGGAGTCTGGACGCTTCGCGTCCCTGTCCGACAACGCTTGGCGCGACAAGTACCCGGCGTCTTGCGAGCAAAAGGGACGCGAAGCGTCCAAGCGTGCGTTCCCACGCAGAAGCGTGGGAACGAGGATCATATCAAGAGTCCGCCTTTCGCCGCAACTCCACCACGGCCCCTTGCAGCGGCTCGCCGTCGGGGTCCCAGGTCTCGGGCACGTAGTCGGCCAGATCCCGGTGTAGCGGCTCGTACCCTTCGGCCTCCACCTCGATCGTACACCCGGAGAAGCGGAACGTGCGGCGGATCTCCGTCTCGCGATTCCAGCCGGTGGTGGTTGTCGTCATCTCGTGCCGAAACATGCCGGGCACGTCGGCCTCACCCTTGGGGCCGGTCAACACGCCTTGGGGTGCCGGCGCCTCGCGATACCCCGAGAGCACGCGAACCGTGGCCAGAAAGATCGGCTCCTTGCTCTCGGCGTCGACCACGGTAAACGGGATCACCGCCGCGGCCCAATTGGACGTCTTTTCTTCCGTCGGCGTTAGCACCGGCTTCATCACACTGCCCACCAACACGGCCACCGCCGCACCGGCCAGCAGTAGAATGCGGCGCAGATAGATTCCCGCCACCAGCAGCACGAACACGATGGCATACAGATAAAGCGGCGCCCCGTCGAACCCCTGCCAGACGGTCAGCGCGAAGAACAGCGCGCAGGCGACGGTCATCTTCACGTGGGCGCCCATCCGAAAGCGCACCGGCGGCCGCGGCCCGGGCAGCGTCGGCGGGCTTTCCTTCGGTTGCACCGGTTCTTTGACCGACTCCGACGACACGTTCTCGCTCCGTTGCCGATATCGGGTTGGGGCCCGTTTCCTACCCCTACTGTAACGACTGACCGGCGGGGCTGTCAAAGAAGTGGAACGCCTTCGGCCTTCGTGTCGTCGTTATGGCCCCCCGACCCAGGGTGCGCTTCGCGACCCTAGGCTTTGTTGTTGGACCCCGTTGGGGTCAAGGCCATGGACTCATCGCCGCTGCCAATCCAACCACTGCTGATAGTGGGGCGATTTGACGTACTCGGCGTAGTCGGGCAGGGTCGTCAGGTCGGCCATTTCGATCTCGAATCGATCGGCCAGGGTCTTCAGCAATCGCGTTGTTTCGGCGAAGTCCTTCTCCAGCATCGAGATGCTCGCCAGTGTCCAATAGGCGTCGACCAAAGTGCCGTCTGTATCGAGGGCTTGCCGGACGAGTTGCTTCGCCTTGGCGTAGTCCTGCATTTCAACATGGATACCGGCCCGCATCACGTTCAAGTACGGATCGCCGCCGACGGCTTCATCGAGCCGGTCGATGCACGCGAGCGCTTCGTCGTACTGCCCGTACGTTATATGGCCGTCGATCAGGACCAAGTCGGGGCTGAGGGCGTTCGGGTGGCAGCGGTGGAACGCTTCGATTGCCGCCGCAAACGTGGGCTCGTCGACTGTCTGCGACGCCTGCAACCGGAGCATGAGGACATGCTTGTCCCGCTGAAGCGATTCCGGCAGCGCGTTGTAGATGCCCAGCGCTTGCTCGCCCCGCCCGGCACTCACGGCCGCGGTCAGTTCAAGGTACTGGGAGAAGTGCTTCAATCGGTCTCGCTCCATTTCGGAGAGTCCTGTCGCCAGGTTTCTCGACGGCCCCGGCCCCAGGGGCAGAAACGAACGGCGGAGTTCCTTGGAGAAAAGTTCTGCAGACGCGTAGTCGTAAAGGTCGACGACGTTGATTTGCCCGCCCGGTTTGCGGACCAGAATCATTTCGTGGTAGTTCAAGCCGGAATCCGCCCCTGCGATACGGAAGATCGCCCGCTGTCGGCCGTCTTGTTGGCGAATCCGAAGCAGCCGATAACCTCCCCCGCCGAACGTGTTCAACACCAACACCTGGGCCAGGGTGCTCCCGCCTCGCTCCGGTTGCCTGATCCCGCCGACGATAATACGGCTGGCTTGTTCGGCTCCGGGAAGGCCGCCGCTGGCACTTTCCAGGAGGGCATCCCAATCGATCGCGTCGTCGAACGTCTTCGTGTCGCCGGTCCGGATGGCCTCTTCCAGCGTTCGGGCAAGCTGGAGGCATTCTTCTTCGGTCGGATTCTCCCAAGTCGACGCGGCTTCCGGCTCCACCGGTTCCTTCGATGGCCCTTTTGCCGATGTCCGTGAAGACTCGTTTCCGCCGCACCCGGCAAAGCACCCCAGGGCGACTGCCAACGGAATCAACCACGTTACCCCTGCTATTCTCGTTCGTCTGGTCGTTCGCATGGCTATCTCCCGTGGGAATGAGTGGAATGTTTCGTTCCCTTGAACTCCCGCCGGCTTGCCCGGCGGATCGTTCGGTTTCTCGCTACATCGGGGCTTGCCTCACAACGCAGAATCCCGCCGGCTTGCCCGGCGGATCGTTCGGTTTCTTACTACACGGTCTCTCCCAATGTTCAGCCTCCCGCGATTACTTTCACTCCACAACGCCCCCAATATAGGCACTCGGCTGCCAGCACGCCAGCCTACAATGTTAGTCGGAAGCCGAACAATCCGCCGGACAAGCCGGCGGGATTTGGAAGGAATGAAGGGGGGCGTTATGTAGCGAGAAGCCGAACGATCCGCCGGGCAAGCCGGCGGGATTATGAAGGAATAGAGGTCGCTCAAATCAACGCCTTTCCGGTTCGACCGTCGAACAGATGTAGCCTGTCGGCGTCAAAGGTCCAAAACGACCGGCCGTTCTCGGGTACGTCGACACCGGCGGCAAGGCGGGCGATCAGCATGCACGTGCCGTGGCGGAGATGTGTGTATCGCTCGGGGCCGCGCGTCTCGACCGATTCGACGACGGCCTCGAATGCGGCTGGTGTCTGGTGCGTAACCGGCAGCAAGTGCTCCGGCCGAATGCCCAAAACCAACCGCTGGCCAGCGGGCTCGGCGGCGCGACTCGCAAACAAATCGGGCAGCGGCAAACGTGCGTCGCCGGACGCGAACACCGCCCGGCCGGCGGTCCGCTGGATGTGTCCTTCCAGAAAGTTCATGCCGGGGTCGCCGATCAACTCAGCCACCGACCGGTTAGCCGGCCGATCGTAAACGTCTTGCGGTGTTCCAACTTGTTGGATCCGGCCCTCGTGCATCACGGCGAGCCGATCGCCGAGGGTCATCGCTTCGGTCTGGTCGTGGGTGACGTGGATCGTGGTGGTCTGCAGCCGCGTGTGCAGACGGCGGATCTCCCCGCGCAGCCGGTCGCGCAGCCGGGCGTCGAGATTGGCCAGGGGCTCGTCCCAAAGAAACACCTTGGGCCGCCGAACGATCGCCCGACCTAGCGCCACCCGGCGCTTCTGACCACCGGAGAGTTCGTGTGGGCGGCGCTGCAACAGGTCGCCGATCCCCAACATCTCGGCCGCTTCGCCGACGCGACGTTCGATTTCCGCGGCCGGCGTGCGGCGAAGTTTCAGCCCGAAGGCCATGTTGCCCAGGACGGTCAGGTGTGGATACAGGGCCAGATTCTCAAAGACCATGGCCACGTCGCGGTCCTTCGGCGGCAGATGATCGATCGCCCGGCCGTCGATTGCCACGCTACCGCCGTCGGGCTGCTCGAGCCCCGCGATCAGCCGCAGCGTGGTCGATTTGCCGCAGCCCGAGGGTCCGACCAACACCAGCAGTTCGCCGTCGACCGCGTCGAGACATAGGTCGTCGACGGCCCGGATGTTGCCGGGGAATGTTTTGGTCAGGTGGTGGAGGGTGAGCGTTGGCATGTTCGCACGGACACCGTCGGGACCTCACGCAGAGGCGCGGAGCTCGCGGAGGAGTCTCTGGTTGTTTTGGGTGAAATATGTCATGCGCCGTTTTGTTTCACGAATTTGTTCGCAATGCGTTGGACTCCGTTCTTCACCAGTTCCTCGCCAAAGATGATCTACGGTCCCACCTACACGTCGGCCATTTCTTCAAAACATCAATCGCCTTTCTCCATACT
>CAYUIQ010000047.1:0-2844 GCA_964444795.1 uncultured Planctomycetaceae bacterium
TCACCCCAAAAGATATCTCCTCAACCGGAATCTTCGATCCACCCGCCGCCCAGCACGCGGTCGCCCTGAAAACAGACGGCAGCCTGGCCCGGGGCGACGCCGTGGCGGGGTTCGTCGAATCGGGCGCGAAAACGGTTGCCCGCCAGCGGTTCGACGATCGCGTTGACCGGCTGGCTACGATAGCGAATCTTCACTTGGCAGCGCAGCGGAACGTCCGGCGGATCGACCAGCCAATTGACTTCCGCGGCGGTCAGCTCACGGCAGGCCAATTCGTCGTGCGTGCCGATGACCACGCGCCGCGACGGGACATCCAATCGCACCACGTAACGCGGTTCGCCCAGCGCCACGCCGAGGCCCTTGCGCTGGCCGATGGTAAAACGCTCGATGCCGTCGTGCCGGCCGACGACCGTGCCGTCGGTCGTGACGATCTCGCCCGAGGTGTCGACCGCCGGGCGACGTTGGCGGATGAATCGCGCGTGGTCCTGGTCGGGGACGAAGCAGATCTCCTGGCTGTCGGGCTTCTCGGCCACCTGCAATCCGAGTTGGCCGGCGATGCGGCGGATTTCTTCCTTGTGATGCGTACCGACGGGAAAGAGCAACCGGTCCAAACGCCGCCGGTCGATCCCGAACAACACATAGGCCTGGTCCTTGCCCGGATCGACGCCGCGACAGAGGGCCATCGGGCCGTCGTCGGTCTTCTCCAGCCGCGCGTAATGGCCGGTGGCGACGTACTGGGCGTCGACGCTGTCGGCGTACTCGAAGAGCTTGCCGAATTTCAGCCAAGTATTGCAGACGACACACGGATTGGGGGTCCGCCCGGCGGTATATTCGTCGACGAAGTAGTCGATAATCCGCGAGAATTCCGTTTCAAAATTCAGCGCGTAAAAGGGGATCTCCAGAAGATCGGCCACGCGTCGGGCATCGGCGGCGTCCGCGGCGCTGCAACAGCCCTGGCGACGTGGCGAGGAGTCGGTCGGGATCTCGCACCCGTCGTCGACCGCCTGCCCGTGCCGCATGAACAGGCCGATGACGTCGTGCCCCTGCTGCCGCAGCAGCCAAGCCGCCACGCTGCTGTCGACGCCGCCGGACATTGCCAGAACCACGCGTGTCATCGTTTCTTGTTACTATGGGTCGGAACCAACCTCTGCGACGGCCTCCCAGGGCCCTCGTACCGGTTTTCTGACGAAGCCGAGCGTTTTTTTGACCCGGGAAACCCGCAAGCGAGCCGATAGAAAGGGGAACGGGGGATCGCCCGACCAGAGTCTATCGGCCCGTGTCGAGAGTGGGAAGTGTGGTTTCCCGAATCGTGCCCGACCGGATCGTGCCCCCCCGATCGGCACGAAAGACATCCATCCGCAGCCGTCTTCCCCGACCGGGCCAACGTGTTTATAATTCCGTTTGAGCCAATTCGCGACCCCTCTTCTGGAGCAGTACGATGGACAAGGAACTGACCGACCGGGCCGAGCTGATTCAACAGCGCATTCTCCAGCTTCGGGACTCTCTTTGACTACGCTGCCAAACGAACCCGAGTCGAGGCCATCGAAGAGCAAATGGCGGCCCCCGATTTTTGGAACAACCAGGAGCGGGCGCAGCAAGTCGTTGCCGAACTGAAGAGCACCGGCGCGATCATCAAGCCGCTGGAAGAAGTGCTTTCGGGGGTCGAGGATCTGTCGGCCATGATCGAGATGGCCGCGGAGGACGAGAGTTTCGCCGCGGAAGTTCCCGACGAACTCAACCGGTTGGAAAGTGAACTGGAAGCCCTCGAACTGAAGGCCCTGCTCGACGGCCCCCTGGATTCCAACGCCGCGCTGTTGACGATCAACGCCCGAGACGGCGGAACCGACGCCAACGACTGGGCCGAGATGCTGTTGCGAATGTACATCGCCTGGGCCGGGCGAAACGACTACAAGACGGAGCTGCTCGATCGGCAGGACAACGAAGAGGCGGGCATCAACAGCGCCACCCTGGCGCTGCGCGGGCCGATGGCCTACGGTTACCTCAAAGGCGAGATGGGTATGCACCGGCTGGTGCGCATTAGTCCGTTCAACTCCGAAGGCAAGCGGCAGACGAGCTTCGCCGCGGTCGACGTCGCGCCGGAAGTGAACGACTCGATCGATATCAAACTGCGCAGCGAGGATATCCGCGAGGACGTGTTTCGCGCCAGCGGAGCCGGGGGACAACACGTCAACAAGACATCCAGCGCCATCCGCCTGACGCACCTGCCGACCAATATCGTCGTGCAATGCCAGAACGAACGAAGCCAGCATAAGAACCGGGCCACCGCGCAGAAAATGCTCCGCGCCCGGCTGGCACGAGTCGAGGAGGAGAAACGGGAAGCCGAACAGGCCGCCCGGTATAGCGGCATGGCCAAAGTGGGGTTCGGCTCGCAAATCCGCAACTACTTCCTCCACCCGGACCAGCGGGTCAAGGATGCGCGGACCGGGTTCCTCGTGGGTAATTTTCACAGCGTACTCGACGGAGAACTCCAGGGTTTTCTCGACGCCTTCCTCCGTTGGCGGGCGGGGAAGAAGCAATAACGGAAGATTCAACGGCTTGCGTGGACTCGTTTCCCAAGACCGATACGTCAGATCGCCATGCTTAACGAACACATCGAGAAACTGATCCAACAATACGCCGACCAATACGTCGTCGTGGACGCCAGTCGCCCGGAGTTGGCCCGATTCAAGGGGCTCACCGGTCAGGTGCGTATGGTCAACTGGACCGGTCGAGCGCTGGTCGAGTTCGAGGGCCGCGCCGACCGAGGGCGATACGACATCGAACTGGACTACCTCAAGGTGGTCGACAAGCCGCAGCCCAAAGCGGCACCCACCCCAGGCAAACCGG
>CAYUIQ010000047.1:2854-42098 GCA_964444795.1 uncultured Planctomycetaceae bacterium
CTGATTCTACCCCAACTTTCGGCCACCGGTGTGGCCGCCAAAGCCGTGAAAAAACCGGCGCCGCCCAAGGAAGAGGCCGCGGCGGACAGCCCCCCGGCGGAAAAAGAACTTTCGCCCCTGGAACGGGCAAGGATGGAGGAACCTTCCAACAAGACGGTCGAGAAGCCGGAACCCGGCGTGAAATCGCCGCCGGAGGATGACGACTCAGCCGCCACTTAACGTCATGGCAATTCCCACCGAAGGTGGATCGTTACACGCTACGGAGAAAGGCTCATGGAACAGGAAGCATTGGCCGCCGGGGGCCGCGAGGAATCGAGTGCCACCGAAACACGGCCCGCGAGGCATTGGTGTTTGCGCCACTGGAAGTGGCTGCTGCCGGCGACCCTGGCGGGATTGTGTTTGCTCGCCGCCGCTGTCGGCAGCATCACCTTGCTCTGGATCGCAAGTGACCGCAAGAACAGCCCGCCCTATCAAATGGCCCTCGAGCAGGTCCAGCAGTCCGCGGAAGTTATCGCGCGGCTCGGCGAACCGGTGGAAGGATCCTCCTTTCTGCCGGCCGGCAAGGTCCACGTCGAGGACGGGCGAGGCGAAGCGAACTTGAATTTCGACGTCGCCGGCCCCGACGGCACCGCGAACGTGCGCGTGCAGGCCAAGTGTATTGCCGGGCAATGGGGCCTGGCCGCGCTGGCGGTGACCTTTGAAGACGGCAAGCGAATCCCGATCGATTTGCCGGAGCCGGAAGCCACCGCGGCAACCGGCGAAGGCGGCGCGGGCTCCGAATGGCCCGACGCCGGAGGCGTGGCACCACCCTGGCAACCCGAAGCGCCCGAGGAAACCGGCCCGTCGCCGAGCGATCTCTCGGAGTTGAATTCGCCCAATGCCAACCCGGACGAGCCGGAGACGGTGATTCGCTGAACCGGAATTTGCTTGGCTATCGCACGATGAAACGAACGGCTAAGTACATCTCGGGTTTTGCGCTGTTGGGTGCCCTGACCGGCGCCGGCATGGCTCTTCTGCTTGGAGGCGGGCCCGCCGGGACCCACGGACTCCCCTACTGGCTCGACGACCATTTCAACCCGGTCGTCGTCGTGATGTTTCGGACCATTCCTTGCGGGGTCTTCTTTGGGGCTCTGACGGGCCTGGCTGCCGCGTTTTCCAGCGGTCGTTTCGCGTGCGTGCGTTGCCTATTGGCCATCGCCGTTCCCGTCGTCATTGCCACGGCGATTGTTGCACCCCGCACCAGGCCGAACATGTACGCGCCGCCGTGGCCGATGTGGGCGGTGGACGTGGTGGTGGCAGTGGTTGCCGTCGTGATGGCCGTTTTGCTGGTGTATCTGGGGCATTGTCGAATGCGGAAAACCGGGCAACGAAAAGAGGGGCTCGTAGCCGGAACTCATGATCACTGAACCCCAGTACGAACTGTTCTCGAACATCTTACGTCGTGGCACCGAATGCAAGTTGAAATAGAAGGAGAGGAGACGATGACAAAGCGTTTCACCGTTCTTGCCACGCTGGCCCTGGTGTGTTGCATGGGCACGATCGCCCAAGCCGGGGATACGGTGTTGATCGAGGCCGAAGGGTTCGGCGACCGGGGCGGATGGGTGGTGGATCAACAGAGCATGGACCAGATGGGGTCGCCCTATCTGCTGGCACACGGGCTGGGGGTTCCCGTCCCGGACGCGACCACCACCGTCGACGTGCCCTCCGACGGCGAGTATCGGGTGTTTGTGCGAACTCGCAACTGGGTCGCCAACTTCGGCGCCCCCGGAGCCCCGGGAAGATTCCAGGTGATTCTCGATGGCAAGCCGCTGCCCATGGATTTCGGGACCGAGGGGGCTAAGTGGCACTGGCAGTTCGGCGGAACCGTGAAGCTTCACGCCGGGAAGGTGCCCGTGGCGCTGCACGATCTGACCGGTTTTGCCGGGCGGTGCGACGCGATTGTGCTCTCCAGCGATCCGGGTTTCGACCCGCCGGGCAGCGATCCCGAGATGGCCGCGTTTCGTCGCAAGCTGCTCGGGCTTCCCGACGCGCCCGTCGACGCTGGGCAGTTCGATCTGATCGTGGTCGGCGGCGGCATGGCGGGCACATGCACGGCCATCTCGGCGGCCCGGCTGGGCGTGAAGGTGGCGCTGATTCAGAATCGGCCCGTGTTGGGTGGCAACAATAGCTCCGAAGTTCGCGTCGGGCTTTCCGGGCAGATCCACCAGCAACCGTATCCGCGGTTGGGAAATCTCGTTGACGAGATCGGTCCCATCGGTCATTGGAACTACCACGACGCAATGAAGAACCCCGATCTGCCCCGCAGCCGCGAAGTATTGGAGATCATCAAGCAACATCCGGTAAAGAAGACCCACAACGCCGGGCCGGCTTCCAATTACGAAGACGACCGGAAGCTACGTGCCGCCCGAGCGGAGAAGAACCTCTCGTTGTTTCTGAACATGCACGCCTTTGACGTCGAAATGCGGGACGATCGAATTGTCGCGGTCGTTGCCAAACATGTGACCAGCGGTCGCGAGTTGCGGTTTCCCGGCCGCCTGTTTGCCGATTGCACGGGCGACGGATCGGTCGGCTATCTGGCCGGGGCCGACTACCGCATGGGCCGCGAAGGGCGAGCGCAGACGGGCGAATCGCGAGCGCCCGAGCAAGCCGACACCATGACCATGGGCACGTCGGTGCAATGGTACGCACTCCGCGAGGAGGATCCGGTGCCGTTTCCCGACTGCCCCTGGGCCGTGCCGTTCGACGACCAGACGTATCAGCGCACGACCAAGGGCGATTGGGACTGGGAAGTCGGCATGAACATGCACCAGATCACCGAGTTCGAGGCCGTGCGCGATCACGCCTTCCGCGTGATTTACGGAAACTGGGCCTATCAGAAGAACCACAGCCCAATCCAAGAGAAGCTCGCCCGGCATCGGCTGGCCTGGGTGGCATACGTCGGCGGCAAGCGGGAATCGCGGCGTCTGCTGGGCGACGTGATCCTCCAGGAGCAGGACATTCTGCAGCGGCGGCCTTTCCCCGACGCCTGCGTGACCACGACCTGGAGTATCGACCTGCACTATCCGCACCCGGAGAACACGAAACATTTTCCGGGCCAAGAGTTTCGCTCGGTCGCCCGCAACACCCGGATCCAGCCGTACCCGATCCCGTTGCGCTGTCTCTACTCGCGCAACGTGCCCAACCTGATGATGGCCGGTCGCAACATCAGCGTCACCCACGTGGCCTTGGGCACCGTCCGCGTGCAACGTACCACCGGCATGATGGGCGAGGTGCTGGGTATGGCCGCGTCGCTATGCAAGGAGCACGGCGTGGACCCACGCGATGTGTATCGTAATCATCTGGCGGAACTTCGGGTGCTGATGGAGCGTGGAGTGGGAGTGGCGACTGATTAGCAGGCCGATTCTTCCTGGGGAAGCGAGACGATGAACGACAACCCAGACAAGTCGCCGCAGAAGACATCCAAGCCCGGGGGGCCATGGAAGTGGTACTTGCTGTTCATATCGATGATTGTTCTGATTGATCTTTTTGGCGTTCTGCTGGCCTGGCTCCTCCCGCTGTTTCACCGATGAGGGAGTTCGTTTCGACCCGCGGGATGCTCCACGTGGGCTTGGATCCCGATTCAGGAAACCTCAAGCATCCGTTCCAGCGCCAGCAGCGCGTCGCGGGCCGTTTCGTCGTCGACTGTGATGACATTGACCGGCGTGCTGGCGGCCAGGTTTTCCAGCGACCAGCAGAGGTGGGCCAGGTCGATGCGGTACATCGTGGCGCACATGCAGACGATGGGTGAGAGGAAATGGATCTCCTGCTCGGGATGCTCCTTCTTCAGCCGGTTGACCAGATGCAGTTCGGTGCCGATGGCCCAGCGGGTTCCCGGCGGGGCTTCCTCGATGGCCCGAACGATCGTGCCGGTCGATCCAATCACGTCGCTTTCGGAGACGACCTCGGCGGTGCATTCCGGGTGGGTCATGATCTTGATGCCCGGGTAGTCGCGGCGAAACTGCTCGACGTGGGCCGGGGTGAACATCTGATGCACGCTGCAATGGCCCTGCCAGAGCAACACGCGGCTGTCGGCGATCGCCTGCTGGGGGTTGCCGCCCAGTTCGTCCTGGTGGGGATTCCAGACGGGCATCTCCTCGATCGGGATTCCCATGGCCAGGGCCGTGTTGCGTCCGAGATGCTGATCGGGGAAGAACAAGACGCGGCGCCGTTGCCGAAACGACCACTTCAAGACGGCCGCCGCATTGGACGACGTGCAGACGATGCCCCCATGGCGACCGCAGAAGGCCTTCAAGGTGGCCGCCGAGTTGATGTAGGTTACCGGCGTCACGTCGGCCGTGTCGATCACCTCGGACAACTGCTCCCAGCAATCTTCGACCTGCTCGATCTCGGCCATGTCGGCCATCGAGCAGCCGGCCGCCAGATCGGGCAACACGACGGTGACCCGCTGGCCGTCGCGTCCGGCGACGCGCTGGGGCCGATTGGCCAGAATGTCGGCCGTCTCGGCCATGAAGTGGACCCCACAAAAGGCGATCGCCCGACACTCCTGGTTGTCGGCCGCAAGCTGGCTCAGCTTGTAGCTGTCGCCCCGCAAGTCGGAAAGGGCGATCACTTCGTCCTGCTGGTAGTGATGCCCAAGGATGACCAGCCGGGGCCCCATCTCCCGGCGAACCGTGTTGATCCGCGCGGTCAGGGTATCGTTGTCCAGCGATTTGTAGGGCTGGAGATCGAAGATCGGGGGGGTGGCGTCGGTGATCGTGGTCATATGTGGAAATTCGTGACTGGGTGGTAAATTCTGGAGGCCCCTTCTCCCTTCGGGGAAGAGGTGGGCTGCTAGGCTCATTATATCCATCGGTGGCCGGACGAGACAGGGGTACGACAGACCCCACCATCGGATGCACTACTCGGGGTCGTCGTCCGAACGGTGCTGGGGATCGACCACGTGGACGTCGATAATCTCGTCTCTCGGACGCGTGGGGGTATCCCAGTCGTCGGGCACCGGCGGGGGGATCAGGTTGTCGCGGAGGTGATTGACCAGGTAGTCGATGGCTCGCCGGCGAAAGGCCGGCGTTAGCAGTGCGAAGCCCAGCGCGTCGGTGATTGCGCCGGGAGTGATCAACACGACCCCGGCCAGGAGGATCAGCACGCCCTCCAGCAGACCCCGAGCCGGCAGCCGCCCCTGCCGCATCTCGTCCTGGATCGCCAGCCAGCAGCGCAGACCTTCGCGGCGGGCGAGCGCGGCTCCGAAGACACCGGTGAAGGCCACCAGACCGAGAACGAGCCACCAACTCGTCCGCTCGGCGATGGCGAACAAAACGGCCAGCTCGGCCATCGGCAGCACGACGATCAAGAGGAAGAGGCGAAGGAGCATACCCTCAGCCTAGCACTGCGTGGTCCGGCCGACAAGCGGGGATCGGCGTTTCGGGGTTCCGGGGCCCGAGACGGATTACCGCTGGAGCGTGTTGCCGTTTTTTGAGGCCATCTCGGCGAATTTCTGGGCTTTCTCGTCTTGCCCGAGTTCGCGATGCATGGTGGCCAGATTTCCGTAGGGGATGGCCAGGGCGTCGGGCTTGATATGGTTGGCCCGAACCGCCTGTTCCATGAGCTCGACGCCGCGCTCGGTCATCTCGACGGCCTTCTGTTGCTGGTTGACTTCCCAGTAGGACACGCCCATGCTGACGAACGTTTCGCCGTGGCGTCCCAAGTCGGCGGCCAATTCCGGGGGGATGGGTTGGGAGAGCAGCGGCACGGCCTTATCGAACCAGGTAATCGCCGCGCCGTGGTCCCGGTCGCGAACGGCGTGGATCGCCCCGAGACGGAAGTAGAGCCGCCCCATCAGATAGGCGTAGGCGGGCGTCTGACGTTTTTGGCGTCCGCCGAGTTCCATTTCCTGGATGGCCAGTTCGCCGTACTTCAAGGCGTTGTCGTGCTCCCCCCGCATTTGGTAGATTTGCAGGGCGTCGTACATGGCCATTCCCAGGTCCCATTGGACCTGCTCCTTGAAGGTGGGATCCTCGGCGCCGTCGATGAGTTCCCGGCCGCTGGCCAGAGCCGCGTCGATCCAGTTCTCCGGATCGATTTTCCCCTGCATGCCGACGTAAGTCGACAGGGCGCGAATCGTTACGCGGAAGCGATATTCGGGACTTCCCGACTCGTTGGCGATCAGATCCTCGGCGTTCAGCGCGGCCCTTCGCAGCCATTCGGTGACTGCCGCATCCTTATCCTTCCAATATCCCCAAGCGATGTTGTGCGCGGCGGCCAGATGGGCGTCGACGAGCACCTCCTTGGCGGCGGTGCGAATCGCCGGATGACGATCCTCGACAAACGGTTTGGCCAACTGGATGGCTTCCATGTGGTAGGACATGGCCTGCCGGTAGTCGGGCTTGGACCCGGCCACCAGCAAATCGCCCAACATACACAGGGCCCGGGCTTTGACGTGTATTCGCTTGTCGCTGGTGGCGACCGCCCCGCGAACCTCCGAGACGGCCTCGTCGATTCGGCCGGCTCGTTCCAGCGCGCGGGCATAGGTCAGCCGATAGCGAGGATTGGCCGACTCCAATTGCACGGCTTTGCTGCTGGAAACGAGCGATTCGTCCGCCTTGCCCAAGACGCTGAGAACTCGCGAGCGAAGCCAGTAGGCCCTGGCGTGCGAAGGGTTCATCTTCAGCGCCTGATTCAAATCGGCAAGACTCCGCTCGCAACGGCTATCCAAGTAGGTCTCGGCACGAAGCACGAATGTGTCGGCACTGAGCGGTTCGAGAACAATCTGATTGACGTTTCGGTCTTTTCCCTCGAGGTTGGCCTCGGCGGTGAAGGAGAAGAGCACGCCGCGCTCCGGATACGCCTGGCCGAGCACGTTGCCCAATTCGTCGGCCACCAGCACCGGCCGCACGTTGACCAGATCCAATTGCTTGGCCACGCCGGTCGACGGGTAGGCATGGTTCAGGCGAATGACGACCGACGCGACCTTGTCGCCGGAAAAAGTGACTTCGATGTGCTCGAACGGCTCGATGGCGTAGAGGTGCCGCACCATGCCGTCCTGACTGGTCGAGCGAATCGGATTTCCCCAGGCTTCCCGGAGTTGGGCCGCCGTCGTCGCTCCGGGAGTGACTCCCTTGAAGCTGGCCGGCTCGACCTCCACCGGATCGTTGGGGTTGACCATCTGGATCGGTTCGAGCGGCGCCTCGTGGTTGTGCCCGTCGTGGCCGTGTCCATCGGGATTCGCGGAGGCCGGCTGCGGTGCCGCATTTCCGCCCGCTTCGACCGGCGTTGGAGTTGAGGGGGCAAGACCCGGTTGTACGATCCGCATCGGCTCGCCGGCCGGCGTCGGCTCCAGGATCGAGCTATCAGTACTCGTTGCCGGGAGAGCCGGATCGGCCGGCGCGGGGCTAACGACCGCCGGCGTGGGGTTAGTAACGGAGGGAACGATAATCGACGATTCCTGCGCCGGTGCCACGGCCGCGACGGCCAGACCAAGTAGAATCGCCAAGAGCACGGGATGGGTCGCCCATCGCAAAACGGCTCGGTGCATTACATGTTCCTCCTGAACTTGGCTGATCGGCCGGGGCCATTCCGTAAGCCGACGACCTATGCGTGAAACGACCGGCCATGATGTGGGCCGGTCGCCGACACATGGTTGGGTTGAGATGACAAGCGAAACCGACGAGGAGAATTTGCGCGACGCAGTGTAGCGGCGAACGCACGGCCGAGTCTATAGGGAATTCCACATTTTTCACGGAATGCCCTGGCAGTTTTCAGGTTGTTCGATCAGGGGCGCGATCCGATCGTCGGTGGCTCTTCCGGGCGCGTGGCCGGAGGCATCGGTGGCAAGCCGTGCCGGGCGATCCACTCCTGACCCGCTTCTTGGAGTTCCTTCGTGGCACATCCCCGGTACACGTCAGCCAGATCACGGGTTCCCCGGGTACGGAGCCTATCCAGCAGTTGCGGCACCGTGGCGTCGATCCCCAGTCGCTCCAACACGGCCAGGGCTTCGCCCGCCCGAACCCGATCACCCGAGGCGATATCCGCCGCCAACACGGTCGTGGCCGAATCCGAGACCGCCGGAAGGAGGTGCTCCCATCCCCCAAAAGCAAGAAGGTGAATGACATCGTCGATCGATTGCGGACGCCATCCCGCGCAGAACAGAATCGACGTGGAATCTTCGCCGGACGTCCCCAGCGGCAAACGCCGGGTAATGGTCGCCATGGCCTCTTGGTTTCCGAGCCGGACCAGCGACATAGCCACCACGGCGCCCACTTCGCCCCGCTCTTGCCCTAGGGCTCTTTGGAGCGGTTCGACGGCCCGTGGGTCTCCGAGCATCCCCAATGCCCAGGCGGCACATCCCCGTTCCGACCCGCCACATCGCTGGAGCGCGCCGATCAGCGGCTCCACCGCCCGCGCGTCGCCGAGAAGGCCCAGGGCCACGGAAACGACTTCCGGCACCTGCTCGCTTGCTGGGGGAATCATCGCCAACAGGGGTGTCACGGCTCGCGCCTCTCCGTTGGCCCCCAACAGTAAGGCTGCCATGTCGCGCACATCGGGCTGCCGGTCGCCGAGTGTGGCGATCAGCCGATCGTTGGCCGCGGGAGTCCCAATCGCGCCCAACGCCCGAACCACCGCCGCGCGCGCCTCCGGCGCCGCGTCGCGCAAGACGGCCTCCAGCGGTTCGACGGCCGCATCTCCCAGTTTGGCCGAGATGCGAATTGCCGCCTCGCGAAGTGGCGGATCCCCTTCTCTTAGGGCGATGGCCACGCCGTGAACGGCTGCCGTCGAGTCGATGGCGTCGCCGCCGGCGGATTGCAGAATCACATCGGCCAACCGCCAGACGGCACGGCCGTTTTCGACCGAAGTATCGTGCCGCAGGTGAGCCAGCCACGGCGGTTGGGTCGCGGGCAGATCGTCGAACTTGCCCAGTGCCGCCGCCAGCATCGTACGAAAGAACGGAGTCTCTTGGGCCTCTTCGAACACGGCCCGAAGCGCTTTCTCGACATCCGGGTCGTCCGAATCGAGCATCCCGAGTGCCGTGGCCGCCGCCGCGCGGACCGTGCCGTCCGATTGAGGGTCCTTCAGCACAGCCATTAGTGGGTCGACCGCTCGAGCGTCGCCCAGAGCCCCCAGCGCCAACGCGGTGGCCCTGCGTGCCCGTGCGTCACGCTCGGTGCCGAACATTTCCAGAAGCGGCTCGACCGCACGGGAATCCTGGAGGATCCCCAGGCTTCGCGCCGCCCATTGCCGCCCCCATTGCACGTCGTAATCCAAGGCACCGATCAAGTCCTCAACGGCCGCGCAACCGATCTGGTCCAGGGCTTGCGCCGGTATCGGCGAGGTGCTCTTCCGGAAAGCGTCGATCAACGGTTTCACGGCGCGCGGGTCGCCCAGCGCACCCAGGGAATGGGCTGCGGCTTCGGCGACCGATTCGGCCGGATCGTCCAAGGCACCGATCAAGCCCGTAATCGCGTCGGGATCGCCGACGGCGCCCAATGCCGCGGCAGCGGCTCGGCGCACCGGTTCCGCCTCGTCGTTCAACGCGTCGAGCAACGGCCGGACCGTCTGCCCGCTGCCGATCGTCGCCAGGGCCCTGGCGGCGGCGATCCGTGTCTCGACCGCGTCGTCTTTGAGAAGTGCCGGCAGACCGGTGACCAGTTCGCCGACGAGCTTCTCCCGAACCGGTGCCTCGACCACGCCGAACCACCAGAACGGGTTGTAGTCGGCCAGCAAAATGGCCGCGTCGAGTCGGATCCAGAAATGACGATCGTCCAATGTCACCAGCAACGAAGGCACCAAAGTGCGATACGCGACCGGATGGCGGGCCAGCAGCGGCTGCATCCGCTGGGATCGGAGATCGATCGGGTCGAGCAACGCCACGAACCGCTGACAGGCCTGCGGAGCAAACTGCCCGCTCGGATACAGATCCAAGTAGAAAACGTACGCTTCGGCCGAGTCCTCTTCCTCGACCCGTCGCCACAGCCGCCGCTCGGCGTCGGATCGCAGTCGGGCGGATTCCTCGAAGGAGACGGTGTCGGCCTCCTGCGGGAATTCCCCCCGTGCCGTGGCAGGCGCCGGACCTTTGTTTTCGGTCGTTTCCTGATCGCCCAATGCCCCGGCCGAGTCACCGGGCTTCGCCTCGGAATCGGAACTCGACGAGCAGCCCCAAGCGGCCAGAGCAATCGATACGGCCAAGAACACAGTCGACAAGAGCGGCTTACTCATAGCGACTTCAACCTCCTTGCAGCGGCTGATCGCCAGCCGGTATCCATCGGCGGGTACGGAATTTCGCTAGATATTGGGGAGTCTAACGCGCATGGACAACCTATATCAACCGCAATGTGCCTCGGGCGGTCGCCAGATCCCCGTGCGAAAGCGCCTCGGTCGCCTGTTCGAGTTGAACCATCTGAGCGGGGTCAAAAGGAACCGCGTCGCCCGCTCGGGGCGCATCGGGAACTAACCGCTGGGCTATCACTGCTAGCAACCGCTCGATCCCGTCGCCGCGAAGCGCGCTGGTCATCATGCCGGGCGGTCGCTGGGGGCCGGCAGCCGAAGGCAGGTCGCTCTTGTTATGCACGACCAGCGCATCGCCGTGCGACCGCCACAACCGCGACTCGTCTTCTCCCCACGGCCGGCTTTGGTCGAACACCACCAGCACCAGTTCGGCATCGGTGGCCGTTTGCCGGGCCCGGGCTACGCCGGCGCGCTCCACGGCATCGTCGACTTCCCGCAGACCGGCCGTGTCGATCAGTTGCACGGGCCATCCCTCGACGGCCGTCTCGACGGCGACCAGGTCGCGCGTGGTTCCACCGCTGGGGTGGACGATCGCTCGGGCGTAGCCGACCATCGCGTTGACCAGGCTGCTCTTGCCCACGTTGGGGTGCCCAGCCACGACGACGCGCCAAGGCTCCACCAAATGCCGCCCCAACCGCCCCCTCGCCACCAGCGCCCGGGTCAAGGTCAGCGCCGCGGCCGTGTCGCCGCGGTCGATTGCCTCGCCGGCCCGCTCGATGGTCCGGCGGAGCGCTCCGTGGTATTGATCGAGGAGGATGGCCGCCGTGCGTTCGGTCCGCGCGTCGGCCAGTGCCAAGTGGGCGGCGGCGGTGATCGAATCGTCGTGATGCTCGGCAACCCACTCCCGCCAGGCGATCTCCCGGCACCCGCGCTGGACCATTGCGTCGCACACCCTAGCCACCGCGGCAAGTCCCCCATGGCAATGCACCTCGACGGCATTGCCCGAGCGACGGCGAACCACCACTTCTTCGCCCGGTTCGATGCCAAAGACGCCCGCCATCGGCCGATCCTCGGCGACCTGCACCAGCGGCTTCCCGCTATGTGCATGAAACAAACCGTCGAGCATTTCCACGGCCCCGGGCCCATCGACTGCAACGACGGCAATGGCTCCGCGACCCGGCGGCGTCAGTTGGACAACGATTGGCGATGACATGGAGGTTATTGCAGTGCCTCGATCGCTTCGGCAATTGCCGCTCGCCGGGCGTGGATCGGCTCGGGGTCGGTGGTGAACGTGGTCATATCTTGGGTGATCGCGGCGGGTACCTCTAAGAGCGACTCGTAACGGCGGATCCGCTCGGCCGAAAGGTCGCCGCGATGGCGGTCGAGCAACTCGCGCAGCAGGTACAGGTACTCGTAATCTTCCACTCCCTCGCGCAACATCTCCCAGCGGATACTCGACACGGGCGGCTCGATCACCGGCCCCGAGCCACTGGCGCCGGGTGTCGCGGCGGCCAGCGGCGGATAGATGAACCGGCCGTCGCCGTTACCCCAGTAACGCTTCGTACCCCGGGGCGTCGAATAGCCGCTCACATAGCCCATCGGATCTTCATAGGGGTTCTGCGCTTCATCGGGATACGCGGCCGAGGAGGTCCAGTAGTTGCTCTGCCAGACGAGCGTGCCGGCGACCTTTCGCTGCCACGTCTGCCAGTGCCACACCCGTAGCTCCGTGGCCGGATGGTCGATAAACAGCGTGCAGTACGGCGCCTTGGGGCCACAGCAAACATACCACCAGAACCGACTCCCGTCGGTCCGCCGCCGCTCGGCTCTTTCGTGGTCGTAGTTGAAGCTGACCGGGCACCAGATATCGACCGGGCACTGGAAATCATCGCTCGGTTCCTCGGTCAGCATCCGCTGCAAGCCGGGGGCGTATTTCTTCAGGCGGGCCATGCCGCGGGTGACGAACTCGTAATCGCGCGGGGCCGGTTCGTCGAACCAGTAGATGTAGGCCATCTTCAGCCAGCCCTTGGCTCGCAGGTGCTCCTCCAACTGCTTCACGTAACTGGAAAACATCGCCTGATACTCGGGCGCCTCTTCGGTGAAGTCGCCAATTCTCGGATCAGACCGGGCATGAAACGTGCCGCCGCCCATCCCTTGGATCGGTAGCCGATAGCCGGTGAAATGATACTTCTTCACCACTCGAGCCATCTCCCGGTCGAAGGCCGAAAAGTCGACGTCCGCGCGCGGCGGATCGGCCTCGGGTAGGAACTTCACGCCGATATGGTCCAGCGGCACGGGATCGTACGGGCTGATGCGGTGCTCGGAAAAGCACTTCAGATACATGTCGAACACCCGCCGCTTGTCCGCCTCGGTTTTCAGTCCGTGGTAGCGAAACACGTTGCCTGCCGACAGCCCGAAGGCCGTCTCCAGATGGTTGGTCACCGGCAGAGTGAAATTCCAAACGTGCAACCGCACCGGCACCGCGGCCGACCAACCTTCGGCCGAGAGCTGCACGGTTGCCGTGTAATCGCCGGCCGTCGCGTCGCGGGGAACTTGGACCAACACCCACAGCGGTTGGTTTTGTCCGGCCGGTACGTCGAGCGGTTCGTCTAGCGGCGGAAGTGCGTCGGGCCACCAGTCGCGCACGCCCGTGGCGTCGGTCGGGTGATGGACGAAGTGGTAATAGACACGCAGCACGTCGATGTTCTCGGCCGCGATGGTCGCTCCGTCGGGTCCGGTCAGCGGACTCGCTTTGGCGGTGAGCCCGATCAGCGGCTTGTTCGGTCGAACGACCACCTGCACGGCCTCGAAATCACCGCGAGCCGCCGAAAGTTGGGCCGCGGCTGACATTGCTTCGGGCACCGCTCGACGGCGCGGGATCTTACGTGTCGATTCGCACCACCAGACGGCCGTATCGCCGGCGACGCCCTCGATCCGCTGTCCGTAATCGGCCCGGTAAAACTCGGGCACGGAGAAGGCGAGCACCATTTGCGTAACGCCGACATCGAGCAGCACGTCGTGCTCACCCGGCGCTTGGGCGGGAAGTTCCACGCACATAACGGTCGAACGGCCCGGCTGAAGGTTCAATTCCTGCCGTTGCAGTACCCGGCCGTTGTCGCCCGCCGGATCGATCGTGGCTGCCAACTCCGTGGCCAGCGGCCTGGAGCCCGTGTTGGCCAATTCCATTCGCAGAGCCAACTGGCCCGTGGTGCCACTGTCGGTGAGTGTCATTTGCCGCACGTCCAACCCCGGTTCGACGCGGCGCACTTCGGCGTAGGCCGTGTCGCCGGTCAACTCGGGCGGCAAACCGTCCAGATCGGCGTGAAACTCGACGCGGTTGACTTGGAACGAACTGTCCGCCGTGGCGCCGCGCAACCGCAGCAGCAGCGACTCGGCCGGCAGCAAGGCGTCGGGCAACTTGGCCGTCGCATCGCCCAATTCGCTTTGCGTGACCAGCGTGTGCCATTGCTTCCCATCGCGGCTGATTTCGGCCGTGCAACCGCCTCGGGTGTGGTAATTGACCGCCAGCGCGATCCGCCCGGCCAGCAACCGATGCCCCGGTACGGCGAAGCGGTAAGTCACCTGGCTATTGCCGCCGAAACACCAACGAGTGCTGTTGAAGCCGGTCGTCGTGCTCCGCAGCGTGCGATGGAAATTGCTTCCCTGGTGGCCAAACGTGCCGACAAATGCGTACTGGCCGTCGCGAATCGATTCGCCCTGACCCAGCACGAGGTCTTCCGCCGCACAGTGGACAGGCAACACGCGAGTCATTGTCACGGCGTCGAATTGCACCGTGCCAGTCGCCTCCCATTGACCCAACCGCAGGAAGTCGCTTGGTGTGTGGCCGGGTACGCGGAACACATGGCCAAACCATTTCCAATCCGACGAAACGGCGTGCTGATCGCGATTGGCAAAACCCGGGCCGGTGACCACGCATCCGCTGCCCCCGAGACGGCGAGCGCGAACGCGGAAATGATAAAGGTCGCCGGGCGTAAAGGCGCACGGACCGCTGTGCCAGGCGTTGGAGTCGCCGCCCGTGCCGGTTACTTCGAGCACCTGCCGGTCGACCCAACGGCCCTGTCCGCCGGTGAGTGTCCATCCGTCGGGCTTGTCGTCCCCGGCGGTGAAATCGGCGTTGCCCACATCGGCGGCTAGAGACGCCAGTGGAAAGAACGTCAACACGACCGCAAGCAGAACGACCGCGCGGAGCAACCGTCGGAATGTCATTGCAGCACCTTCTCAATGAGTGCGAGGTTTTCGTCGATCTGTTGGGGACTCTCCATGCCGATGACCAGGGCATCGACGCAGCCGGACCCGAGTACGAACTTCAAGGACTCCTCGCGCTGCTCGGGCGTGGTGTTACGACCGCCGCCGCAGATCTTCATGCCCAGCACGCCCTTGCCCTTGGCTCGCATCGCGCGGAGTTGCCCGACGACGTCTTCCGGCTTGCCGTCCATGCTCGAGCCGAAGGGGTTGATTCGGGCGAGTTGCACGTCGACCCAATCGCATCCGGTCGAGGCGACCAGCGGATCCCAGCCATGGCAAGAGATACCGACGGAGCGCACGATGCCCTTTTCCTTCGCCTCGGAGAGCACGTCCATCACCGGCCGCATGTCGGTGGGCCAGGTGGCGGTCGTCATGCAGTGCATCAACATCGAGTCGATCACGTCGACGCCCAGTTCGTGGCGAAATCGCTGGAGATCGACCCGGGCGACGTCGGCCGTCAAGGCCCGGGTCTTGGTTTGCAGGAAGATCTTGTCGCGGTCCACTTCGCGAATCGCGCTGCGCACGTAGATGTGCGATCCGTACTGATCGGCGACGTCGAGGTAGGAGAGCCCGCGGTCGATGCCGTGGCGGATGAGCTTGACGAATTCGGCTTCGCCGAGCTTCACCTGGTTCGACGAGCGCCGCACGCCATGGGTACCCGTTCCCATACCCAGAACCGACGTCTTGATGCCCGTCTTACCCAACTCGACCAGATCGGTTCCGCTGGTGATCTTGGGCTCTTCGGCGGCCAACAATTGGGGCGCGAGTGCTGCAACTCCGGCGGCCAGGGATGTTCGGACGAGAAAGTCACGTCGGGAAATGGTCGTCATGGTTCGCTTTCCGAGTGTTGTCTGTATTCTGAAATTCGTACGATGGGCTTCCAGCCCGTCGATCACCGAGTGTGCGTTGAAATCCGGCGAGGCGGTTTTGGGTCAACTGCTTGACGGCTCATTTATCATACCCGTTTCGTCGCCTCGCGTCTTCGTGTTCTTCGTGCCTTTGTGGTCAATCCGATCCGGATCGTCGACAGGATGATTGTAACACCACGAAGACAGCAAGGACACGAAGGAAGAATGAGGGAGGAAGAAAGACTCGCGACCCCTTCATCCTTCCGGTGCCCCGCGGTCGCAACTGGTGCGAAGCTCTTTGGTTTCCTCAAACACTAGCTTCCTAGCGTCCGAGGAAGCAAGGCTGGTGATTGACGCCACCGGCTCCACAAGAAGCAGCAGACCGCAGCCATCACGAAATGCGGCTCTAATCGCCTCGCCGAGCGAGTTCCCTTGAGCCAAAATCGCTCGGAGTTTCTGTTCAACCTCTGTACTGCTATGGATCATGCTTCACCTCATTGACTCCTTGCCTTTCTCGGCCCTGCAAAGGAGCAAGAAAGGCTACATCTCGCGGTGCGAGATGGCTACTATACGGCAGCCGCCGACTACGGTGCCGGCACCACCTCGGACCCCGTGCCGCGGCGGCGGACGATCGTGCCTGCCCCCTTTTTCACGATACATCCGAGTGGCCCGTCCGAAAAAGGGGACAGGCACCGTCGACAGGCAACCCAACCACTTCAAGGCCAGGCTCTCGACGGAGCCAGTCCCCCTTTTCGGACTCCCGTGTTTTCAGTTCGAGTAGGTTACTTCCCAATGCAGTATAGCCATTTCCGGCCGCGGATGAAAAGGCCGCCGTCGGAGACGATCGGCGAGGCGATGGTATCGTCGTCGAGTTGGTTCTTGGTGATGCGCCCGAAACGGGGCGTCGCGGCGACGACCGTGGCCAGACCTTCCATGTTCAGGAAGTAGATGCGACCCTCGGCAGCCAGCGGCGACGCCCGATAGGAGCCTTCGAGACGCTCGGTCCATTTCAAGTGGCCGGTATGGGCGTCGAGACATTTGGCGATGCCGTTGTCGGAGACCATGAAGAGCAGATCTCCCCAGACAACCGGCGTGGGACTGTCGGGCGTGCTCGTGTCGTGGTGCCAGACGACGTCCTTGCGGTCCAATTCGCCGCGGCCGCCCAGTTCGACCGCCAGCAGCGCCTGTCTCATGCCTTGGGTTGTGTAGACGTGGTCGTGGGCGACGACCGGGCCGGTAATCACCCGGTTGCCCGTCAGACCCGGCAGCCGCCAAAGTTCCTTGCCGCTGCCCGGATCGTACCCGTTGAGAATCTGCCCGCCCATGACGATCATCTCGATCGCGTCGCCGTTTTGCCAGAAGACGGGTGTGGTGTAAGCGTCGCAGTGTTCGGCCCGAGCTTCGGTCGGGCGCATCGACTTCCAGCTCTCGACGCCCGTCTCCTTGAAATGGGCGATCACGTAGCTGGCCGCCGGGTCGCCTGGCAGATCGGAACATGAGTCTTGCATGCAGACCGAGATGACCAGGTTCTTATAGAGCACGGGGCTATTGGCGTGCCCCCACCAGATCGTGTAGTCGCCGTGTTCTTCTTGCAGATTGCGATGCCAGAGTTGCCGGCCGTCGAAATCGAAGGCCGCCAGATCGCCGCTGCCGAAGTGAACCACGACCACCTCGCCGTCGGTGACCGGCGAGGGAGTGGCCAGATTGTGGGTCGCGTGGAACTGCTGATGGCGCCGCATCTCGGGTGTCTTGCGTAAGACCTTTGGAGAGTCGACCGATCCGCCGCCCACCTGCCGGGTCCAGACGATTTGGCCCGTGGCCTTGTCGATCCGCAGCAGGAGCAGTTTGGCATTCTCGGCGTGGCTGGTCACGAAGATCGCATCGCCCCAGATCGCCGGCGTACTGGTCCCCCACTCGGGCAGTTTGCACTTCCAGCGGATTCCCAGCTTTTCGCTCCACGCTACCGACAAGCCGGTCTCGCCGCTGACGCCGTTGTGGTTCGGGCCGCGCCATTGGGGCCAGTTTTCCCCGCGGAGCGGAGCGACGAACAGAAGCGAGAGAGAACCGGCGAGAATGGCGGCGCGTATCGACATGGTGTACCTCGCGGAAAGAAGCGGTTGATCGTCCGTCGGACGGTTCAGCATACCACGGTCCTGCGATGAAAACCAGTTTCACGCGGACATCGGTTCTCCCACTCGCGCGGTTACGGTATACTGGACGGGGGAGGCCGCGCGATGAGCGGATACGGTTTTGTCACATCCTCGAAGAACCAGGGCCAGTACCCGCGGCATTGCGCGTCGTGTGGGAAGCCCACCTTCCACACCTTTGCGCGGCGCAAGGGGTGGTTCACGCTGTTCTTCGTTCCGCTGATACCTCTGGGGCGCGGGTACTCGGTGGCCAAGTGCAATCTCTGCGGTTTGGAGGCGGACGCCAAGGCGATCGACGGGGAGTTGACGGCCGTCGAGGTGGAGACGAAAATGTGTCCCGACTGCGCCGAACCGGTCCGGCTGGAAGCCCGCGTGTGCCGCTATTGCGGTTATCGTTTTAGCCAAGAGGAGACGACCGCCGCGCGGCGGTTTGCCGAGAGCGAAACGGCTCGCATCGACCGCGCCCACCTGTTGGAGCACCTGGGGCAAAAAGCTCGGGCGATGTCGATCTTGGGATGGCTCGTCGCGATGCCGGGTATGTTGGTGTCGGTATTGGCGGGGGGTTTGGCCATTTCGGTGATCGGCAATCCGGGACCCGATCAACCCGCCCCGCTGGGGCTACTGGTCTTATGGCTTTTCCTTTCCCTGCCCGCGTTGCTGGGCGTTTACCTCTTGGGTAAGGGGCGCAAACTCCGCCGACGAGGGAAATCGTTGCAGCGCGAGGAAGAAGATGCACCCGTGATGCTTTCCGGCGAGGGTGAAGAAGGGGCATTTCGGTAGCCAACACACGGACAGTGGACACGTCCGCTCGCGGTGGCGTATAATCCGTGCATTCGTGTTGACCTCAGTGACCCCCCAGGAGACTCTCGTGAATCGACTAATCGCGTCGTCTGTCGTGGTGCTCCTTGCCGCTTGCTCGTTGGCCGCCGCGACGGAAAACCCCATGATCCTCTGGTACGAACAGCCGGCCGGCCAGTGGGTCGAGGCGTTGCCGGTGGGTAACGGGCGGTTGGGGTGCATGGTCTTTGGCGGAACCGAGAACGAGCGGCTCCAGTTCAACGACGACACGCTTTGGACCGGCGCGCCGTGCGACTACACCCATCAGGGGGCCGCCGAACATCTTTTGGCGGTGCGCAAGTTGCTCTTCGAGGGGAAACAAGGAGAAGCCCAACAACTGGCCGGCCGCGAAATGATGAGCGTCCCCTTGCGCCAGATGCCCTACCAGCCGTTCGGCGATCTGAAACTCGAATTTCCCGGACATAAAGACGCCACGAACTATCGCCGCCAACTGGACATCGACGAGGCGATCACCGGCGTCAGCTACAAAGTAGACGGCGTGACCTTCCGCCGCGAGGTGTTTTCCAGCAACCCGGACCAGATGATCGTGGTGCGGCTAACCGCCGATAAGCCGGGCCAACTGACCTTGGGCGCAACGCTCGATAGTCCTCACGGCGACACGGAAACCAAAGCGGTGGGCAAGACCGTGTTGGCCCTGCGCGGCGCCATTGGCAAGTACAACTACAAGCGGATCGGCCAGGACATCGACGGCGCGCTTGCGTTCGAGGCCCATTTGAAAGTTTCGGCCGAAGGCGGCAAGGTTGCCGTTTTCGACGATCGGATCGAAGTGGTCGGCGCCGACGCGGTCACTTTGCTCCTGGCCGGCGCGAGCAGCCACGTCAACTTCCAGGACGTCAGCGCCAATCCGGCCGAGCGGTGCGTGAAGGTCGTCAAAGCAGCCGAAGGAAAATCCTACGACGCGCTCCGTGCGGCCCACGTGGCCGATCACCGGCGTCTTTTCCGCCGGGTGACGCTCGATCTGGGAACGACCCCCGCGGCCGACGAGCCGACCGATCGGCGGATCAAGGCGTTCGGCTCCGGCGACGACCCGCAGTTGGCCGCCCTCTACTTCCAGTTCGGCCGTTACCTGATGATTGCCGGATCGCGGCCCGGGTGTCAGCCGTTGAATCTGCAAGGGATCTGGAACGAAAGCACCAGCCCGCCGTGGGAGAGCAAGTACACGACCAACATCAACACCGAGATGAACTACTGGCCGGCCGAGATGTGCAATCTGGCCGAGTGCCACGAGCCGCTCTTCGACGCCCTGGAGGAACTGCGTATCGCCGGCGGCAAGACGGCCAAGATTCATTACGACTGTCGCGGCTGGGTCCTGCACCACAACTTCGACCTGTGGCGCGGCACGGCCCCGATCAACGCCTCCAATCACGGCATCTGGCCGACCGGCGGCGCGTGGCTCTGCCAGCACCTCTGGTGGCATTACGAGTTCTCCGGCGACAAGAAGTTCCTGGCCGAGCGCGGCTATCCGATCATGAAAGACGCCGCTCTGTTCTTCGTCGACTATCTCGTCGAGGATCCGCGTAACGACTCTCGCTGGCTGATTTCCGGACCCTCCAACTCACCCGAGCAGGGCGGGCTGGTCATGGGGCCCACGATGGACCACCAGATCATCCGCAACCTGCTGGGCAACGTGATCGAAGCAAGCGAGGTGCTCGGGGTCGACGAGGATCTGCGCAAGCAGTTGATCGGCATCCGAAAGCGGATCGCGCCCAACCTGATCGGCCAACACGGCCAGTTGCAAGAGTGGCTCGAAGACAAGGACAACCCCGGTAACCACCATCGCCACTGCTCGCATCTCTGGGGTCTGCACCCGGGCGACGAAATCACGCCGGAGACGCCCGAGTTGTTCGAGGCGGTTAAAGTCTCGCTGGGGCATCGCGGCGACGGCGGAACCGGTTGGAGCAAGGCGTGGAAGGTGAACTTCTGGGCCCGGCTCCTGGACGGCGACCACTCGTTCCTGATGCTTAGCGGCCTGATCACCGGGAGCACGTTTCCCAATATGTTCGACGCCCATCCGCCGTTCCAGATCGACGGCAATTTCGGCGGTACCTCGGGCATGGCCGAGATGCTGCTGCAAAGCCACACCGCGAGGGTCGCCCTGTTGCCCGCCCGGCCGAGTGTCTGGAAGACCGGAAGTGTCAAGGGACTTCGCGCCCGCGGCGGATTGGAAGTCGACCTAACCTGGCGCGATGGATTGGCCACGTCGGCCGTGCTCCGCGCATCGCTCGACGGACGACGTTCGATCCGCCCGCCCGCGGGTCAGCGTATCGCCGAGATTCAAAGCGGCGGCAAGGCGATCTCCTTCCGCGCCGGCGACAACGACACCGTCGAACTCAACGTTCAAAGCGGGCAGACCTATGAGTTGACGTTTCGGCAATAACATCGGGCAAGCAAGGACGGGCAAGCCGCCCATGGCACCCGAGACGGCGAACGAGAGTCTGGATTCGACCCGGGAGAAACCATGCGTGTAGCAATCGGCAGTGACCACCGTGGTGTGGCCGTTCGGGCCAAGGTCATCGAACTGGTCGCCGGCCTCGGCCACGCCACCGAGGACATGGGCACCTTCGAGACCGAACCGGTCGATTATCCCGACGTCGCCGCGCTGGTTGCCGGCAGGGTAAGCAAGGGCGAGGCCGACCGGGGGATCTTGATCTGCGGCACGGGCCTGGGGATGAGCATTGCGGCCAACAAGTTCTCCGGCGTGCGCGCCGGCCCATGCCACGATCGGTTGACCGCCGAGAAAAGCCGCCGTCACAACGATCTCAACGTGCTCTGCTTTTCGGCCGACCTCCTGGGCGAACAACTGATCCAACGAATCGTCAAGATCTGGCTGGCCACGCCGTTCGAGGGCGGGCGCCACGCGCGGCGGGTGGAGAAGATCGCGGCAGTGGAGAAGGCCATTGCCGCCGGGGAATGACCAAATTCTAATGACCGATAAGTGTCGACTGGACGGCGAACGTCTGATCTTTGGTCATTGGGCTTTGATGATTGCGTCTTTACTTCGGGAGACCAACATGACCCGGCTACCACATTTCCTCCTTGTGTCGCTGATCACCTGCTCTGTGCTCTTCGGCCCAACGACCGGTGTGCGGGCCGGGAAACGCAAGCCGAATCGAAATCGGGCGAATCTGCCAGGCGACATAGCACCCGGCGGCGAGGCCTTTCGCGTCCTGGCCGAAGCGGCCAAGACGCTGCAAACGAAACTTGCCGTGGAGGCCAACAATCTGGCCAACGCCGAGACCGTGGCCTTCAAACGGGGCGTTGTCGTGTTGGAAACGGCCGGCTATCGCGATCGAGTCCTGCCGGGAATCGAGGATTCCGCCGGACAGTTTACCGCCGAGGGCGTGGCCGTCGGCATGGGCGTTCGCGTGGCGGCCGTGCGTACCGATTTCTCCCAGGGCGCCTTTCAGCACACCACCAATCCGCTGGATCTGGCTATTGAAGGCGACGGGTTCTTCCAGGTAACCCATCCGGCTTCGGGCGAAATCCTCTACGGCCGCGCCGGGAACTTCTCGCGCAATGCCAACGGCGAGATCGTACTCGGCTCGTCCGGCGTCGGCCGCCTGCTGGAGCCGGCCATCACCATTCCCGAGGATGCACTCTCGATCGCCGTCAGCAGCGAGGGGATCGTTTCGGTGCGTCAGCCTGGCTCGTCGCAACTGACACAAGTCGGCCAGATCGAGTTGGCCCGGTTCGTCAATCCCAGCGGCTTGAGAAAGCTCGCCGGCAACCTCTACGCCGAAACCGATTCCTCGGGCCCGGCTACCGTGGGGAACCCCGGCCAGAACGGGCTCGGAACCATCGCCCAACACGTGCTGGAAGCGTCCAACGTCAACATGGCGACAGAGACCGTTCAGTTCACTCTGACGCAGCGCACCCTGCAAACGATCCGCCGGCTCTTGCACGTGGAATGATCCGTGACGACGGAAAACACATCGCCGACCGTTCTGATCACCGGCGCGGCGGGCAATCTGGGCGGCATGTTGGCCCGGCATCTGGCCACCGCGGGTGTGCCGTTGCGACTGATGATGCACCGCACACCGGTGGCCGACGATCTGGCCAGGCGCGACAACACGATCGTCGTGCGCGCCGATCTGGCCCAGCCCGAGACGCTTGCCGCTGCCGTGGCGGGCGCCGAGGTGGTCGTGCATTTCGCCGGCGTGCTCTTCGCGCCGCGACCGGAGAAGTTTCTGCCGGAGACCAACACCCGGTGGTTCGGCAATCTGCTCGATGCCTGTCTGGCCGAGGGCGTGCGGCGGGTGGTGCTGGTGTCGTTTCCCCACGTCGAGGGTCCCACGACGATTGACCGTCCGGCGACTGGCCGGATGGACGGTGATCCGCTTTCCGTTCATGCCAAAACTCGGTTGACCGAGGAACGGTTGCTCACCGATCGCACGGACCAGACGAGCACAACGCCGGTCGTATTGCGTTTGGGGATGGTCTACGGCCGGGGCGTGTTGATGATCGAGGCGGCCCGCTGGTTGGCTCGGCGTCGGCTATTGGCCGTGTGGCGAAAGGAAACTTGGATCCAACTGATCTCCACGCCCGACTTCCTCGCGGTCACCGAAGCGGCGGCCTTGCTGCCCGGCGTTCGGGGCATCTATCACGCCGGCGACGAGCAGCCGGTCACGCTACAACATTTCCTCGACGAAGCCTGCCGTGTCTGGGGCTGTCGCCGCCCGCGTCGCCTGCCGCTTTGGATGATTTACACCGCAGCCCGCCTGTGCGAGTGGTACGCCCGGCGGTTCGGCACCCGCGCGCCGCTGACCAAGGACTTCGTCACCATCGGCCGCGTTTCCTACTGGGGCGACACAACCCGCACACGGCGCGAGCTTCTACCGTCGCCGAAATATCCCACCTTGCGCGAGGGACTGGTGACGCTGGAATAAGCGCGGGGAAGAAGTAAGTGTTGTAGCCACCGTCGCCAGACGGTGGAATGCGTCTTGACCCACGGTCTGGCGACCGTGACTACGAAAACTGCGACCGTTGTTGCTCGCTCGCCGCTAAGCCCCGAGTTGGGAACGGTTCGCGGTCGGCGGTTAACTCGACGGATCGACGCGGTGGACCACGTCCAATAGGGCCAGCTCTTCGAGCTTGGCTACGTCGATGGTGCCGATGACCAACTTGACCGACTTGGCTCGGGCGAGTTCCTTGAAGCCCAGCTTCTTGAGCTTCTCGATCACTTCGTCCGACAGACCGGTCAATTGCACGCGGACTTCGACCCGGCCGGCTTTGACCTGGATCTTGCCGACGGTGAGATTGCCGCCGGTGCCCTCTTTGGTCACTTTCTCGGCAAGGCCCTGTAACTCGGCGGCCAGTTTGCGCGCCAGTTGCTGGGCCCGGGCGTCGACCGGCTTTCTCTCCGCGAGTCCATCCGATTCCCGATTGCCCAACTCCCCGATCTTCTCCACGATTCTCGGGGGGCGACCATTCGCCGGCGCCGGTGCCAGCGGTTGGGGTCGCGCCTTTGTAGCCAAATTCAACCTGCCAGATCCGCCGTAACTGTACGATCCGGCACGCCGGGACATCCTCTTCCCGGCAATACCGAATCCGCCGGTACCGAATACGCCTTCATGGCTCACGCCCTCGGGCATCTCCACCGGCACGGGCACCGTGCGGACCGTGTCGCCTTCGGTGATCCGCAAGTGTTCGACCGCCACGAAACTGGTGAACTGAGTGAGCAACCGGTAACGCAACCCCAGGCCCAGAATCTCTTCCTTCATCGCCGGGTCGGGCTTGCCGCGTTGGATGCCGGCTAGATCCTTGCTCATCAGATGTTCGATCTTCGCCCGGGCCCACAAGGGGGCGAGCACTTCGTTTTGCGGCTGTTCGCCGGGCAGCGTAACGTCGATCAGGCGGCGGAAATCGCCCTCGCCCGTGGTGCCCCGCAGCGTAATCGTGCCCTTGCCACCCTTTTTGTAACGCGCCTTGATGACCACCGGCTTGGCGCTGAACAGGTCGGGGATGTGTTTGGGATAGACCTCTTCGATCTCCAGGCCGCCGAAATCCAGTTCGATATCGGTCAGCACGGGCATGCGTACCCGCTCGAAGAACCGCTCGGCCGCTCCGCCGGCCTGCTGGTCGTTGAGGATGTAGTGGACGTCTCCCGTACCGGCCCGGGCCATGCCGTCGAGCAGAAAACGGTTGACCGAGGTGCCGATGCCCATGGAGAAGACCCGCGCCGTGCCCACGTTCTTCGCCACCGCGTCGATAATCGCCATGTCGTTGCCCACGTAACCGTCGGTCATGAAGCAAACCACGCGGACGCGCTCGGGATCGTCTTGCCCGGCCAGACAGGCGTGGATCGCCTTCATCATCTCGGTGCCGCCGCTGCCTTGCAGGGTTTCGAGATAGGCCTGCGCCTTGCGGCGGTTTTCGTCGGTATTGGGCACCGGCTTGTCGAAACAGAACCCCACGCCGCCGGCGAAGGTCATCAGGTTGAACGTATCGTTTGGCTGCAACCCCTCGATACACAGGCTCATCGCCTTCTTCGCCGTGTCCATGGGAAATCCGCGCATCGAGCCGCTCTTGTCGATGACGAAGACCAGTTCCTTGGGCACGATCGCCTTGGGGCGTACCCGCTTGGGCGGCTGGAGCACCAGCGTGATGAACTTTCCCCGTTGGTCGGTATGCGTTAGCACGGCGTCCGCGATCTCGGCGCCGGCCGTTTCGTAGATCAGCACGAAATCCTTGTTGGGGATCGTCTTGAGACCTTTTAGTTGGATCGTCGCGCCGGTCTTTTCCGAATCGGCGTATTCGACCGTAACTTGGTGTTGCTTGGAGTCGAGCCGGCGGAGGGGCAGCCCGGCTTCGAGATTCACCACCAGCGAAATATCGTGCCCGGCCCGGGTTCCTTCGGCGGCGACCGGCGGCGTGATGCGGTTGGCGTCGGGTACCTGATCGGTCGGCGGTGCCCAGCCGGGTCCGGGAGTGCCCGTCGCCGCTCCGGGGATGTATCGCGGGCCGACGACCATGGGAAAGTCGAACTGGTATTCGCCGTCTTTCCAATCGAGCGTCTCGCTGTAGGAGATCTCGATATCGACCTGTTCGCCCGGCTCGATGTTGGCCACCGACTGCATGAAGATGTTGGGCCGCTGTTGATCCAGCAGGCTGGCCACCTTGCCCTGGGCCTTGGCCGCTTCGTAGATTTGCTTCGCTTCGCCCCGTTCCTTGATTTCGCCCTTAATGATCCGGTCGCCGACGGTCATGGTCATGTCGTCGACCGCGGCATTTTGCGACATGGGAAAGATGTAGACGGCCTCGATCTTGTCGGCAAACGGATTGTGGAACTTCTGCGTCACCTTCACCCGGGCGATGAAGCCCGAGATATCGACCTCCACGTCGGTATGCTTCAGTGGACAAGAGCCCAGTGCCTTGCCCTCCGGTCCGAAGGCGTCGAGCCGGCCCTCGCTTCCCGTGTCCGGCTTGGCCAGAACGCCGGATGTCGTGGTGAAGAGCAACAGGCCCGCCAGGGCACCGGTCAACAGGGTCGCGGTTTTCATGGGAAAGATCTCCTGAAAGCGTGAGATAGGGACCGTACGAGACCTTAGACGGGTCGCCCGGCCGTTTAGTTCCGCCCTTTTTTCCCCGCTATCGGTCGGCCTCGCCCGTCATGGGCACGAATCGCACGTCGATGACCTTCCGGCGGCGGACCGTGCCGTCTTCCGCCTTCTCGATCAGCAGCAACTGCTGGAAGAGACCGCCCTCCACGGGTATCACCATTCGCCCACCGGGGGCCAACTGCTCGACGAGCGGTTTGGGCACGTGGTCCGGAGCGGCGGCGACGATAATCACGTCGAACGGCGCATGATCCGGCCAACCGCGATAGCCGTCGCCGGCGCGAACGGTGATGTTCTTGTACCCCAGATCGGCCAACCGCTTCTTCGCACGGGCGGCCAGCGGCTCGACGATCTCGATGCTGTAAACGTCCTTGCACAGCTCGCCCAGCACGGCCGCCTGGTAGCCCGACCCGGTGCCGATGTCCAGCGCCCGGCTCTTCGCGTCCGGCCGGGCCAATTGCGTCATCAGGGCCACGATGTACGGCTGCGAGATCGTCTGGCCGTGGCCGATCGGCAGAGGATGGTCCGCGTAAGCCTGGCCCGCGTATTCCTTGGGCACGAACTTATGCCGGGGCACACGGCCCATCACTTCCAGCACCTTCGCATCGCGGATATCGCGGCCGCGAAGCTGTTTTTCGACCATGCGGCTCCGGGCGTCGACCGCCGCCGTATCGGCATCGGCTCCGTCGGCCGGTGCGAGGTTGTGCCATAGCAGCCAGACACCCAGCGGCAAAGCGACCGCCATCGCCAGCAGCCCCCACCAACTCCCGGCCCGCTTCGACCGGTTCTCCGCAGTCGGGTCCATGACACCACCTCCCGGGTTTCCACGGTGAAGTCGCCACGCATGCGCGATTCTACAGCCGCAGCCACACACGGGGGAAGCACCAGAAATGGGGGTTCTTTGTCGGGGGGCCCGTTTTGGGGTAGAATGTCGCCATCGGGACCGCGGATCGTCTGTCGGTGCGTGACGCCGACTGTTTCTCGCAATTCCTGAACTTGGTCGGAGAACGCCAGCCATGACCAAACCCTTGACGAACATCGAGACGTTCCAGAAGGCGGACGAGTTGATGCGCGTTCTCCGTTCGGCCGTACGCAAGGCACAGGAAGAGAGTCGTCGTCTGGGCGTGGCGAACGTGTACTCGTTCAACGGCCAACGCTACTACGAGTTGCCCAACGGCGACTACTCGCGAACCCCGCCCGAGACCATCGCCCCCGAAGATGCATAACCGGCCGGCGATATGCGCGTGTGGTTACGCGACGGAGTTCGCGTCGTTCGGTGGGTTCGGCGGCCGTTGAAACCTCTCACACTCGGACAGACCGGGAGGAGTTGCGATGTGGAGTTTTCGGACGCGATCGGTTCGCGGCGTATCCGTCGTCTCGATGCTGGCCGCGGCGTTGCTCGGCGCGGCAGCCGTTTGTGCGGAGCCGCGGGAGAAGATTCCCGTTCCCGACCAACAGGCCCGCGCCGAGGCCCTGAAGCTCATCGCCGAGATCTACGAGAGTGAGTGGGAAGCCGTGCGAACCAGCGCCGAGAAGACGGCGCTGGCCAAGAAGATGCTCCAGCAAGCCTCGCAGACGCGCGAGAACCCGGCGGGCTGCTTCGAGCTTCTGCGAGTCGCCCACGACGTTGCGGTTGGGGCGGGCGACGTGAAGACCTCTTTCTCGGCGATCGCTCTGCTTGACAGCCGGTTTGAGATCGACGCGACGGCGATGAAGATCAAGGCCCTGCTGGCCGCGGCCCCGCAAGCCCATTCCAGAGATCACAGCCGCGCCATCGCCGAAGAGGCCATCGCGCTGATCGTCGCAGCCGTTGAGAAGGACGACTACGCCACGGCCGAGCGTGTCGCCGACGCCGGCCAAACCGCTGCTCGCGAGGCCCGCCAGGGCGATCTGGCCCGCCGGTACGTCGCACTCCGTCTGGAAATGGACCGCATCACCCGAGCATACGAGACGATCCAAGGTGCGTTGAAGACGCTCCAGCAACACCCCACCGATCCCGGCGCCAATCTGGCTGTCGGTCGCTTCCTCTGCTTCGTCAGGGGCGACTGGCGGCGCGGTGTGGCGATGTTGGCTCTGGGCAGCGACGAGAAACTGGCCCCGGTTGCCAAGAAGGAACTCAAGACGCCGGCCACCGCGGAGGAGCAGGTCGCGATTGCCGACGCTTGGTGGAAACTGGCCGAATCGGCCGAAGAAGCCGAAGCGAAGGCGTTGATGCGCCATGCCGCCGTTTGGTACGCGACGGCCGACTCGCATCTTCGACCGGGTCTTCTGAAAGCCAAGATCGCAAAGCGGCTGGAGGTCGCGAAGCAGCTTGGCACCCCGCTGATGGAAGCACTTGAGAAAGAGCTTCCGATCCCGACCGCCTCCGGTCAGGGAGTACGGCTTGGCGACGGATGCGTGCTGTTGATGACCTTCGAGCCGAAGACCATCGCGCGATCCGCTGGAGGCGTGCAAGTGCTGGATCAAAGTGGCCGCAAGAACCACGGCTCCGTTCACGGGGCACAGCCTGTTTCCTTGGGTCGCGCGGGCACCGCGCTTCGATTCGACGGGCGGGACGATTGCATCATCCTGCCGTCGCTACGAAACGATCTGGTGCATGACCTCAAGGCCGTCAGCGTATGTGCCTGGTTCCAGGTGACCGGCCAAGCCAACACGAAGTTCGTGCTCGACGTCGGGTTCTACGCCAGCGGAAGCATCTCGGTCTACTTCCAGTCGGCGAAGACCATTAGCTTCAATCTGCCGTGGGGCGGCGGAAGAGCCGTCAGCGCGGGACTGCCCGGCGACGGCCAGTGGCACTATTTCGTGGGTACCTGGGACGGTGCAAAACAGTCCGTCTACATCGACGGGAAACTCAAGGGCAGCCTGGTTACGCCGGGCTTCGTCCTGAACACAAGCACCCTCAGCTCCCACACCGCGCGCATCGGCGGTCCGGCCAAGAAGGACAATCGTGGCAAGTTCCGGTACTTCCCGGGCCTGCTCGACGACGTGGCGATCTTCACGCGGGCGCTTGACGAGCAAGAAATCGAATCGCTCTACGGCATGCGATCGCAGGGACGAACGTTGCGATGACCGTCGACGCGTCTTCGATGTTTTGCGAAGTGCCTGGCGGACCGCGTTCTTTCCCTTCAAGGAGGGAAGAGATGTCCGCCCCTCGCGGTCGAGCTATCCGTCATCTTCATTTGACGCCACGGATGTTTTATGGCGAGGCTTCGGCTCACGCGATACCGACGGACGATCCGACTCGGCGTGCCGTCGACGCAAATCGTCCATCATCGCCCGCACATCGCTGTGGAGTTGTTCGGCGTATTCTTCACGGATACGTCAAACTTCCGAGAGGATTGGATCAAGGGCCATGGTCATCCCCCATGAGTTGATCGGGAGTTGGGTCTTGCATCAACAGTCTGCCATTGTCCGTTCATTGATCGACGGTAAACAACACGGAGCGTCCCGCCGTTGCCGCACGGCGGAAGAGGTCACGCACTGAAGTGAAGTACTCCCATGTGTACCCAAAGTCCTCGTCAGAAAGAAGCATCCCATAGTCGTTGGAATCGATCGCATCATACCGTGCCCGAAAATCGGATTTAGTAAACTGGGAAATCGCATCACTAACCGCAGCAACATTAGGTGCGTCAACAAACGAGACGATGTAATCGTCGCCCACATACATCTGGGACCCGTTGAGGATGCACCAGTGAAGTGGCGTGGAGTCATCTTCGGAGAGCGTTCCGCCTGTCAGGCAACGATGTATCGCGTCCCAAGCCTTGTCTGTCTCGCACAACCAGTCGGTGTCCCACCGTTCTTCGATGTCTTCTTGAATGAACGCAATGACGTCGCCCTGAGAATCGACGATATCGATGAGCCTCTTTCGGTCATCTTCCGTCAACGCGAAATGAACGCCTCGGCATGCCATTGGAGCCTCCTGAGAAAATAGCTGCTGTGTGTTGAGCCTTCCTGATTGGGCAATGGGGGACGCCGCGACCCAATAATGTTCCCACGCGATACCGGTGATTCTACTACAGAATCTGTGGATGTACAGTGGTTTGGGTACGATGTGGCAGTCCCGTAGCATCGGACGCGACTTCTGGGCCCCGCTGCCGGTTGCTGGGATATGGCAGACTCGAGCGGCCGCGTGGTGAAATTCATGCGTTACCCGCGTATAATGCAGGCGATACGGCCAATCTCCCAGGCACACAAACATGCGATACGTCGAATTCCGAGACGCAATACGCGCGGAGCTTCTCCGACAGCCAGCCGGGCTGACTTGGGTGGAGTTGAAGGAGCGGCTCGGCTTGCCCTACGATCGGCCGTGCCCGTCGTGGGTCGCACGTCTGGAGGAGGAAATTGGGCTGTCCCGAGCCAAGGGTTCCGGCCGGGCGTATGTTTGGAAGGTTTGAGGCGGGTGGGAGTTACTTCCGTATAGTAGCCATCTCGCTCCGCGAGATGTAGCCTTTGAAGCTCCAGTGTGTCCTTGGCCACATCTCTCAGGGAGGCAGCCCGCATTTCGCACTGCGACAGGCTACATCTCGCGGAGCGAGATGGCTACTATCCGCGCCGCCTACTTCTTCCGTTTCGGCCGATACAGATCCGTCGCCGTGCCGAGTTGGACTTCGGCGGCCCCGGCCAACGTTTCGCTGAGCGTGGGGTGGGGGTGGATGGCGTCGGTCAGGTCGCGGATGGCGGCGCCCATCTCGATGGCCAGCACGGCCTCGGCGATCAGGTCGCCGGCGCCGGGACCGACGATGCCGCAACCGACGACGCGCTGGGTGTCTGGATCGACCAGCCATTTGGTCATCCCCTCGGTACGTCCGACGGCCTGTGCCCGACCGCTGGCCGCCCAGGGGAATTGGGCCACCTCGACCTTGCGCTCTTGCTGCTTCGCTTCGGTTTGTGTCAGCCCGGCCCAGGCGATCTCCGGATCGGTGAACACCACGGCGGGAATCGCCCGGGGAGTAAACTCGACCGGCTCGCCGGCCAGCGATTCGACGGCCACCTTGCCCTCGTGCGCCGCCTTATGGGCCAGCATCGGGTCGCCCGCCACGTCGCCGATGGCCAAGATATGCGGGTCGGCCGTCCGTTGCTTGGAATCGACCACCACAAAACCGCGGTCGTTGACCTCGGCCTTGGTGTTTTCCAGCCCGAGTTTCGCACTGTTGGGCACGCGGCCCACGGAGACCAACACGCGGTCGAACTGCTGGACTTTCTCCTCGTCTTTCAGTTCTCCCTCGAACGTCACCTCGATCTTCTCGCCTTGCTCGACCATCGCGGTCACCTTGGTGCCCAGATAAATGGCCGCGAGTTCGCTCTTCAGCTTCTTTTGCAGCGGCCGGACCAGATCGCGATCGGCGCCGGGCAGCAGGCCGTCGGTCAGTTCGACGACCGAGACCCGGCTTCCCAACGCCGCGTAGACGGTGGCCATTTCCAGGCCGATGTATCCGCCGCCGACGACCAGCAGCGACTCCGGCACGTCCGGCAGTTCCAGCGCCCCGGTTGAGTTCATCACCCGCGGCGTGGGCAGATCCAGCGCGGGAATCCTCGTGGGACTCGAACCGGTGGCCACAATACAATGGTCGAATGCCAGGCGATCGTCGTCCAGCGGTTTCTTACCGACCGGTTCGAGCCGCAACGTTTGCGAATTCTCGAAAGTCGCCCGGGCTTGCACGACGTTGACTTTGCGTTTACCGGCCAGTTGCTTCAGCCCGCCGGTCAAGGTGGCGATGACCTTTTCTTTCCGCGCCCGCACGGCATCGACGTCGATCGTCGGCTCGCCGAACGACACGCCCCACTGGGCCAGATGCCGGGCCTCGGCCATCGCCTTGGCCACGTGCAACAGGGCCTTCGACGGGATACACCCGCGCAACAGGCAGACGCCGCCGAGGCGGGGCTCCAGATCGACGACCGTGACGTTCATTCCCAGATCGGCCGCCAAAAAAGCCGCCGCATATCCGCCGGGCCCGCCACCGATGACGGCTAGTTGTGTTTTCATTGGAATCCTTTCATGCCAACAACAGTTTACCCGGTGACTGCAAGAAGTCGATCACCTCGTTGAGAAAACGCGCGGCGGCGGCTCCGTCGACCAGGCGGTGATCGTAGGAGAGGCTCAGCGGCATCATCAGGCGTGTTTCGACCGCCCCGTCGCGTACCACGGGCATCCAACGCGAGCGTCCCAGCAACAGAATGGCGACCTCGGGATGGTTGATGATGGGCGTGGAGTACGTGCCGCCGACCGCTCCCAGATTACTGATCGTGAACGTTCCGCCGCGAAGATCCTCGATCGCAAACCGCACGTCGCGCGCCCGTTGCGCTACCGAGGCGATCGCTTGCGCGATTTCCACCAGACTCATGCGGTCGACTCCGCGCACCACCGGCACAACCAGCCCGCGGGGCGTGTCGACCGCCACGCCCAGGTTGACGTACTCCTTGTAGACGATCTGGTTGTTCTCTTCGTCGAGCCGGGCGTTGAGCATCGGATGCTGCCGGAGCGACAGGGCCACGGCCTTGAACACGAAAGGCATGGACGTGAGCTTGATGCCCTCGTCCAGGTACCCCACCGGCACACCCTTTCGCAAGTGCTCCAGGTCCGTCACGTCGGCGTCGTCGAAGTTGGTCACATGCGGAATGGTGCTTGCCGAGCGGACCATCTGGGCGGCAATCGTCCGGCGGATCTTCGACATCCGCTCGCGGCGGACGGGTCCCCAGGCATCTTCCCCCGCTTCGCCCGGCGGAACGACCGCCTGCGGGCCAACACTGGCGGTGGCACCGGACGCAGCGGCGGCTTGCACGTCTTCCGGCGTGATCCGCCCCTGCTTGCCGCTACCGGCGATTCCGTGCAGATCGACCCCCAATTCCCGCGCGACGCGGCGTGCGGCCGGTCCGGCGGGAATGGGTCCGGTGGTTACGGGCTCGGGTTGCGGCACGGGGGTCGCGACCGGTGTCGGTGTGGTCGTTGTGGCAGCGGGAGCGGGTGCTGCTTTCGGCTTCGGTGCATCGCCGGCGGGCGCGGCGGCGTCGACCGAGAGCAATGTCTGCCCCACAGCGACCGTGTCGCCCTTGGTCACGTGGACCTTGGTGATCTTGCCGGCGACCGAACAGGGGATCTCGACGACCGCCTTGTCGGTCTCGATTTCCAGCACCGGCTGCTCGGCGTCGATCACCTGGCCCTCGCGCACCAGCACGTTGACGATATCGCCGCTTTCGATATTCTCGCCCAACTCGGGCAGTTTGAATTCGGTGGTCATGGAGTTATTTTGTTTGGGGGATCAACCTGATTGGATATCGCCATACAATCGTTTAACGCCCAGCCGGAGGCGCCGGCTTCGACGCTACAGCCCGCGCCTCCGGCTGGGCGTTAAACGAACAGGCTAAACGCTATACGGTCGTGGGATTGGGTGTTTCGGGGTCGATTCCCAGTTGCTTGATCGCCGCGGCGAGCTTCTTCTTGGGAAACTTACCCTCCTCGGCCAACTCGCACAGGGCGGCCAACACGACGTGCTCGGCGTCGACCTCGAAGAACCGGCGAAGCTGCGATCGGGCCTCGCTACGGCCGAATCCGTCGGTACCCAGCACAGTGTAACGGCCGGGCAGCCAGGGGGCTAGGGTCAACGGGACGGCGCTGACATAGTCGGAGGCCGCCACAAACGGCCCTTTCCGGCCGTCGAGCACCTGCTCGACGAATGCCCGCCGAGGCGATTCGCCCGGATGCAAGCGATTCCAGCGATGGCACGCCCGCGCGTCGTCCAGCAGGGCCTTATAACTGGTGACGCTGTAAATGTCGCTGGCAACGCCGAACTGCCCGTGGAGTATCTCTCGCGCCCGCAACACCTCGCGGAGGATCGCCCCGCTGCCGAACAACCGCACTCGGGCGCCGGTTTCCTCGTCGTCGCCGTCGAGCCGGTACATTCCCTTGCAGATTTGCTCGGAGAGCGTCGCTGGATTCTTCTCGTCGGCGTGCATTGGCAAGATCGGCATCTCGTAGTTTTCATTCATCAGCGTGATGTAGTAGAGAATATCTTCTTCCTCGTAATACATCCGCCGGATGCCGTCGAGCACGATGGCCGCCATCTCGTAAGCATAGGCCGGGTCGTACGCTTGCAGGGTGGGAAACGCCAGGGCATTGAGATGGCTGTAGCCGTCCTGGTGCTGGAGCCCCTCGCCGGCCAGCGTCGTGCGGCCCGCGGTGCCTCCCATGATGAACCCGCGGCATCGCATGTCGGAAGCGGCCCAAATCAGATCGCCGATCCGCTGGAAGCCGAACATCGAGTAGTAGATGAAGAAGGGGACCATGTTCACGCCGTGGCTGGAGGGAGCCGTGCCGGCGGCGATGAACGACGACATGGACCCCGCCTCGGTGATCCCCTCCTCAAGAACCTGCCCGTCGGTCGCCTCGCGATAGTAGAGCACGGTATCGGAATCGACCGGCTCGTACAACTGCCCGCTATGGGCGTAGATGCCGAACTGCCGGAAGAGGGCTTCCATGCCGAAGGTCCGTGCTTCGTCGGGCACGATGGGCACGACGTACTTGCCCACCGACTTGTCGCGCATCAGCCGGGACAACAGCCGCACGAAGGCCATCGTGGTGGAGACCTCGCGACCGTCGCTGCCGCCGAAAAACTCGGCATAGTCTTCCCACTTCGGCGGTCGGAGCTTGACGCTGGGCTGGCGGCGGCTGGGTACCGAACCGCCGAGTGCTTGACGTCGCTGCCGCAGGTATTGCATCTCGGGGCTGTCGTCGTCGGGTCGATAGAAGGGCGCTTCGGCCACGCGGTCGTCGGAGATGGGGATGTTGAATCGGGCGCGAAAGTGGCGCAGCTCTTCCTCGTTGAGCTTCTTCTGCTGATGCGTGACGTTGCGTCCTTCGCCCGCCTCGCCCATCCCGTAGCCCTTGACGGTCTTGGCCAAAATGACCGTCGGGGCGCCTCGATGCTCGGTTGCCGCCTTGTAGGCTGCGTACACTTTCTCCGGATCGTGACCGCCGCGGCGAAGGCGGTGGATCTGGTCGTCGGTCAACTCGGCCACGAGCGCTTCGAGCCGGGGATCGACGCCGAAGAAATGCTGCCGGGTGAAACTCCCCGGCATCACCGTGTATTTCTGATACTGCCCGTCGACCACCTCGCCCATCCGTCGCGCCAGCAGGCCGTCCGTATCTTTCTCCAACAGGGGATCCCAATCGTCGCCCCAGATCACCTTGATCACGTTCCAGCCGGCGCCGCGAAAGGCGCCTTCGAGCTCCTGGATCACTTTCCCATTGCCGCGAACCGGGCCGTCGAGCCGCTGCAAGTTGCAGTTGATTACAAACGTGAGGTTGTCGAGTTTTTCCCTCGCAGCCAGTGTGATCGCACCCAGAGCTTCCGGCTCGTCGCATTCGCCGTCACCCAGGAATGCCCAAACGCGCGAGTCGGCTGCGTCCGGTTTGATCCCCCGGTCGACCAAGTAATGATTGAACCGGGCCTGGTAGATGGCCATGATCGGACCGAGACCCATCGATACGGTGGGAAACTCCCAGAAGTCGGGCATCAGCCAGGGATGCGGATACGACGATAGGCCTCCGCCGGGAGCCAGTTCGTGGCGGAAGTTGACCAGTTGCTCTTCGGAGATCCGGCCTTCGAGAAACGCCCGGGCGTAGATCCCCGGCGTGGCATGTCCCTGGAAGAAGATCTGATCGGCCGGTCCGCCGCCGTCCTTGCCGCGGAAGAAGTGGTTGAAGGCCACTTCATACAGCGTGGCCGCCGAGGCGTACGTCGAGATATGGCCCCCGATGCCCGCGCTCTCGCGATTGGCCCGCACGACCATGGCCATCGCATTCCAACGGATGATGCTCTTGATCTTCCGTTCCAACTCCCGGTCGCCGGGAAAATCCGGCTGTGCGTCGACGGGAATCGTGTTAATGTAGGGGGTCGTGGCCGGATGGGGCAATCGGACGCCGCAGCGAAAGGCCTGCTGCTTGAGCCGTTCCAACAGGAAGGCGGCCCGATCGGAGCCCCCGTTGCGAATCACGTAGTCCAGCGACTCAAGCCACTCGGCCGTTTCCCGCGGATCGGTATCCTCCTGGAATCCCGGGCCCTCGTCGCCCGGCGAGACGGTTCCTTCGGTCTGCTTGTTCATGGGCGAGTCGGTCGATTGTGGAAAGGGAAGCGGCCATGGGTATCATGTGGCCATGACATGCCACCCATCAGAAGGGAGTGTCGTGCGCACTCGATCGGGGGTGGGTGGAACCGCCATCATCTTATGGGGCGGTTTTGGAATGGTCAAACCCACCCGGCAATTCGCCCGTTGCGATCCACTGGACACGACCGCCGCGGGTTAGGAAAAAAGGGCGACATCCCGTCTCATAGTAACCCGAAGCGTAAGCGAGGAAGCTCCTTGACTGTCCCTCGCTTACGCTTCGGGTTACCATTGGCCCGCGCTGGCCGACTTATTGCACGCCCAGAGCATCAGCCTTCTGCTCCAACTGCTTCCGCAGCGGGCCATTGGCTCGGCGGGCGGCCATCTGGTAGTAGAGTCGGGCCAGATTGCCCTTTCCGGCCTGTTCGGCCTCCTCGGCGCGAGCCACGTACTTCATCGCCTCGGCCTGATCGGCCGCCGGGGGAATCGGTTGGTCGGCCCGCGCGAGATCGTCTTGCCGCGGGGCGGGTGGTTGGGCGACAGCGCCCGGATGGCCTTGCCAATTGGGTTCTTCCGGCGCGGCCACGGGTTTCGCGGGGGCGGCGTTCGGACGTGCCCTAACCATGGGAGCCAGATCCCGGTCGGCGATGGGCACCGGCTGGAAGGGTTGCGGCGTCATGCCGGGACTCATCGACGAACGATACTGCTGAACGCGCGACGGCACGTATTGCCGGTTGTAGGGGAAGCCACCCACCGTGGGTACAACACTGATGACAAACGGGCTCTGCGAGGTGTCGGAAAAGATGCCCGTCTGGCCGTTGAACATTGTCGTACTGGGAGCCTGGGTCACGTTGCTTCGTCGACTTCCCTGCCCAAATTGGAAAGCGAAGTCGGCGTTGAAATCGTCGCCGCGGAGGCTGTACCCAGCCCTGCCGCCGGCCGACGGGTCATATCCGCCAAACTGCGGAATAGCCAGATTCGCACTCCCCTGGCTGAAGTTGAAGCCTTTCCAATTGCCCTGAAAGCTAACGCCCATCCGCTCGAAGAAATTGTCGTTGAGCGAGTTGAACGGCGTGGTCGTGGTCACCTGTTGAGCAGACGCCCCAGAGGCCATCCAGAAGATCGCCCCGAGAATGACGAGCAAGCACCAGAATCGTTTGTCGCACATGGTCAAATCCTCTCTGATTTGCCTGAACACGATTTGCCTGAACTCTGTTCCGGCGTGGCGCCCGTTTCCACGCAAACGCAAAGCGGTGCGGACTCAAGGACCACAACCCACTGTATTGTATCGGCAGTTGGCCCCCCACGTCAAGAATACGCATCCGTCGCAAGAGGGGGTTGCCGCCTCGTAGTCGGCCTCGTTTCTCCAACTTCACACGAGTGGTCCATGCCTCGGGCATCCATAACACGTTTGCCGGGGGCCATTTTTTGCCCATTTCCGCAACAAAGTGAAGAACGTTCATCGCCGCGTTGGGGAGGTAGCGAATTGGCGCGCACTTTCAGGCCGAGTTATTGCATCAGCGTTCGGTCGGTCGAAGGCACCTAAGGTGTTGTGAGCTAGGGCTTCTTGTGGTACTTTCGGCGCCGGCCCCTATGTGAGTTGGCGCGCATCGGCGCGCCCGTTTATTCAAATTGGGGTGAACGATAAACAACATAGTTCGCCATCGCTGAGATTCCTCAATGGCCGAAAGCACAGACATCAATCTGCCGCGTTCCCACACTGCACAATTTCCAGATCGTTGCGTCGTGTGCGGCCATGACGACCCGAAGTCTCACGTTCGTCTAATTACGGGCACGCTTGGATGGTGGACTTGGTTGCTTTGGTGGTGGGGAAAGCCATTTGTCGCGAAGGCTCCGGCCTGCACCGCCTGTGCGTGGAAACTTCAAGGGCTGCGATTCATCAGCCTTGTTGTGACAATCTCGATTACGGTCGCGGCCTTTTGGTTGATCTGGCCGCATTTCAAGGATTCTGTTCCACGCAGCGTTCGCAAATGGGTCATGATGGGTCTCGCACTTGTGTGTCTTCTACCACAATTCATATTTGAGGTCTTCTTCGCCAAACCCTTTGACATTACGGCCTATGCTGACAGCGTTGATTACGAGTTTACATCGAAGGACTACGCCGTTGACTTCGCGACGCTGAACATTGACGCCGCGTGGGTCAAGGTCAATGGCGAAATCATCAACCAGTAACGCGGAACGATGGCGAACAGAGCGGTGAACCAGAGCCGCCGATGACAGGTGCAGAAGGAGGGCAGGCGAGCTTATTCTCTCTTTCGCGGGTGGCACGGACACTTTGCCGCCAGGCGCGGGTGGCACGGACACTTTGCCGCGAGACGCGCTGCCACTTCACACGTGTTTTCGGCAAAGTGTCCGTGTTGCGCAGCAACGAGAGGATGGTCACGCTTGCCCCATCGTGCGATAATGCGGCAATGTCCAGACGACGTATCTACGATGACGAGTTGCACGCCCAGTTCGTTACGTTTTCATGTTACCGACGTCGGCGCCTGTTGGATCACGCTCGAGCTCGCCAGGTCGTGATCAGCATGCTGGCCAGTGAATTGGCGATCCACCAGGGAACCTGCTGCGGCTTCGTGGTCATGCCGGATCACGTCCACGCGGGTGGCACGGACACTTTGCCGCCAGGCGCGCTGCCACTTCACACGTGTTTTCGGCAAAGTGTCCGTGTTGCGCAGCAACGAGAGGATGGTCACGCTTGCCCCATCGTGCGATAATGCGGCAATGTCCAGACGACGTATCTACGATGACGAGTTGCACGCCCAGTTCGTTACGTTTTCATGTTACCGACGTCGGCGCCTGTTGGATCACGCTCGAGCTCGCCAGGTCGTGATCAGCATGCTGGCCGGTGAATTGGCGATCCACGAGGGAACCTGCTGCGGCTTCGTGGTCATGCCGGATCACGTCCACGCAATCGTCTGGTTTGACCAGCCGGGCCGGCTGAGCCACTTCATGAAGCAATGGAAGCAGAAGTCGAGCGTGCGATTGAAGAAGCTCGTCCGTGGTCAATTGGCCGAGTATTCCAAGACGATCGACCGCAAAGATCCATTCTGGCAGCCAAGGTACTACCCGTTCAATCTGTACTCCGAAAAGAAGGCGATCGAGAAACTCGACTACATGCACCTCAACCCGGTCCGTGCCGGATTGGTCGAGAAGGCAGTGGATTGGGCCTGGAGTTCGGCCCGGTATTTCGACAGCGGCGAGTCGGTCGGCGTACCGCTGGAGTGGATATTCTCCTGAC
>CAYUIQ010000048.1:0-27195 GCA_964444795.1 uncultured Planctomycetaceae bacterium
GTAACAAGGTAGCCGTAGGGGAACCTGCGGCTGGATCACCTCCTTTCTAAGGATACTTAGAAACGTGTCTGTTCGGTCTCACGACCGGGCCGATACGGTATTTTGATCTGAAAAATCCTTGCGATGCTGGATGCTAACATCGAGAATTGGCGCCGCTTGGGGTAACCCCGCGGCGCGCACTACCAAAGTTATGAGCAATGGGCTCGGCCGATTCATTTCGTGCCGAGCCCTTTTTTTGTCCCGACTCGTTCGTCGCGACGCCGCTTTCTGCACGAGATTCCTTCCCGGCGCCGCCGTAATCTGATAACCTACCTCCTGGCGAATAATCGAAATTGGCCCCCACCCGCGCAGGATCAACATGAGCCAGCAAACGCAATCACCGTCCGAAACTACCATCATGGTCGTCTGGCCCACCATCGGGGCAATGAGATCTGGCCGTTTGGTGGGGCAGCTCTGCGGTATCAAGGTGGGGGTCGGATTCTTCACGCTCGGTAAGCTCCTGGCCCTGGCCTGCATTCCGCTGAGCATTGCCACGTTTGCCTGGCAGTTGATGCCCGTGGTCTGCCGACGCTACAAGCTGACCACGCGACGGATCGTTATCGGCCGAGGGCTCACCGCCGTCGACGGACCGTCGGTCGCGCTGGACGAATTCGACGCCGTTGAGGTCGACCGCCTGCCCGGACAGGACTTTCTGCACTCCGGCGACCTGGTTTTCAAGAAAGACGGCAGCGAAGTGTTCCGTCTGGCCGGCGTCTCCCGGCCCGAAGTTTTTCTGCAGGTCTGCCTCAAGGCCCAAACCGCAACGCTCTCCGTGGCTCAAGTGGTCGCCGCACAAATGGCGTAGCCCGGATTATTTTCGGACCAATCGTAACCCGAAGCGTAAGCGAGTCCAAACCCCTTGGCCCGTGGATAGTGCGCGGGTGGGAATTGATCTCGCATACTTGCTAAATATCAGGGCCATCTGTTATTATTCGACTGTCGGTCGATTGCCCGCTCATTTCGGTCTCGATATGGGGAAGGAAGACATGCCCGATTCCCAAGATACAATCGTTGCCACGGTCGCCGCCTTGTGGCGATATCCCGTCAAGTCGATGATGGGGGAGGAACTCAACGCCACCGGGCTCTCGCCGCGGGGACTCGCCGGAGATCGGGCCTATGCGCTGGTCGATAGCGAAACCGGCAAGCTGGTCAGCGCGAAGAACCCGCGCCGATGGCCGCGGATGTTCGACTTTCGCGCCGCGCTGCTGGAGTCTCCCGACGATACCCAGACTCCGGCCGTGAAGATCACGCTTCCCGACGGTACATCCGTAACCGGCGGGAAGGACGACTTCGGCGAAGTCCTCTCCCGGACGCTGGGACGCACCGTCACTCTGGAGACGACTCCGCCGGACCGGCCGGCCGTGGAGGAATACTGGCCCGACCTCGACCGGCTCGACCATCGCGACACGGTGACCGATGAGGAAACGCTCGTCGGCGGGTTTTTCGACGGAGCGCCCGTCCATCTGCTCACCACGGCCACGATCGACCGCCTTCGGGAACTCTACCCGGAGGGGCGCTTTGAAGTCCGCCGGTTCCGCCCGAATATCGTGCTGCAACCCAGCGGCGATCTGCGGGGCTTCGTCGAGAACGATTGGATCGGCCACACACTGGCCATCGGCTCGGAAGTCCGCCTGCAAATCGAGCGAGGATGCCCCCGATGCGTGATGACCACGCTGGCCCAAGGCGATCTGCCCGCCGACACGGGCATCCTCCGTGCGGCTGCTCAGCACAACGAGGCCAACGTCGGCGTCTACGTCAGCGTCCTCCAAGGCGGCACAATCCGGCGCGGCGATGCGGTGCGCGTGGAAGTTTAGCAGCCCGTCAAGAAACCGTGTGCCACTGCTTGCTTGCAAGCAGTGCGTTCGGTCGGGTTTAGGGCTCAATTCCGCGTCACTGCTTGCAAGCAAGCAGTGGCACACGTGGCCGTCAGTGTCTCCTTCTTCAACGGGCCACGCTACTCCGCGAAATCCCACGCCTTGCCCGTCTTCCCGGCCGCATCGATAAGCCGAATCGACTCGATTTCGATCATGCCGCGGCTGCTGGCCGGGTCGATGCGCACCGAAGTGAGCGGCCCGGCTGCGGAAAGTTCGACCCGGTAGTCGTGCCACTGGGCGTCGTGCGTGACGGCAAAAGCGGTCGAGCGGTCGAGGTGGAACGTCCGCTGGGGTCGGGTGGTCCAATAGACGCGTCCGTTGCCCCGGCTATTCGACTTCATGCGAACGAGCAACTTCGCCGGTCCACCGACGGGAGGCACCGTGGCCGCGCGAATCCACGGGTCGCCGCCCGTCGACTCGATCCGCAGTCCGCTCTTGTCCTTGGAGAGGACCGCGTCGCGACTGCCTATCCAGCCCAGCCGCGCAGTGTCGGCGGCCTGCGGTCTGTAGGCCGGATTGGGGAACGGCACCAGCGACTGCGTATAGCGCAGATGACGTTCGATCAACGCATTCATCTGGCTCGCCCGGTCGGGCAGCGAGGCGGCGAGGTTCTTTGATTCGCCGATGTCGTCTTTCAGGTTGTACAGTTCCAGCCGGTCGGTCTGTTTTTCGCCGTCGGCATGGAGGCGGATCAACTTCCAATCGCCCTGCCGTACCGACGTGGCCGGCAGATTGCCGGTCGCCGGGGTGTAGTGCGGGAAGTGGCAGAAAATCGCGTCGCGATCCAAGGGGCCCGTGTTGCGCAACGCGGGCACGAGGCTCACGCCGTCGAGAATCGCCGGCGCATGTTGCTCCAGGTCGAGCATCTCCAGCAGCGTCGGGTAGAAATCGACCGACGAGACAATCGAACCGTTCGTCGAACCCGGAGGCGTCTGGCCCGGCCAAACGACGATCATCGGCACGCGCACGCCCCCTTCGTAAATTGAGCCCTTGCCGTTGCGCAGCGGGGCGTTGTTGGTCGGCGGGAGTCCCTCGACCACGTTGTACATGTTGCCGCCGTTGTCGGAGAAGAAGATGAAGATCGTCTTCTCCGTCAGGCGAAGCTCGTCGAGCGTATCGAGCAGCGTGCCGACCGCGTCGTCCAGCGGTTCGATCATCGCCCCCATGACCGGGTTGCGCTGCGGATTCTCGGGCTTGGCCTTGCGGCGGTATTTCTCGATCAGTTCGGCTTTCGCCTCGAACGGGGCATGAACCGAATAATCCCAGAAACAGAGAAAGAACGGTTCTTCCCGGTGGTCGCGTAGGAAGTCGACCGCTTCGATGGCGATCCGGTCGGTAATATGTTCTCCCGCACGTGGTTGGGGGATCGTATCAATGGGCCAGGGCGAGAAATATCCGCCCGGCGGCCCCGGATGATGACGCCCGCCGACGACCACGTCGAACCCCTGTTGCTCGGGCAGATAGGGCTCGCGGCCCAGGTGCCATTTGCCGAAGAAGCCCGTCGTGTAGCCCGCCTGCTTGAGCACTTCGGCAATGGTGACGTACTGGTTCGGCAGCCGGGTGCGAGTCTGAGGTGTGACAGCCTTGTGGCTTGGCGGACCGGCGGCCGGCAACTTCGGGTCGAGCACCACCTGGGGCATGTGGCCGGCCGGTGTGGTCAGCCGGAGGCGTCCCGGATAGTGGCCCGTGAGAATGCTGGCCCGTGTGGGCGAACACAAAGGGCTGGCCGAGTAGGCGTCGGTGAAGGTCATCCCGCGCTGGGCCAGCCGCTCGATGTTGGGCGTTTCGTAGAAGGTGCTTCCGCCCGGGCTCGTATCCCGCCAGCCGAGATCGTCGGCCAGGAAGAAGACGATATTCGGACGCTGGGGCGGTTCGGCGGCAAGGGCGCGCGCGGCAGGTGCCAGGAGCACGAGCGCTAAGAGCATCGTCGACCCGCCGGGCACAAGTGCCGGGGCTAAACGTTGGCTATTTTGCATCGTCGATCTTGATCCGCAGGTCTTTGAACTGGATCTTCATCGGGGGGCCCGGGTGTACTTGCAGGCCGATGACGCCCTTGGCGGCGGCTTGACCCTCTTGGTTGTCGACCGCGCGGGACATGACCGTGCCGTTGATCGTCAGGGTGATTTCGTTACCCCGGGCGATCACACGGTAATCGTTCCAGTCTTCCTTCTTGATCTGCTTCATCAACTCGACCGTATCGCCGGCCACGTCGACCTGTTTCTTACCATCTTTGGCCACGACGACACTCTGACCACGCATGGCGATGCCGCCCCGGGCGTGCTCGAACAGGGCACCGGCCCATTGGCCGGCCGCGTCGATATCGGCCTGATAGCCGCGGGTGTCCCAATCGGGGATCCGCTTACTGCGAAACTGGATGCCCGAGTTTCCGCCGACGATCCGATACTTCAACCGCAGTTCAAAATCGCCCGGCTCGCCACCCTTCCAGATCAGATAGTTACACTTCTTACACGGTTTCTCCGGCGTCGTCCGCGAGGTAATCGTCCCATCCTCGACATACCACCATCCGGGTTTGCCGTCCCACTGACTGAGATCCTCACCGTTAAACATCGAAACGAACCCCGGCTCGACGTCAGCCGCGTTGCCCGCGGTGGGCAGTGCCAAAGCGGCGATGAGAAGAAACAGGGGAAGAAGCCGACAGAAAGTCAAGTGTCGCATCGTAGGTTCTCCTTACTCTTCGGTCCAAGACATACGCCTATCCATCGTACCACACCCGCTCGCCGGATGCACGCAAGAGAAGAGAGTGGCAATACTGTGTTGGCAGTCTCGCTACGGCCCCGCGTAGTAAGGGCCCCAGAACGACAGTTCTCCGGAAGCAAGATCTTTCTTGCCTAGCTCACGTCGTTTCTTTCGCTTCCACCTCCATAAGAGGCCGAAATCTTCGGCGCCATCACGCCAATCGATGACTGCCTGCCGAAACTCCTGAAGTCCCGCCGGGGTCACTATGTACCGGAGATTCGGTTTCGAATGATATTTTGTCGATGTCGGCCAAATAGGGTGCGTCTGGACGCACCCTGTGCCGCCGGCAAATTCGCCACCTCAATAACCATCCGCCGATCAAGCAGCACGGTTTCACGAAATCAAAACCGTGCCGTAATTAAAGGTGCGTCTGGACGCACCCTACAAGGCTCAAAGCTCCTTCGTAATCCCCGGCATCGGCGCCGGGTAAATGCCATCGGGGCCGTTGTGCACGGGGGCCTCGGTCTCGAACGATAGGTTGTCGATATCGGCCAAGAACTGGAAGTTGGAGGCCAGGGTTTCGTCCCAGGTGACGTACTTGCCGGTGTGCGTGGCGGCGCGGCCCATCAGGGCGGCGATTTCCGCTTCGCCGGCGCGCCGGGCTTCGTTGTGCGGCGTGTTGTTCCGGATCGCGTCCAGGAGCACTTGCCATTCGACGTTGTACGGGTTGGGATCGTTGGGGCCATACTCCCAGGTTTGATTTTCCTTGGTCATGTCGTGGCTGTTGAAGAGCTGCGGCTTCGGCTGCGAGAGGTTGGCCATGATGATCGCCGAACCCTTTGAGCCATGGGCGCAGTCGGTATAGGTGTTCCAGCAGCCGTTCATGTGGCGGGAGAAGGCGAACAGCTTGGTGCCGTCGGCAAACGTGTACTCGACCGTGAAATGGTCCAGTTGGTTGCCCGCCTGTTCGTAACAGCGTCCGCCGAACCCCTGGGCCGAGACGGGCCAGGCGTCTTTGGCCCAACAAGCGACGTCGATATTGTGGCAATGCCAATCGATGAAGAACCCGCTGGAGACCCAGGTGAAGCTGTTGGGATGCTGAAGTTGGAACTGAATCTCATTGGCGTCGTCCGGGCGCGGCGGACAGTGGACCGGTCCGTGAACGCGATAGATTCGCAGCATATTCACCTGGCCGATCGCGCCGTCGTGGATCCGCTGGATCACTTCCTGCCGGGCCTTGGAATGGCGCCACATGAAGCCGACGCCCACTTTGAGGTTCTTCTTCTCCGACATTTCGGCTGCCGCCAGCCATCGCCGCGCGTTGGGCGAATCGGTGGCGAACGATTTCTCGGCGAACACATTGACGCCCTTGTTGGCCGCATACTCGAACATCATCGGGCGGAAGGCCGCGTGGGTCGTCAGCAGCACGACGTCGCTGGAACCGAGCGTGTCGATCGCCTTCTTATAGGCATCGAACCCGGTGAACTGGCGCTCGGGCGGAACGTCGATCTTATCGCCAAACTGCTTGGAAAGCCGGCCGAAGCTGCTGGTAAGTCGATGCTCGAACAGGTCGGCCATGGCGTGCAGCTTGACCGGACCGCCGGTGGCCGCCATCGCGTTGGCCACGGCGCCCGTGCCGCGTCCGCCGCAACCGACCAAGGCAAGCTTGATCGTCGAATCCTCGGCCGCGTGACAGCGGGGGACCATCACCCCGGCCAGCGCCGAGGCGGCCGCTACTTTGCCGGAGGTTTTGAGAAATTGGCGACGGGATTTGTTTTTGGGTGCGTTGGACGAATCGGAAAGAGTCATGGGGTACCTCCTTGGGGCAAGTCGTTCAATACGGAAACGTGTGCCACTGCTTGCTTGCAAGCAGTGCTTGTCTGCCGGGTTCTAAGCTTCGCTCCGCGGCACTGCTTGCAAGCAAGCAGTGGCACACGGCGGTCTCAACGGGTTGCTAACGAAGTCTCAACGACGCGTCGTCACCTCGTGCCGGCCACGCCCGCGGTACGGCTTTCTTGGCCGGATTGCAGACCCGCCTTCAACAGCGCGCGGCGGGTCGATTCTTCGGGATAGTCAACGGCCAGCCGGCGGATCGGGTCGAGGCTGGCCGGGTCGGCGATACGGCCTAACGATTCGGCCGCGGCGTGACGCGTGTCGGGGGCGTTTTTCAAATCGCCGACCACTTTCAACAGCGCCGGAACCGCCCGACGGTCGCCGATTTGGCCCAGCGACCATGCGGCCGCCGCGCGCCAGCAGGGCGTGAGATCGTTGTGCAGGAAGAGCACGCCCGGTCCCAGCGGATCGGGATAGCCGGTCGCGGCTTCCGGGGCCTCCAACTCCAGCACGGCGATCAGTGTGTCGGTCGTCTTGGGGTTGGGCGATTGGCGATCGGCCAGATTGCCCAGCGATCGGGCGAGGAAGAAGCTGACCCAGTGTTTCACCGGCAGCTTCAACACGACCGGGATGCCCGTATCGAACACCCGCGGAATATCGTTCGTCGTCGCCCGATACCGGTCCAACGCGGCGCGGATCCGCGGTTCGTATCGCCGGTCGCGGCAGACCATCGAGAGGATCTGGGCGGCGCGGTTTTCGTCGCGAGGGTGACCGCCCCAGCAGCGATGGACCGTTGCGATCGCCTTTTCGATCTCCGGCGTCCGCTGGGCATCAGGATCACCGAGAATGGCCAGGCAGGTCTCGACCACCGCCTCTTCGGCTCCCTGGCGGCGGATGACCCGGCCGGTGAGCACCTCGCAATCGTCGTTGCACAGCAGCAACGCCCGATCGGGATCGACCGGCACGGCGCGGATCAGGTGCGACACGATACTTTGGGCCCGGGTCGACCCCATCGCATCGAGCGCCTCGGCGATAAAGTAATGCACGGGCGACGCATGACAGGCCATCAGTGCCGTGTGATCGCCGTACCAGTACGTATATTGGGGATAATCCGTCAGCGCGGCGTACGCGGTCACCAGCGCGGCTTCGGCCTCGGGTGCTCCAATGCGGCCCAACGCTTCGACGGCCGCCTCGGCCAGAAACAGGTTGCCCGTGGCTGGATCGTCGTGCTGCGCAAGCGTCTCGGCCAGCAGGGGGATCGCCTCGGTATCCTTGAGGTATCCCAGCGCTCGGGTGGCGGCCTGCAAGGTCCGCGGGTTGACTTCGGCCAGCGAGTTGAATCGGGCGCCGTCGCCCCGATGCCCGGCTTTGCGCCAAGCGGGCAGCGGGTTGTTGTCGCGATGCTCGGTCACGTACCGCCGCAGCGCGACTCGGGCCGCATCGCCGCCCGTATGTCCCAATGCCACCGCCGCGCGGCGCACCACGTTGCGGTCGGCATCCTCCAGCCGGGCGACCAGTTCCTGCTCGATCTTCGCCCACGGGGTCTTCTGGAACCACTCTCGCCACGCTTGCGAGGCTGGTTGCGAACGGGGTGTAAACGGGTCGAACGGTTCGGCATGACCGGTCAGATTCTCCAGCGCCACGGCCGCCGCTTGGGCGACCAGCGGGTCCGCGTCGTCCAACGCATTCAACAGAGCCGGCACCGACTGGCGCGTGCCACAAGCGCCCAGTGCAATGGCGGCCGCAACGCGCGCCTCGCGAGATTCGTCTTTCAACGCTTCGGCCAGCGCGGGCGCTGCGGCGAGGTCGCGGAAAACGGACAACCGCTGGGCCGCCGAGATCTTCCGTGGCGAATCATCGCCGCGCAGTTGTGCGGCCAGTGTGGATACTTCCTCCGAGCCGGTGGCCGCCGGATCGAGCGTCTCGCTGTGTCGATTGATCCCGGCCACCTCGCGATAGCGGTCGAACTGCATGTTCATCAACCCGGTCACCGCGGCGTTGTTGCCGCGGAAGCGGTGCGGTTCGCCTTGGCCCAGGAGCTTTAGCGGGCGGGTTCCGATGGCCAGGGGCACCGGTTCGGCGTACAGCGGCGCGGCTTGGCGCTTGTGATGGCAGCCGACGCAACCGCGGCGTTCGCCGGGACGGACGTAAATCCACGACATCTCGTTCAACTCCGAGCGTCCCTCGGCATCCACTGCCTGAAAGGCGACCGGCGTGTTGGCCGGCACTTCGATCGAAAACGATCCGTCGGGCGCCAGTGGCACGGTGCCCAACTCGATCGTCTCGTTGCCCGCATGGACGATATACGAATGCGACGACCGCGTGGTGAGTCCTTTGGCCGCGATCACGCGGATCGCGCGGACGTGTTCCCAACCGGCCGTGCTGTTCTTCGTGGCCCGCACGTTCTGGCAGAAGAAGACCCCGGTGGCCCGCACGTCCCGCGACCTCTTCGGATCCACGGTTTCCGGCAGCCGCGGCGGGCGCGGTCGGGGACCGAGAAAAGCGGGGCTGTGCAGCGGCCGATCGGGCGACTCGTAAACGATCGCGGCGGTCGGCCGGCTGCTTTGCGGATCGAAGACGCTGATCGTCGTGTAGCGGTGATCCTCGATCTTGCGGCCCTTTTGTTCCACGGGAACCTTGCGGCCGGTGGTAAACAGCAGCCGGCCGTCGGGCATCGCGGCCACGTCACCGGCCGGTACGCGGAAGACTTGTTGCTCTTGCCCGGAATACCCCAGACGCCCGATCGTGATCCCTTGCCCAGATAGAAACGCCAGCCGTCCGTCGGGCATCGGTGCCGGGCTGCCGCAATGGTTCGCCCGGAGTCGGCCGCCGTAGTCGGGGCCGATATCCAGCCCAAACTCCGTGTAGCCGCGCGTGCCGTCGGGGTGAATCGCGTGCAACAGGGTTTCCACCTTGCCGCGGTCGAAGAAGTTGTCCGACCGGATGAAGAGAATCCGCCCGTCGGCCAACACCTCCGGCTCGTTGTCGAAGATGATCGTATGGGTCAGCGGCCGGGCGCCGCTGCCGTCGCCGTTCATCACGTACAGCGAACGGGAAGGCGGGTTGTGATACTCCTCGAAGGTGCCGATCCGTGTGGAGGTAAACACGATCCGCCCGTCGGGTAACTCGGCCGGGTCGATGTCGTGGAACGGGCCGTCGGTCAGTTGCTCGGGGCGACCACCCACCGCGGGTAGCCGGAAGATGTGATAGAAGGGGTCGCCGTCGTTGGCCATCGAGACGAGGATCGACTTGCCGTCGAACGACACGCTGGGCGAACCGACCGCACCGCGGCCCGCGTCGAGCAGGACGCGCGGCTCGACTCCCGGCCGGGCCGGCGTGAGCAGGACCAGCTTGCGCCCCACTTTCATCGGAGCCGGCAGATCGTGTTCGGGAAAGGCGCGCGAGTGGCGCGGGTTGAAGATCGTGACGCTGAGGCTGTCCAGGGCCGAGCCCGTACCGCCGACCGGACGGTAGAGGCTGCAATCCTCGGCCACGAAGACGATGGCTTCGGGCCAGGGGTAATCGGCCGGCGGTTTTTCCGCGGCGGCCAGGAACACGGACCGGCCCTGTCTGGCGGCCACTTTCATCGCCTCCTTGGCCACGCGGCTGACCGCGCCGATCGGTTTCCCGGCGGCTACGGCGGTGGCGGGAGGAGCGAACTTGTTCCACGGAGCGGCGCCGAACTCGCCCACCACGCGGGCATTGTTCCAGTGCGTATCGTCGAAGTCGAGTAAATTCCAGCCGGCGTGCTCGCTGCCGGTACACATCCAGGTCGCGTCGCTGGGCAACACGATCTGCCCGCCGTCGGCCAGTTCGACAACCAGCTTGACGATCAGCCCGCCCGGCCCGGGCAGTGTGTTGACCGCCTCGACCGCGAGAATATTGCGACCGGGCACCAACAGCTTGGCGACGTCCCATCGCTCGGGAGTGCTCCAGGCGCTGTTGTTGGCTTCGCTCTCACCGACCGGCTTGCCGTTGAGATGGAGCACGTACATATTGTCGCAGGTGATAATCACCTCGGCGGATTTCACCTCGGCCCCGTCCGGAATCGTGACGGCCGAGCGAAAGTAATTCACGGCCGCGGGCAGATCGTTCAGCGGTACTTCGGCCCCGGCGGAAAACCAGATCCACTTCGTGCCCTCGAACCCCAACGGCGCTGCTTCAACGGAAGCCGTGTAACAGGTGCCCGTCACGGTAATCGCCGCCAAGAGACATCGCATCATCTTCATCATCGTTCTCCACGAGTCGAAATCGTCCACTCCCCCAACAGGACAGCATATCGGCAACCGAGCGGCGCGTCCAGAAGAGGCGTCCGGATATACGAAAGAGTCCCCGCTTTCGGCGGGGATGGGTGGAGATGATCGACCCCAGGCACCCATGCGACTTTTTCAACGGACTAAACAACTTCGCCGCCCGATCAACGACCTCATTCCCCGGCGGCCTTGAGGATCGCGATCATCGCACGGCCCGAGGCGTCGCCGACCAGGCAGTAGCTTTCGGCGCTGTTGTACCAGTGGCTCTTCTGGCGGCCGGGTTGATGGCGCTGGAAATGCCGGGTCGGTACGCCGGTGCAGTGGTCGTATTTCGCGGCCGCGGCCATCTGCGCCGGTTCGATGTTCTTACCCAACCCGCCGGCAACGCCCGTGGCGTCGGGACCGCCCATGCCGCTGGTGGCAATGACAAACGGGAGGTCCACGTTGCCGAGATCCTTGCGCATATCCTTAATGAAGTTGGTCATGTTCTTCTCGTATTCCAGCGTAAACTCCCGATTGCAGCCGTCGTTCCATCCCTGGTGCCAGAAGAAGCCGGCTATCTCGTATCCCTGGTCCTCGTACGCGGGGAAGTTTTCGTCGAGATTCTTCAGCACGTCCTTCACTTGCGCCAGCACCTGTCGATAACGCATCCCGAAGATCTGCTCGAACTCGTCCATGGTCATGTCGGAGTTCTTCTTCTTCGCGCCGGCGAACATCGCTTGTAATACCTCGTCTTCCGGCAGCCCGGAACTGGGCGGCCGAAACGTCATGCCGATCGCCTGTCCGCCCCAGGCGCACTTGATCAGCAGCACCTGCTCGTCGTAATAATCGCCCATGACATGCCCGAACGCCAACTCCGGCCCGACGCCTCCATTGGCACCGAGTCCCGGCTTGAGGTTCGACCGGGTCACCACGTCCTTCCCGTCTTTGTGGTAATACCAAACATCGTCCCGCTCGACCCACTGCCCGTCCTTCTTCAGATACGCAAACTGCTCCTGCTCGGCCGCATAGTCGAGGTCACCGTCCTTGCCCATGGAGATGGGACTATGGCCTTGCATGTTGGACTGTCCGGCAAGGATGAACACCTTTACCGGCTTCGCGTCTTCGGCTTGGGCGAGCGTCGGGAGGACGGCGATGATGGATAGCAATAGCAGCGATGGGAGTCGGAAGCATGACATGGGTGGGTCTCCTTGGGATGAAGTGGTGGTAGTTGTTACTGGATAGGTTACCATAATTCGAGCGGCGGGTCGTGCATCAAGGCGCGGGGGGGTTCTGAAGTCAGCCTTGTTGGTGATTGCAATGATTTTCCGGAGCAGACTTTCCATCCGCAAAGACGTTTTCGGAAAACCATCGGGATTTCCCGCGAATCTCATGTTGCACAGGGCTGGGACTCTCCTGTTTATCAACTTGATCCGGTACGTGGCTTAGAATGCCGCTTGACTTAAGCCATCCCGCTCGGTAGAGTGTACGTCTGTACCTCGCCCCGTGAAAAACCTGCCTATTCGTAATGAATGGCTTCGTCGTGGAGGAGTCCATTGGAGATCCAGCAACTCAGCGCCGAAAAACTGACTCCCTGGGACCGGAATCCAAGGAAGAATGACCACGCTGTCGATGCAGTTGCGGAGAGCATCCGGCAGTTTGGATTCAACGTGCCGATCATTTGCGACCAGAATTTCTAGATCGTTGCAGGGCATGTACGTCTCAAAGCGGCCAAGAAACTCGGGCTTGAGCAAGTTCCCGTCGTCCAACTTCAGTTGACGGATGCTCAGCGGGATGCGTTCGCCATCGTCGACAACAAGACAGGGGAAATTGCGGATTGGGATAGCGATGCGCTTGCGGATATACTCAAGGAATTGAGTTTAGTGGAGATCGACCTTCCTTCGCTGGGTTTCAACAACGCCGAATTGCAGGCTCTGCTGGAACCGGAAGAGGAGTTTGACTTCAGTCAATATGAAGAGCATTTGCTCTTAACGGTGGAACGGGACCATGCCTTCTTCCAGGTGAAGGTTCCAATCCGTGTGAAGGACGAGATGAAACTCGCTGTCAGTAAATACGCAAAGAATCACAGTATCACTGAGAAGAATGAGGCAATGTTGGCAGGCAAGGTCTTTGCTTCGCTGCTGGGGATGCCTTCATGGACCAAGTCTTGAAAACGAAAGTTGCCGAAACGGTCGCTACTTTGCGAAACCTTTGGGAAAGACTCGAAGGCAAATACCGATTTGTTGCCTTCTCGACCGGGAAGGATAGTCTGGCCCTGGCCGCCATGCTGTACGAGGCTGTTGAGCCCGAAAAACCGATGTGTCTGTATTCGCACCACAATTTGGAATTCTCTGTCAACCTTGAGTATTTGGAAGAACTGAAAGCAAGGGGGTTTCGCGTCGAGGTCGTCGAGCCGTTTCTGGGATATTTCGACCTGATGGAGCGTGGCATTGGATTCCTCACGTTGAAGGATGCGTGGTGTGTTCCCATGTTGGTCGGCACGGGACTCCTGGAATGGCTGCAAGGCCAGGGACTTCGCAACCCGCAGCAAGCGGTCATGTTTCGCGGCATGTCCGGGGCGGAGTTCAGTCATAAGTGGCACTCTCGTGTGGAACTCCACGGACGGCTTGATCTTCCGACCGTCAACCCACTTCTGAATTTTGCCAGGGATGAGATCATTTCCGTTATCAAGGATCGCTACGGTCTCTCGTTGAATCCGATCTACGAGCACATGGATCGCACGTATTGCATCTGCTGCTACACGTCCGATTCTCGACGGCAAGCGTACAGCGGACAGAACCATCCAAATGTGTGCAGTCGATACTATGGGCAAATCGAGGAAATGCTCTTTGATAGCGGGCTCATTGAAAAGGCGCGGCTTGATAAGAAGTACACAACTCGGAAGGAAAAGCTCGATCGTCACGGATTCGTGCATTGGAACCGCATAGCCGAGCAGAATGTTGTCGGAGCCGTTCGTCGTCGAAAGCCCGACGGCGCACTCTGCTACCGAATCCGCGATCCAAAATGGATTAACACGAAACACTTACAGCCGGTTCAGGGAAAATGGGTTCTAAAAGGAACGGAGTTGCGTTTCTGGGATACCAAGGAGCAGGTTGCGGACGGTTTGGTCAAGAGAATGATCAACTGTCTTGATTGCGGTTTCTGCGTCGTGGAGTGTTTTTCCTGTCGGCGATTCGACCGCGAAACCAAGACGCTCAAGATCAGTGGTTGCATTGGTTGCGGAAAGTGCCTACGCTTGAAGTTTTGCATGGGATGGCGACATCGCTTCTGGCGACGGATAATCGTGAATGAAGACGGTAATGGATAGCAGACATCAACAGAAACAACGAATGCTCTTCGATAACCCGGTGTCGGAGCCGGTCTTGATCAGCGCGTGTCTTCTGGGAATCCCGTGTCGCTGGCACGGCCGCCGTGCGAAACGTCGCGACAAGCTGATTGAACGACTCAAGAGGAAGTACGTCCTGGTGCCCGTCTGCCCCGAACAACTCGGCGGAATGCCGACTCCGCGAACTTCGGAAACGCTCGACGGAACGGGTGCCCAAGTGCTCGATGAGGGCCTTCGTATTATCGCGCCGGAAACTGGCGAGGATGTAACGGATTATCACGTCCAAGGCAGCCAGTATGTTTTGGAGATGGCAGAGATCATCGGTGCGAAGCGAGCATATCTCAAGGGCGGCAGTCCTACTTGTGACCGTGAGGGAGTGACAGGGGAAGTCTTGCGCCGCGGTGGCGTCCGAGTGATCCGCGTTGGCTAGCCGTAGTCTTGTTCCGATGATTCGTGTCAGCCGCGATGGTTGTTAAGGCTGTGAGTCTGCCTGTCCGGCGCGCGGATCAGAATGATGGTACAAGCCTTCCGCAAGCCGCGCAGGCTCTGGATTCCGGACGGAAATCGCTTGGGAAACCATGAATTGTGCCGCTGTTCTCCGTCAATACCACTTTCACGCCACTGCCGTCAGCCGTGAACACTCCGTTGTCGAGTCGAAGGCCTGTTTTTTTACCAGCAAACAACAATAGGTTCTTTCGTCCCCCGTCATCAATTTCCAGACAGCCGGAGTGTGCTGTCGCAACAATATGGTTCTGGTAACTTCGCCAGTCCCCGTCGTTGAAGATTGAGTTCACGGGATAACTACCCGTTGGCGCTGTGTGCTTGAGGTATTTCTCCAACTGATACTCATTCGCGTTCAGGTCGCTCGGATCAATTGGTGAAATGTGCCCATTGTTTCTCGCGCATTCGTGGCAGTAGTAGGTCGCCATGCTCTCACCTCAATACAAGAGAAGAAGCCCCTTTTCCTTGATGCACTACTTGTGCTCGTATGCATCCTTCACGTTACTGTCCAAGTGGTGCGTCCAGACGCACCCTACCCGCCTTCCGAATCTCCGGATCAACGGCAAACTTGCGAAAATCATCGAGATACGGCACGTTGCAGTCGATCCAGGCGCAGAGGGTGCGCCATTCGGTTGTGGTCAGGACGACGTCCTTGTGTCCCTCGGCCAGGAGATTCATCAATGGGCTCTGGAGCGAACCCCAGGAGCCCGGCGGCGTGTGGTAGTTGTGGACGTCGGCGTATTTGACGTGCGGCAGTAGGGCCCAATAGGATGGATAGGTGTAGTGCGCCTTGTAGCCGGCGCCGGTGACGGTCCAGAGGTTGGGCACGAAAGTTTCCGGCTGGGCCGTTCCGGCACGCAGGTCGAACGATTTCTCCTTGCCCTCGGTCCCGTCGTGACAGCTCACGCATCGGGCGTCGAGGATCGGTTGTACCAGCTTCGGATAGCCGAACGCTTGCAGACCCCAGGGCGGCGGCTCGATGGCCGATACGTCGCGGCGGGTGGCCATCGGGCTTTTTCCTATCGGCGGGGCGGCGGTCATCGGTTCGTGGCAGCCGACGCAGCCGACCGTTTCGCCCGGCTGGACGTACGTCGTCATCCGCATGGTGTGCAGCGCGCGATAGTCTTTGTCCAACACGGAGAAGAAGACGGCCCGGTTGGCCGGCACGCGGAAATAGGCCGACCCGTCCGGCTCGATCGGCACGCATCCCAACACGGTCTTCGTCTCGAATCCGCCCATGCCGACCCAGATATTGCAGGGCGACGTGTTGATGTGCCGCTCGTGGGCCTCGACGACGCGAAGATACTGGGCCTTGCCTCGCATTTCCTTAGGCAATCCCTGGTAAACGTCCTGCACGACGAACTGGCCGGTGGGCTGGGCGTCTTGCGGCCGAACCTCGGGCAGGACCGGCGGCATTGGCCGCGGTTGCACGAGCGTCGGGTACATGGCCGAGAGGCTCGCGTCGCGGTAGATCAACTCCAACCCGCCGTGGACGTCGGCCAGATAGATTCCCACCCGCCCGGCTCGGCGGTTGTCCGACGCGCCGGTGCCGCTGGGGTCGTAAGAGATCAGGTAGTAGTTCTCATCGATCGGGAACGGGCAATCGGCGGATCCCGACACGAGGCACTGCTCGCCTTGGGCCGTGTCGCGACCGTGGCGCAGATCGACCACGAGGATATTGCCGCTGCCGTCGTTATGGTGGTGGGCCTCGACGCAGACCACCTTGCTCGTGCCGGGCACTTGCCGACATCGGGCGTAGTTTCGCTCGACGGTCAGATAGCCGCCGATAATCCGCGGGTAGGTGCCGTCGGGGCGAACATTCCAGATCAACTGCGTCGGCCGCCAGAAACGCATCACGTATTCCCAGCGGGTAAACATGATCGTGCCGTCGTCCATCAGGGCCGGGTCCCACTCGCCTTCTTTCGCCCGAGTGATTTGCCGCAGATCGGAGCCGTCGGCTGCCACACTGAACATGCAGTCGGCCCAAGCCCAATCGCCGCACATCACCATGCCCCCGGCACGCGGCGACATGAACGCGATCCGCCCGTCGGGCAGATAAATCGGATCGGTGCTCTCCTCGCGTCGTGTGGTGCCGTGGGTCACTTGACGCGGCGGTGTGCTGCCGTCGGTTGGCATCTCCCAGACCTGGAAGAACGTGCCGTTGCCGATCGAATCGCGTCTGGCTCGATTTACCAACTCGCCCTCGTCGAGATCCTGGACGTCGGCGGCGGCGAAACCGAACACCATACGACGCCCGTCGAAGGAAACATCGGGCCGGCCGAACAGCCCCTCGGGAAACTTACCTTCGGTGAGCGAAACGGGCGGGGCCTGCATGTCGGATCGAATCTCCGGCAGCAAACAGATCTCGCCACCGAGGGTCGTGTACCGCGAGCGGCGACGGGAACACTGATGGGCAGCGGTGGCGTGATGGCGGCGAACGAATAGCAACCCCTGGCCCCGGTGCAAGCGGGGATGCATGAGGGTGAGTTGGCGTGCAACGCGATGCACGTCGAGGTAGATCGACTTCCAGGATTCCAGGTCATCGGGGGTGGCTGGGAGCGATTGCAGGGTGCCTGAGGTCGAGCGCAGCGAGCCCTCAGTTGGTTGCGTTCTGGGGGCTTGTTGCTCGTTCCTCGCATCTCGACCCCAGCCACCCTGCTGCGAACCCTTCTTTTCCGCCGTCAACGATGCCCGTCGACGCAACACGTCATCCAGCTCGTCAAGTTCACCAGAGATCTCCTTCACACCAAGCCGGCGCATGTCGGCCGCGACAGCCGAACAACGTCGCACGTGCTTCTCCACCGCCGGTATCAAACGGCTCCGCACCACGACGGCCGGTTCCTCCCAGCCATCGCCGATCGACCGGCAAACCAGTCCGTCCTGCCGCATCCATTCCCGTTGGACCGGGTCGTCGGTCAGCCAGAGCGGCTTGGGCTGCTTCGGACCGGGTGGCGGAGGCGGACGAAAGGCGGCGCGGTCTTTTGGCGACGGGGCACCCAACGGCGCCGGATTGGTCGACCAGATCCGCACGTACGAGACGATCGCGTTGGCCCCGGCCAGCCGGGTGAACTTCAACTCGAGCTTCCCGCCATCGGCGTACGCCGCCTTGGGGATGTCGAACAGCATTCGTTTCGGTGTTCGCACGGGCAGTTTCAAAGATCCGTGGACTTCGCGTCCATTGGCATCCAGCCGCTGCACCCGGTCGGCGTTATCGACGTACACGACATCCACCTTGTACGCCGCATCGGGTTTCGGATTCACATACCAGAAGACGCAAGCGTTGTTGTCGAACACAATCGCCCGATGTTCCGGCGGCGCGTCGACCATGCTGTCCGGATACAACCATGAAGTGCCCGCCACGACGTGCGTCTGGCTCGCCGTGCCGCAGTTGTCCTCGGCCACCAGATGAAAGCCCTTCGGCGGCGCCTCGCCAGAAATTTCCACCGCCACCGCCGAACCGGCAACGGCGACACACGCCAGGGTAACCCAAACGGGAACGATTCTACGCATGGCCGGCATCTCCCGAGAACATGGTTTATCCGCTCATCAGTACGATTGTACTCCATTTGGAGGACCGGACCAACACGGAGAACATCCACCTCCCCCCCTGGTATTTTCGCCAAATATCGGCCATATTGACGGCTTAGGCACCCACGGTCTGGCGACCGTAGCTACCAGCGAAGACCAAAGCCCCCCTGGACCCAAACCAATGAAAACACGTTCGACCACGATCCTTACCGTTCGGCGTAACGGCCGAGTGGCTCTGGGCGGCGACGGTCAGGTGACCATGGGCAGCTCGATTATGAAGGCCGACGCCCAGAAGATCCGCCGCTTGATGGACGACCGGGTGATGGTCGGCTTTGCCGGTTCCACGGCCGATGCCTTTGCCCTGATGGAGCGTTTCGAGGCGAAGCTGAAGGATTACCCTCGCAATGTGCCCCGTGCCGCGACGGAACTCGCCAAGGAATGGCGGACCGACCGTGCGTTGCGCCGGCTAGAGGCCCTAATGGCCGTGGTCGATGCGGAAAACACGTTGCTCCTCTCGGGCACCGGCGACGTAATTCAGCCGACCGACGGCATCTTGGGCATTGGCTCGGGGGGCAACTACGCGGTCGCCGCCGCTCGGGCTCTGGTCGCCCATACCGACATGGAAGCCGCGGCCGTGGTAAAACAATCGCTGGAAATCGCCGCCGAGATCGACGTCTACACAAACACCAACATCGTGGTGGAGGAGCTGGAGTGCAAGAGCTGACCCCCCGGGAAATCGTCGTCGAGCTGGATCGCCACATCGTCTCCCAGGCCGACGCCAAACGGGCCGTGGCCATCGCCATCCGCAATCGCTGGCGCCGGCAACAACTGCCCGAGGAACTGCGCCAGGAAGTCGCGCCGAAGAATATCCTCATGATCGGCCCCACCGGCGTGGGCAAGACGGAGATCGCTCGCCGGCTGGCCAAGCTGACCGGCGCGCCCTTTATCAAGGTCGAGGCCACCAAGTACACCGAGGTCGGCTACTACGGGCGCGACGTCGAGAGCATGGTTCGCGATCTGGTCGAAAACGCCATCGGTCTGGTTCACGAGAGCGAGCGGAAGAAGGTCGAAGAGGAAGCCCATCGGCGGGTCGAGGACCAGTTGCTTGATCTGCTGGCTCCCGCGCCGCCCAGTCTCGATGCATCGCCCGACAGCCCCGATTCGCCGGAGCGTTACGAACGCACCCGGGAAAAGATGCGGGCGATGCTCGTCTCCGGCGAGTTGGACCAGCGGATGGTCGAACTCAGCCTGGAGCAGAAGGCCACGCCGATGATGTTCACCGGCATGGGCATGGAGCAGATGGACGTCGACTTGCAGGGGATGTTCGAGAAGATTCTGCCGAAGAATACGAGCCGGCGAGAGATGCCCGTGGCCGACGCCCGAAAGGTGCTCTTCGAGCAAGCGTGCGACGCGCTGGTTAATCAGGACAAAGTCAACGCCGCGGCCATCGAACGGGCCGAAAACGTGGGCATCATCTTTCTCGACGAGTTGGACAAGGTCGTGGCCGGCAACCAATCGCACGGGGCCGACGTCTCGCGGCAGGGTGTCCAGCGCGATCTGCTGCCGATCGTCGAAGGCACGACCGTGCAGACGCGATACGGCTACGTGAAGACCGACCATGTCCTGTTCATCGCCGCCGGGGCCTTCCACCGCGCCAAACCGAGCGACCTGATGCCCGAACTGCAGGGGCGGTTTCCCATCCGCGTCGAACTCGACGACCTCGGCAAGGACGAATTTGTCCGTATCCTCACCGAACCGAAAAACGCGCTGACCAAGCAATACATGGGCCTGATGGAGACCGAGGGCGTGAGCCTGATCTTCGAAGCCGATGCGATCGAGGCTCTGGCCGATTACGCCTTCCAGGTCAACCAGACGGCCCAGAACATCGGCGCCCGGCGGCTCTACACGATCATGGAACGGCTCCTGGAAGAGGTCAGCTTCGAGGCCCCCGAGATGAAGATGGGCAAGGTCGTCGTCAACGCGGCCTACGTGACCCAGCGCCTGGACGAGATCGCCCAAGACGAGGATCTGAATAAGTTCATTTTATGAGCACGCTCGAACTGATTGCTACCTCGACGATGGGGCTGGAGTCGGTGGTCGCCCGCGAACTCCAATCGCTGGGCTACTCGCCCCGGATCGTCGAGGTCGGGCGCGTGGCGTTCGAGGCCGAAGCGTCGGCCATCGCGCGGGCGAATCTCTGGCTCCGCACGGCCGGCCGCGTGCGGTTGCACCTGGGGTCGTTCGAGGCGACCGATTTTGGCGCTCTCTTCGATCAGACGCATGCCTTGCCCTGGGAGCGGTGGATCACGCCCGACGGAGAATTCCCGGTCAAGGGCCGATCGGTCAAGTCGCAACTTTCCAGTGTGCCGGCCTGCCAAAAGATCGTCAAAAAGGCGATCGTCGAGAAGCTCAAGAGTTCTCACCACGTCGAATTGCTTGAGGAAACCGGGCCCATCTACCCGGTCGAGGTCTCGCTGCTGAAGGATCGGGCCACGTTGACCCTCGACACCAGCGGTTCCGGCCTACACAAACGGGGATACCGACCGTTGACCGGCCGCGCGCCCCTTCGAGAAACATTGGCCGCGGCCATGGTGTTGCTGAGTTTTTGGCGGGTGGAACGACCGTTGATCGATCCGTTTTGCGGCACGGGAACGATCCCCATCGAGGCGGCCCTGATCGGCCGGAACATGGCCCCGGGGTTGTATCGCCAGTTCGCGGCCGAGCGCTGGCCCATGCTGCCCGTGGAGATCTGGAAGGCGGCGCGTGAAGAGGCCCTTGATTTGGCTCTGCCGGAGTTTCCCCAGCGCATCCTCGGCACCGACGTCGACGACGAGGCGCTGAGTCAGGCCCGCTATCATGCCGAGCAGGCGGGCGTGGGCGAACAGATCCATTTCGGGCGGCGCGATTTTCGCGATCTTACGAGCAAGCGCCAGTACGGCTGCCTCATCACCAATCCGCCCTATGGACACCGCGTCGGCGAGCAGTCCGAGGTCGAGGCCCTGTACGAGGCGATGCCCGACGTACTTCGCCGGCTGAAGACCTGGTCGCATTACATTTTCACGTCGCATTCCGATTTCGAGACCCTGGTGGGGCAAAAAGCCAATCGCCGGCGGAAGCTGTACAACGCCCGGATCGAGTGCATGTTCTTCCAGTTCCACGGCCCGAAGCCGCCCCGCGGGGCCGATCGGTACGAAACCGAATCGACCATCGATGAATCGACCATCGCCGAACCGGTCATCACCAAACCGGTCATCACCGAACGGGAGCAAGCCTTCGGTGGAATCTCGGCCAAGGCTTCCGAACAGGCCGAGCTGTTTCGCAGCCGGTTGATCAAACGGGCTCGGCACCTTCGCCGCTGGCCGACGAAGCAGGGCATCACCTGTTACCGGCTCTACGAACGCGATATTCCGGAGATTCCGCTGGTTGTGGATCGCTACGAAGATTGCCTGCACATGGCCGAGTACGAACGGCCGCACGACCGCACACCCGGCGAGCACGGCGATTGGCTCGATCTGATGGTCCGCACGGCGGGCGAGGCGCTCGATATCCGTCGCCGCGACGTCTTCCTCAAACGCCGGCAGCGGCAACGCGGCACAACCCAGCACGAGCGATACGCCGATGATCGGCGCACCTTGACGGTGACCGAAGGCGGGTTGAAGTTCGAGGTGAACCTTTCCGATTATGTCGATACGGGCTTGTTTCTCGATCACCGTATCACCCGGGCGATGGTCGGCGAAGCGGCCCGTGGGAAGCGATTCCTGAATCTCTTCGGGTATACGGGAGCATTTACCGTATACGCAGCCGCCGGAGGGGCGCTATCGACGACGTCGGTCGACTCGTCGAACACGTATCTCGACTGGGCCGCTCGCAACATGCAACTCAACGGTCTGGCCGGCTCGGCGCACCGCCGGATACGTGCCGACGCGATGCAGTTTCTCGCCGAACATCCCCCGGGCTCGGCGTACGATCTGGCCGTGGTCGATCCACCCACGTTCTCCAATAGCAAGGCGGCGGAGACCGATTGGGAAGTACAGCGCGACCATGCCCAGCTACTCCGGCGATTGCTGCCGCGGATAACTCCCGGCGGTGTGATCTTTTTCTCGACCAACTTCCGCCGGTTCAAGTTCGACGAGTCAGCGATCAAGGGGGTCACGGTCCGGGAGATCAGCCGTCAGACCGTTCCACTCGATTTCCGCAACCGCCGTATCCACCGCTGCTGGCGGATGGTGCGAAAGGATGATTCTTGATGAAGAAACCTCTCCGAACGGAGCCCGCCGCACGATGAGCGAACCATGGTCCCCCGTATCGTGGCAGAAAAAGCCGGCCAAGCAGCAGGTGGTTTATCCGGATTGCGAAGTGCTCGAACGGGTGCTCGGCGAACTGACCCAACTGCCACCGCTGGTGACGAGTTGGGAAGTCGAAACGCTGAAGGGCCAACTGGCCGAGGCCGCCCGGGGACGCCGGTTCCTGTTGCAGGGGGGCGATTGCTCGGAAACCTTCGACGACTGTCGCCCGGATCCGATCGCCGCGAAACTGAAGATCCTGCTGAAGATGAGTTTCGTCTTGGTTTACGGTTGCGAGCAGCAGGTGATTCGCGTGGGCCGATTCGCCGGCCAGTACGCCAAACCCCGCTCGGCGGAGACGGAAACTCGCGACGGGGTCACCTTGCCCAGTTATCGGGGTAACTGCATCAATCGGCCCGGCTTCACCGAGGCGGACCGCAGACCCGACCCGAAGCTCTTGCTCCGCGGCTACGAGCGGTCGTGCCTGACGCTCAACTTCATTCGCGGCCTGGTCGACGGCGGGTTCGCCGATCTGCATCATCCCGAGCAGTGGGACCTCGATTTCGTCAACCATGCGTCCCGCCCCGACGAATATCGGCGTGTGATCGAATCGATCGGCAACTCGGTCCGTTTCATGGAAACCATGGCCGGGCGACCGCTCGACGAACTGACCCGGGTCGAGTTTTTCACCAGCCACGAAGGTTTGCACCTGGACTACGAACAGGCGCAAACGCGCCGCGTGCCACGCCGCACCGGCTGGTACAACCTCAACACGCATTTCCCCTGGATCGGTGATCGCACGCGCGCAATTGACGGCGCCCACGTCGAATATTTTCGCGGCATTGCCAACCCGATCGGCTGTAAAGTGGGGCCCTCAATGACACCGGAAGAACTCGTCGAACTGATCGAGGTGCTCAATCCGGCCAACCAACCCGGGCGGCTGACGCTCATCCACCGCTTCGGCGTCGAGAAGATCGAGCAACACTTGCCGCCGCTGATCGAGGCCGTCCGGCGGGCCGGCAAGGTCGTGCTCTGGTGTTGCGACCCGATGCACGGCAACACGGTGACCACCGCCTCGGGCATCAAAACCCGCAGCTTCGACGACATCCTCGGCGAGTTGAACCGCGCCTTCGACGTCCACCATCACGTCGGCTCGATTCTCGGCGGCGTCCACTTCGAGCTAACCGGCGAAAACGTCACCGAATGCACCGGCGGCGCCCGCGGCCTGACCGAAGCCGACCTGGAACTCGCCTACAAAAGCGACGTCGACCCGCGGCTCAATTACGAACAGGCCCTGGAAACGGCTCTGCTGGTCGCCCGCCGCATGAGCCAAGCCCGCGACGGTTAACCACGGGTTACGATTGCCTCAACGCCCTTCGTTCCAGCGGCAAAGCTCGCCAACGACCTCATCGAGCGTTTCACTCGTGGCGGAGATGTCGAAGCGGCGCGACGTGGGGCCGGTTGTTTCGAGGCGGATCACGAGCCGATCCGCCGGCAGGCAGTTTTCGACCCGGTCGGCCCATTCGATCAGCGTGACGCCCGGGCCGTCGAAGTATTCCTCGGGGCCCAGTTCGAGAAATTCGTCCTCGTCGCGCAGGCGGTAGGCGTCAAAGTGGTAGATGTTGCGGCGGCCGCGATACTCCTGCATCAACACAAACGTGGGACTGACCACACGGCCGCGCTCGACGCCGGCCGCCTCGGCAATCGCTTGCACCAGCCGCGTCTTTCCCGCCCCAAGCGTGCCGCACAAGGCGACCACGCACCGGTCGGGCAGAAGCTCCGCCAGTTGCGCTCCCAGGGCGGCGGTTTCGGTTTCGTCGGCAGCGTCGTAAAGCAGTCGAGACATCAGTCGAACTCGTGCAAGTAGCCGCGGGGATCGAGTGGTTTGGACTGGCCGTCGGCGTCGATCTGCCAGAGGCCCGGCTTGGCGACAAACCGGCCGACGTCGGTGATCTCCACGTCCAGCGGCTGGCAAGCCAGGATCCGCTTCGCCTCCATCGGATCGACGGCCAGCACCAACTCGAAATCCTCGCCGTCTCCCAGGGCATGATCCAGGGCCGTTGAGCCGTCGGCGCGTTGCTCGGCCAGCCGGTGCGCGTCGTCGGCCACGGGCACGGAGGCGACGTCGATCACCGCTCCGCAGCCGCTCTCCGCGGCAAGGCGCGACAGATCGAGCGACAAGCCGTCGCTGACGTCGATGCCCGCGTGCAGCTCGTACCGATCGTGCAACGTGATGGCTTCGTCGACGCGTGGGGGGAAATCGAAATGGCGTCCCAAAATACTTCCGCCGAATTGGCCGGTGACAAGGATCCGGTCGCCCGGGCGAGCCCCGTCGCGTCGCAAAGGTCCCTGTCCGGTCGGTTGGCCGACCAGCGTGATGCTCAGCACCAGTGGCCCGTCCCAACTGTTGGTGTCGCCGCCGGCGATGGCCAGATGGTGTTGCTCGGCCAGCGGCAGCAAGCCTTCGTAGATCGCCACGGCCAGATCCATACCGCCTTGTCGGGGCAGTGCCAGCGCGACGACCCCACCCAGGGGGCGACTGGCCATGGCGGCCAGATCGCTCAGATTGACCGCCAGCGCCTTGCGGCCGACGCGGCGCGGATCGACCCGATCGAGAAGAAAATCGACCCCGTCGGTGAGCATGTCGACGGTGAGCACGCACTCGCCCGATGGATTGAGTTGCAGCACGGCCGCATCGTCACCCGGCCCCAGGCGGAGTTGAGGGTGGCCGTCGAGCCGATCGCGAAGGTAGGCGACGAAGTCGGCTTCCATGGGAGGGCACGCTGGCGGGGGTTTGGTATGTGCGGCGGCCCGGAAGAAGGGGCCGAACCGTTCGACTACCAGAAAGATACCGCAGCGGCCCTCATAAGGCCACCGGGTCCCGGCCGTATCCTGTCCCTATTGCGCCCGATAGGTCTGGATCATCGCGACGGTCATGTAGCCGTAGAGCGTCTCGTTGCCGCGGACGATGAAGAATTTGATCGGGTCAAACTTGGAGAAGTCGGCCCGATTGAGGACATACGCCACGTTTTCCTTGGAAACGGTCTCCCAAACGTGCATACCGACGAGAATGTCGCCGGCCTGAATCCCCTGCCGGGCGGCAGGTCCGTCGGGGCGCACCGACTTGACGGTCAAACCTCCCCGGTATCGTGTCTTCAAAAGCTCGAATTGCTCCCGCGGCATGGTCTCCAGATCCAACCCCAGCGCTTCCCATGCGGTATCGGCCGTGTCGGCTATCCGCTCGCTCGAGTTGCCCAGCGTCAGGTCGACACTCAGGGGAGTCTGATCCCGCTGGATCGACAGAGTCACGGTGTCGCCGGGCCGCCGGGCCAAGAGTCCGCGCTGAAAGTCCAAGGCCCGCCGGACCGTAATGTCGTCGATGCCGGAAATGACGTCGCCGGTCTGGAGGCCGGCCAGGGAAGCCGGGCTGTCGCTTTCCACGGTATCGACGGCCAACCCGCCATCGGGTTCGGATTTCAACGCCACGCCGATCCACATTTCCTTGATCTGTTGAGACGCCAACAGTTGGGCTGCCACCTCCAGCACCTTGTCGACCGGGATGGCGAATCCGATGCCTTGGGCGCCGGCCCGTACCGCCACGTTGATCCCGATCATCTCGCCGTCGATGTTCAGCAACGGGCCGCCCGAGTTGCCCGGATTGATGCTCGCGTCGGTCTGAATCAGATCGTCGTAGTTCTGCGCGTCGCTCACCTGGACCGTCCGGTGCAGAGCGCTAACGATGCCTTTGGTGACCGTGTGTTCGTAACCGTAGGCATTGCCCACCGCCACGACCGTTTCGCCCGGCATCAGGTCCTTGGCCGTTCCCACGGTAATGACCGGGAGACTCTTTCCCGTGTCGATCTTGATAATGGCCAAATCCGTCGTCATATCGCGGGCGATCAGCTTCCCGTAGTACTGGCTTCCGCCGGCCAGCGTCACTTGAATCTGGCGCACACCCTCGATGACGTGATGGTTGGTGACGATGTATCCGCGGGCATCAATGACCACGCCGGTGCCCATCCCGTTGACTCGCCGGTTTCCCGAGGCCGCAGCGGTCGATTGGATCCCGCCGCCAACGGTCTTCTCGCCACGGATATTGACGACCGAAGGCCGAGCCTGCTCGACTGCCCGGACAATCGGCGTTTTGCGCAGATCCGAGGCCGCCAGCGGCGTTGCCAGAAAAAACACCAGCCCGAGGACGCCTATCCTTCGCATCCGTGGACGGAGAAGTCCCAGCAACGGTTGCCGAACGATTGGGTTGATCATGGAGCGTATATGCAAAGGTGGTGAAGGAGAACGGCCGAGACGCCTTGCTTCCGGGAATTGAACCGTCGTCAGTTTGGACGCACTGGACGGAGTATGTCCCACCTTGGTTTGATCGGACCGATCTCCCGAGCCCTTGACTGCTGGGTGGTGTTACTGGAATAAGCATCCCAGTCTACCTAGTGTATGGGAATGTGGGTGAAGTGCATGGCATACGAAGCGAGTACAGATTGTTCACCGGCCGACCGATCAATCTGGAGATGACATGCCCCGCCGATGGCGGCCGTTCCGCAGTCGCCCCAGTTTGCTCAACCCTCCGCGGACTGCACGGAAGTGGCTCGCGTGGGGATCATCCGGGCCAGCGCGGGGAGCAAGCCATGCACCGGCGGAACGCATGGGGCGGAATTACCGGCCGACCCAGCGAAGGTCGGCCCGCTGGGCGAGCTTCGGCGAGGAGGACGATTGGCCCCGAGGGGTGAAGAACCAACTTGCCTGCCGGGGCGGCGATAGCCGCCGCAATGTGGCCTCGCCCGTTTGCCCGCCACCGGGCTCGTCGAGCGGGCCGCTCCGGGCGAAGGCGGCAGACTATCGGCCGGGGC
>CAYUIQ010000048.1:27295-42033 GCA_964444795.1 uncultured Planctomycetaceae bacterium
CCGGGCTCGTCGAGCGGGCCGCTCCGGGCGAAGGCGGCAGACTATCGGCCGGGGCGACTGGACCGTACGTCCTGTCCGCGGACTGCCCGCGGAGGAAAATCGGGCCGGTGGGAACCGGGTGGAAACGCGGATGGTTGTAGTACCCGGTCTCCCCCTGTGTCGCCAACGAACCACAGCCACGGTTCAAACCGCGGCCAAAAATGGGTCGTCGCGCTTGGCCGACCCCGGGAGCACATCCCGGATCGACGCCCGGCGTGCACGCCGGGCCACCGTCCCACGGCTTTCGATTCAATTCCAGCGACCAATCGCCGCGAAGGATGTATCCCATCCCCCAGTTGCAGCCGGTCGATGACAACGTCAGTCCACAGATCACCAAGAGCAGCCCACACCGCATCGCGTTCCCCTCACGTATCGAGCGGGGTCGCCGTTGGCGGGACGGACACTGTTTGCCGCCGCGCACCGCTACCCGCGAGGCCATGGAAGAATGGTCGCTTTGGTGAGATCGGCATGATCTTGCCGGAAAATTAGGAATAACCGGCAAATCTTGCCTATTTTAGACAGATCTCCACGAGCCCCGGGGAGCATGGCGGTGGGGGCGGGCTGCTAGTCCTTGGCGACGTAATCGATCACCAGCACCTTCTCCAGGTGTGGTTTCAACACGGCGACAAACGCCTGGTGAGCCGGATGGGGTAGGTAAGCTTTCCGGCCCTCGGCATCCTTGAAGCTGACAAGGAAGCAGTGCGTGAACCCATCGGCCAGGTTCTCCACGCTGACATCGGTTCCCCACTCGAAATCGACGATCGTGGGAATCTTCCCGGGCAGCGCCCGAAAGGCGTCTTCGATCGTCTTGACTTGCTCCGGTGTTGTGCCCTCTTTGAATGCGAACAGCACGACGTGGCGCAACTGGCCCAGTTGGGCATTGTTCGTCGGTTCGGCCGACTGGCTTGTCGCGGCAAGAGTCCAGAGCAGTGCGGCAGTGAGGCATCCCAGGGCGATCGGTTTGTTCATGCGGTCTTTCTCCAGGGTATCGTGCGGAAAGCGGTGGTAGATTCGGCAGCCGTGCTCTTCCAGGGTAGCGTACCGGCAGCGTGATTTCCAGGCTCAGGGGCTCGGCACGGCCCCCTTCCCCCCGCTGGGGTCTGGAAAGTATACTTGGAGCTTGAAATCCGGGCGTGTCGCGTCAGTCGATCCCGACCCCGTCGGCGCGGCACTCTCCTCAGCACGAAAGGGACCCCATGGCCGACCAACCGTTGAATCTGACCGACTATATCCGCGATGTGCCCGATTTCCCCAAACCGGGGATCCTCTTTCGCGACATCACGCCCTTGCTCTCCCACCCCGAGGCTTTTGCCCAGGTGGTGGCACAACTGAGCGAGCAATTCGCCGATGCCAAGATCGATGTGGTCGCGGCGGCCGAAGCTCGGGGGTTTATCTTCGCCGGGCCGGTGGCGATGAACCTGGGGGCCTCGCTGGTTCCGATCCGCAAGGCGGGCAAGCTGCCGTTTACCACGGTGGCCTACACCTACGACCTGGAGTACGGCAGCGATACGCTGGAGATCCACATCGACGCGATTCCCGCCGGCGCCCGGGTTCTGGTGTTGGACGATCTGCTGGCCACCGGCGGAACGATCGAGGCTTGCTGCCACTTGGTCGAGAAGGCCGGCGGCAAGGTGGCCGCCTGTGCCTTCGTGGTCGAGTTGACGCGGCTGGAAGGAGCGCGGCGGATCACCGACTATGAGAAGGTCAGCCTGATCCAATACGATTGAGGAGCCACGCTGGCCCTCTTTTCCGACAAAGCCTGGCCTCTCTAATCGCTACAACCGGATCGCCTCGTCCGGTTATTCCCTGCAATCGGCAGATCCGGAAGCACCGGACCGCGCTGTCCGTTCGATCTAAGGGCAGGGGCTGCTCAACGGCAAATCGGGAGAAGAGCGGATGGCACGACGATGGATGGCGGGTGCGGCGATCGCGCTGGCCGGCGCATACCTGCTGCCGACGACCGTTTGCGGGGCGGACTTCTTCGGGTTCCGCCGCGCAAACTATTCGACGAGTCCACACTCCACCGTGGCCGGACCCCCGGGGCCGCAGCGATACGAGGGGAACGATGCGGCCCGGGCTCCTTGGTACGGCTACGGTTTCGGCGTGCCGACGTATCAATGGGGCTATTTCGGCGTCCGCTATCGCGGCGCCACGCTCGGCCATCAAGGCTACTACAAGGACTACACCCAGTGGTCCTATCGTCAGGGATATTGAGGGCTCTACATGCCCGGGATCCGTATGTCGCCGTCCTTGAGCATCACAACCTCACCGGTCTCGAAGTCCTCGGCGGCCGGCTTGAGTTGTAGGTTGTAGAACTTCCCGGCAGGATCCTCGAACATGTCTTTCCAACTAATCCGCTTGCCGGTGTAGGCCGACTCGCGGCCGAGAATGGCGGCGCCGGTGGCCCAGGCCACGTTCTTCGCCTCGTTAATGCCCGTCCCCTTGACAATGCCGTAGAGCAGATGGGCGTGCTCGGCCACATAGGCGTTGCCGTGGTAGCCGACGTCGGCGTAGGGATCGGCAACTTCGGTCCGCTGGTCTTCCGGCAGGGGCTCTCCGTGCTTGAAGCTCTCGCCCACCCAGTTCCAGCAGTTGCCCACCTGGCGGCACATGCTGTGGATATGCACGCCGTCGGGATACTCGAAATCGATGCTGAAGAAATCGTACATATTGCCGGCCTTCCGCCGCGCACGAAAACCGAACCCGCCGGCGCTGGTCGGATGGCTGCCGACAAACCAGTTGGCGATGTCCAGGTTGTGTACGTGTTGCTCGCAGATGTGGTCGCCCGACATCTCGACCCAGATTTGCCAGGGTCCGGCGAGTTGATCGGGGCTGGTGGGGTTGATCGGCGTGTTGGTGAAGATTGAGCCCATGTTCCAGGCGACCTGACCGGCGACGACTTTACCCCGAGCGCCGCTTTGGATCTCCCGGGCGGTTCGTCCGTAGCCCTCGGAGTGTCGTCGCTGGGTGCCGGCTACCACGCAGAGCCCCTTCTTCTTGGCCTCTTCGCCGGCAGCGATCACGCGACGGATGCCCGGCGGGTCGACGGCCGACGGCGTCTCGAAGAAGACGTGCTTGGCTGCCTTAACGGCTGCCTCGAAATGCAACGGCCGGAAGACGGGCGGCTGAGCCATGACCACGATATCCGGGTTGGCGGCCAGCGCTTTGCGGTAAGCGTCGGCCCCGCCGAAGCATTGGTTCTCGGGCACATTGTACCGCTTGCCGGCCGCTTTGGCCCGGCCCTCGAAATAATCGGCCGTGGCGATGAACCGCACGTCGAGTTGCCAGCCCAACTTTTCGTTGAGATACTTGACCGCCTCAAGATGGTTGCCCGCCGCTCCGTTCCCGCGTCCACCGCAACCGATCAGCACCGCGGTAAACTTCCGCTGGGTGTCCTGTCCCCGAGCCACATACGGCGTGCTGCCCATCGCCACCCCGGCCGCCAAGGCCGACGTCTTCAAAAAGTCTCGTCGCGACGGCCGTCCGGATTGCTTCTCCCGATGCATGATCTTGCTCCTTATTGCGAAAAGCTGGAATTGTCCACGGTTGGCCCCGTGTCCCGATATCTTCCCAAGCGCGGATCCGCGTGTCAACAATCGGGGTGGGTTAAGCCGGAGTGTCCGGGGTTAAGTGCATTCGTGTATCGGTTGTCCTTCGGCTGGTGAACTGGTAGACTACCGACCGGAACGCCGTAGACTTTCAGCACCAGTCGATCTCAGGCTGTCGAGTTCACCACCGGAGGCCGTTGATGAAGACGATCGATCCGAAGCGGTTCAGGGACATTGACCCGGGGCAACGCGTTCTGATGGGCCCCGGTCCCAGCGACGTGTCGCCGCGGGTGTTGCAGGCCATGTCCGCTCCGTGCGTCGGCCACCTCGATCCCTATTTCCTCTCCGCCATGGACGAAACCCAGCAGTTGCTGCGGTATCTCTTTCAGACCGACAACCGGCTGACCATCCCCGTCTCCGGCACCGGCAGCGCCGGCATGGAAACCTGCTTCGTCAATCTGGTCGAACCGGGCGACGAAGTCGTCGTTTGTGTCAACGGCGTGTTCGGCACGCGGATGGCCGACATCGTCGGGCGGATCGGCGGGAAGCTCACTCGGGTCGACGCCCCTTGGGGCCGGATCATCGATCCCGAGGACGTGCGCAAGGCCGTCGAGGGAAAGAAAGTGAAGGTGCTGGCGGTGGTCCATGCCGAGACCTCCACCGGCGTCTGCCAGCCGCTGGAGGATCTGGCCGCGATCGCCCGCGACGCCGGGGCCCTGTTCTTAGTCGACACGGTCACGTCGCTTGGCGGCATGGAAGTTGATGTGGACCGGATCGGGATAGACGCCGTCTACAGCGGCACGCAGAAGTGTCTGTCGTGTCCGCCCGGACTGTCGCCCATCTCGCTGGGCTCGACCGCCGTCGAAACGCTTGCCAATCGCAAGACGCCCGTGGTGAGTTGGTATCTCGATATGGGCATGGTCGCCGATTATTGGGGAGGCAATCGCAAGTACCACCATACGGCCCCGATCAACATGGTCTTCGCGTTACGCGAGGCCGTGCGGATTATTGTCGAAGAGGGGTTGGAAGCACGCCACGACCGACATCTATTGAACCATCGGGCGCTGGTCGCCGGCGTCGAGGCCATGGGCCTCGAAATGGTCGTTGCCAAGTCCGATCGGCTACCCATGCTCAACACGATTCGCATCCCCGCGGGCGTCAACGACGCAAAGGTCCGCGGGGCCTTATTGAAGGATTTCGGCATCGAGATCGGTGGCGGGCTGGGCGACTTCGCCGGCAAAGCCTGGCGCGTGGGGATCATGGGCCACGCCTGCCGCCGAAGAAACGTGGTCCTGTTCCTCTCGGCGATACAAACCATCCTCAAGGCCGAAGGATTTGCCGCCGGGCCGGACGCCCTGGAGGCCGCCGCTGCCATCTACGACGAAGCATGATCAATGCCCAGCTACTAACCGAACTGCGTCGCATCGTCGGCGACGAGCACGTTTCGACCGGCCGTGCCGACGTCGAGGTCTATTCCTACGACGCGTCGCCCGACACGAGCACGCCGGGCGCCGTGGTCTTCCCGGCTGACGCCCCGCAAATCGCCGAAGTCGTTCAGGCGGCTACCCGGGCGGGAATGCCTTACGTTCCCCGAGGTTTTGGCACCAACCTCTCCGGCGGAACGATCATCGCCGAGGGCGGACTGGTTATCGAACTCTCGCGGATGAACCGCATTGTCGACATTCGGCCCGAGGCCCGGTATGCGATAGTCGAGACCGGCGCGACCAATTTCGAATTGCAGGAAGCTCTGGCGCCGCTGGGTTTCACCTACGCGCCGGATCCGGCCAGCCAGAAAGTGGCAACCCTGGGCGGCAACATCGCCGAGAACGCGGGCGGGCCCCATTGCCTGAAGTACGGCGTGACCTCCAATCATGTGCTGGGGATGACCATGGTCTTGCCCGGCGGCCAGATCATCGACACCGGCGGTCCGGCCTTGGACCCACCCGGTTACGATCTGCGCGGTGTACTCATCGGCAGCGAGGGCACGTTGGCGATCGTCACCGAGATCGTCGTGCGGATCTTGCCCTTGCCCGAGTCGATTACCACCATGCTGGTCATCTATGACGACATCGCCCAGGCGGCCCAATCGGTCTCCGACGTGATCGCCGCCGGCATCGTACCCGCGACGTTGGAAATGGTCGATGCGACAATGATCGGCGCTATTGAGGACAGCAAGCCCAGCGGCTATCCTCGGGACGCAGCCGCCGTGTTGATTGCCGAGGTCGACGGCCTGGCCATCGGATTGGAGGCACAAGCCGAGCGAATCAGCCGGATCTGCACCAGCAACGGCTGCCGCGAGGTCCGCCGGGCGAAAAACGCCGCCGAGCGAGAGCAACTCTGGGCGGGTCGCCGGGGGGCCTTCGGGGCCATTGCCCGACTGGCTCCCAACTTCCTCGTCAACGACTGCACCGTACCCCGCAACCGAATACCCGAGGCGCTGAAGCAAGTCGCCGCCATCGCCGAGACGTACGGGCTCGGCCAGGGCAACGTTTTTCACGCCGGCGACGGCAACCTCCATCCGCTGTTGCTGTACGATGCCCGCGACGCCGATCAGACCCGCCGCGTCCACGAGGCGGCCGTGAAGGTCATGGAAGCCTGCGTTGCCCTTGACGGCACGATCACGGGCGAACACGGTGTCGGGCTGGAGAAGATCAGTGCCATGCGAATGATCTTCTCCGAGGACGACCTCGATTTCCAGCGCTCGTTGCGAAGGGCCTTCGACACGGACGATCTGCTCAATCCCGGCAAGATCTTCCCACCACCGGTGGAAGCGGACGAACCGCCCGAGGAAACGCCGCCGTCGGGAGAAGAGATTGGCGGCCGGCAAGAGTTGGTTCCGACGGACGTGGACCAGGCGTGCGAGTGGGTCCGTCGCGCGGTGATCGAAAACGTGGCCTTGTTGCCGACGGGCAACGGCACGCAGTCTGGTTTCGGCGATTCTTGTCGGCCCAAGGCCCTCCAGATACACAGCACGAACTTCTCGGCCGTGGTCGACTACGACCCGGCCAATCAGGTCGTGGTCGCCGGCTCCGGCATGACACTCGGGACACTTCAGGCCCTCTTGGCCGAGCGAGACCAATGGCTGCCGTTGCGTCCGCCGCAAGGCGGCCGGTGTACGCTCGGAGGTCTGGCCGCCTTGGGCACGCGTGGACCCGAGCGAATGCGTTACGGAGCGCCGCGGGATCTGGCGCTGGGGCTGAAGTTTCTCTCGGGCCAGGGACGACTCATTGCGGCCGGCGGACGCGTCGTTAAGAACGTCGCCGGATACGACCTGACCCGGCTGTTGATCGGTTCCATGGGAACGCTCGGACTGATTACCGAGCTGACGTTCCAAGTGGCGTCTCTGCCGGAGTCTTGCGTTGCCCAGGTGGCAACGGGACCGCTACGGCAGTGTGCGGCGGCTGCAACGAAACTGCTATGTAGCCGCTTCGAGCCGGCTTTCGTGATCGGCCTGCCCAACGAGCCGGCCCTGCAAGTCGCGGGCAACGGCGATTCGTGGCAATTGATCGCCGGATTTGAAGGGTTCGAGGAAACGGTGATCTTTCAAACAGAGCGCTGCCGTAGGATATTCGACGGTGCCGGCCTGGATGCTGGAGAATCCCGCAAGTACGCGGCCCGCGAAGGACTTTGTGGAGAGTACTTCAATCTCCTCGGGCGCGGCGCTGTGCGGATGCGGGCCGATTTGCCGTTGGACCGGGCCGCGGAATTCCTCTCTGTCGCCGCTGAGAAACTGAGTTCGGCATCCGTGCTGGTCGATTTCGGCTGCGGCCGGGTCACGGCAACCGACGAGAGTTTGACATCCGACACGTGGAAGCAATTTTGCGAGATGGCCCGGTCCTTGGGAGGTCACGCCGTGCTGGAGAAAGCCCCCCGGGAGTTTGCCGGCGGCGAGAGCATATTCGGACTGCCGAGGGTCGCTTGGCCGATGATGCGGCGCATCAAGGCGGCGCTTGACCCGCACGACGTATTCGCCCCCGGCCGCCTGCCCAGTGTTTCGTGATTCGAGGGCAAATAGATGACCATCGAGCAACACCACGACGACGTGACCCGCTGCAACCGCTGTGGCTTCTGTCAGGCGGCGTGCCCGATCTTCCGCGCCACCGGGCACGAGGCTGGCGTGGCCCGGGGGCGGTTGGCGTTGTTGCGGGCCTTGGCCGAGAAGCGGATCGAGTGGAACGACGACCTCGAAGAGCCGCTCTTCGCGTGTTTGCTCTGCGGGGCCTGTACGGCCAATTGTTTCCCGGGGGTGGCCACGGCCGATCTGATTACCGACGCCCGCGGCGAGTATCTCGACCGTGTCGGCCGCAATCGACTGCATAAGCTGCTGTTCGAGAAGATTCTGCCGTATCCCGGCCGACTACGGCTGGCGTCTCGGCTCGCGGCGCTCGGTAAGAAGGCCGGACTGCTGGCGATCACCCGGGCGCTGGGGTTGTTGCGGATCTTCGGTCGCGACTTCCCCGAGGCCTCGCAGATCGTCGACCAGATCCCGAGCAGCGCTTTTCGCCGGCGCGTGCCGCCCGGCGTGGTCGAGGGCACGGGGACGCTGCGGATCGGCTACTTCGTCGGCTGTGGCACCGACGTGATGTGTCCGCAGACCGCCGACGCAACGTTGCGAATCTTGTGCAAGCTCGGCAAGACCGTCGAGGTATTGGACAATTGCTGCTGCGGCTTGCCGCCGCTGACGTACGGCGAACGGCCGGCCGCCGAGCAACTGGTCGAGAAGAACCTTCGGCTGGTCGGCACTTCTTCCAAGGACGGGGCAGGCAGATTTGACGTCGTCGTATCCGACTGTTCGAGCTGTGCCTCGTTCTTGAAGAAGTATCCGACGCTGTTTCCCGAGGACGACCCGCGGCACGCCGCGGCCGAGAGGTTTGCCGCGTTGGTCCGCGATCTCCCGGAGTTGGTGGCCTCGACCGACGGTCTGTCTTTCCCGAAGCAGCGGGAGAAGGTCATCGCGACGTATCACGATCCGTGCCACGCGTCGCGCGGCCAAGGTTTAGTCGCCCAGCCACGCGAGATCCTCCGTTCGATCCCCGGCCTGGAGTTCCGCGAGTTGCCCGAGGCCGACTGGTGCTGCGGCGGAGCCGGCTCCTACGCCCTGTCTCACTACGACCTCTCGCGCAAGGTGCTGGATCGAAAGATGGACAATCTTAAACAGACCGGGGCCGAGCTGTTGGTGACCTCCTGCCCGGCCTGCATCATTCACCTCTCCTACGGAGTGCGCAAGCGAGGACTTCCGGTGCGAGTGTGCCATGTTTCGGAACTGCTCTAGGTGCAAATCCGCGAGCACTGGCCGCGGTTGTCCGGCCTCGAATAAAGAAGCTTCGGCCCGCAAGCGTGATCGTCCAGCAGGAGGTGGAAATGGTCCGCGGCGCCGGGCGTTGAGACGGGAATGATGCGTCCAGTACGGCAACGCGTTCGTGGCCGTACCGTTGCTGGTCGGGCTCGGATTTCCGGCGCTGGCGGCCGACGCCTTCATCGAACTTCCAGTACCCGATGGTCGACGTGTGTACGGTCGGCTGGTATAATTGCCGGATGGAGAGTTTGGGAAGGACAAGGAGAAATCGTCCCAGGTCACGGTTGGATGTCCAGACGCGATAACCTCGTGTCGGCCTAGCCGTACACAAAGGAGGACATGAAGATGAAAACAGAGAATCGTAGCAGGATTGTGTTTGCCTTCCTTTCAGTCATCATTCCGGCGATCTTTGCGTCGACAGCACTGGCCGATGTTGGAGTCGGGGCTGCACCCGTGGAGGGCGCGGAGGTCATATTTGACGGGACCCGCAAGATGCTCGATGACAAATGGACCTACTGGGACGGGCCACGATTTTCAAGCTCTTTGCCGATCCAATGGAAGATCGTTGATGACCCGGTTGATGAAGGGCGGGTCGTACAAAGCGATGACCCCAAGGCGGCCGGCGGTCGCTATGGAGCGGCCGATATTGTAACGAAGAAGAAATACCGCGATTTCCGCCTTCATATCGAATTCGTGGTAATGAAAAGAGGCGGAAACAGCGGCGTATACCTCCAGAATCGATATGAGATCCAGGTCCTCGACGGTGACAAGGGGAAGCATGGGATGGCCGCGGTCATCAACGAGGCCGCGGCGCCTTTCGACGCTTACAACGGTACCGGGAAATGGAACGCCTACGATATCACTTTCCGCGCGGCCAGATTCAAGGATGGCAAACTAATTGAGAAGGCGAAGGTAACGATCTATTTCAACGGCAAGAAAGTGCATGTCAACCAGGTAATCAACCAGGTGTGGGGTGGGCCGGCTTCTGGCCTTGACGGTGGCAACGAAGGCGGAAAAGGCATAACCGATGGTCCCGGCGGGCTCAAGCTCCAGTGCGAGGGACACGATGTCCGCTATCGTCATGTTTGGATCAAGGAACTGGATTTGAAGGAAGCCGATACGGATTTCACGAAATGACCCCGGACCGCATTCTTTCGGCCGGTATGATTGCCGGATGGAGTATTTCGCCTGCGAATGCGGAATCGGCCGTTGAAGAGCCGGGTTATCCTGAACCCGTTACCCCAACAGCCGCCAAATCCGAACCAATGGGCCATCGGGGCGAAGACGATGAACAACCCTGTAATCAACCCCGGGTTTGTTGCGGTCGATGCCCGGGATCGCGATCGTGTCGACGGCCGTGTGGAATGACGCTGTAAAGACGATCCATGGCCAAAGGACTTTCCACATGATTCGCGCATTGCTCCTCGCCACGGTAACTCTGTCGGCGGCCCAACCGTCACTTTCCGCCGACACGGCCAAGCCGAACATCGTCCTCATCTTCGTCGACGACATGGGATACGGCGACCTCGGTTGTTACGGCAACAAACTCAACAAGACACCGAACATCGACCGCCTCGCCGCGGAGGGGCAGCGATGGACGAGTTTCTATTCCTCGGGCGCCACTTGCGTACCGAGCCGGCGAGGTCTGATGACCGGTCGCCATCCGGCGCTCATGGGCAGAGCCAACCTCGCCGACTCGCGCGACAAGCTCATGCCCGCGGTGCTGAAAAGGCACGGGTATGCAACGGCCATCCTGGGTAAATGGCATTTGGCCGGCTACCCGAAGGATTTCACCACCTCCCCGATGCACCCGCTCGAATGCGGCTTCGATTACCACTACGGCACACCCGGCAGCAACGATGTCCCCGCGCCGGGGGGCAAGGTCCAGAACCGTGATCTGTTCGACACCTGCAACAAGTTCACGTTTCACGTGCCGCTGATCCGGGGCCGCGAGGTGGTTCAGTATCCGGCTAACCAGGAATTACTCACCTCGCGTTACACCGAGCAGGCGGTCCATTGGATCAGGCGGAACAAAGACAAGCCGTTTTTCCTGTATCTCGCACACAACATGCCTCATGCGCCGGTTTTCGCCTCGGAAGAATTCCAGGGCAAGAGCAAGGGCGGACGCTTCGGCGACGTGATCGAAGAGATTGACTGGTCTGTTGGTCAGGTGATGAAAGCGATCCGCGATGACGGACTTCGTGAGCAGACGCTCATCGTTTTCACCAGCGACAACGGGCCTTGGTCGATGTTCGGGCCGCATGGCGGTACGGCGGCTCCGCTGAGAGGCGAAAAGGGGACATCCTGGGAAGGTGGCTACCGTGTGCCGGGTATCTTCCGCTGGCCCGGAAAGATCAAGCCCGGCGTCATTGACGGCCTGGCGGCCAATCTTGACCTGTATGCAACCTTCGCCAGGCTCGCCAGTGGTTCGGAACCGGCCAAGGATTCAACCGCACAACCGGGTTACATCTCGAAGGACTTGACCCCCGCGCTGCTGCACAACGAACCTAGCCCGCGAAAACAATGGCTTTACAGCAGTGGAGCGACCGCGTTTCGTTCCGGACAATACAAGATTCACCTCAGTACCAAGGCCCGCTCATCCGACCCGGATACCCGCAGACGCGAACCCATTGCCCGGCATGACCCGCCGCTGCTGTTTGACCTGTCCAACGACATCAGCGAACAGCACAACATGTCGGCCGAGGGGCCGGAGATCGTCGACCAACTGGTGAAGGAGATGGCGGCGTTCCGCGGGGAGCAATAGTTGGGCATGCCAAGTCGTTTTATACCTGACGCTTGCGAATGAGAAGGGCAATGCAACATGGCCAATAACAAACCCGGTGCAAAAAAGACCACCGCGTTGATCACCGGTGCATCGAGTGGAATCGGCGCCGAATTTGCCCGGCAACTTGCCGCACGGGGTATGAATCTGGTCCTTGTGGCTCGGCGGGAAGAACGGCTGGCCGCCTTGCGCGACGAGTTGGAGCAGAAGCACGGCATCCGTGCCGAGGTGCTGGTTGCCGATCTTCTGGTGGCCGAAGACATCGAACGGGTCGAGCGGCGCATCGCCGAGTTGACCGACCTGGAAATCCTCGTCAACAACGCGGGGTTCGGAGTCTTGGGTAACTTTTGTGAAGTCGACATCCAGGGACAACTCGATATGATCGGCATCCACATTCTCGCCACGGTCCGGCTGGCGCGTGCGGCGGTGGCGGACATGATTGGGCGGAAGCGAGGATTCATCATCAATCTCTCCTCCGTGGCCGCGTTCTTGATCGACGGCAAGAATAACACCTATTGCGCCGCCAAGGCGTATGTGAATTCGTTCTCCGAGTCGTTGCAGGATGAGCTTCGCGGCACGGGCGTGAAGGTCCAAGCGTTGTGCCCCGGCTTCACCAGTACCGAGTTCCACAGCACCGGATCATTCGCGAACTTCGACAAGTCGCAGATTCCCAAATGGATGTGGGGGTCTGCCGGACATGTGGTGGCCAAGTCGCTCAAAGCCCTTCGGGGCAAACGGGTGATCGTCGTTCCGGGCATCCTCAACACGATCATCGTACGCAATCTTCGTCGCCCGCTGACCAGACCCCTCGCGATGGCGCTGGCGCGATCGACCAAGTAGGCGGAAGAAGTGAGCGCACGACTTAGGACTTGTACAGGAATTACCTCCCGATCTAGCTATGAGCTATGAGCTTTGAGCTTTGAGCTTTGAGCTATGAGCTATGAGGAAGGAAAGAGAGATGGCTAGGGACTTTCGGAAGATCACGGCGTGGCAGCGGGCACATGCCATGACGCTGCGGATATACCAGGCAACGTCGGGGTTTCCCGGCGACGAGCGGTTCGGGCTCGTGGCGCAGATACGGCGGGCGTGTGCGTCGATCCCGACCAACGTGGCCGAAGGCTGCGGGCGTAGCACCAACAGCGAGCTTGCCCGTTTCATCGACATCGCCACGGGTTCGGCCAGCGAAGTCGAGTACCAACTGCTGCTAGCCAAGGACCTCGGATATCTGCCCAAAGACCAGCACACGGACCTCTCCACCGAAATCATAGAAATCCGCCGTATGCTCCTCGCCTTCAACAAGACACTCCGAACAAGCCCATAGCTCAAAGCTCATAGCTCATAGCTCATAGCTCATAGCTAGATCGGGAAGGAATTCCCATACGAGTCCTTAGAAGCCGTCGGCATGCACTGAAAACCCGAGGCTACTCCACGTGCAACCGAGGAGAAGCGGCGGCTCTGAGCTTCCGCGGCCCCAAGAAACATGGCGTCATCGGAATAGATCTGATCAGGACCACCCGGTTCATCAAGTGTGAGAAACGCGAGGGCACGGCCCGTTTCGCCAGGAACGTACCGTCGCAGTCGCGAATGACGTGTGTTGGGCGACGGTCCTCTTGCTCGTCGGGGAACGCACACGCGCGGTCACCGTGTTCTTGACAATCGATCCTGAGTATAGCGATAATGGTTGTCGAGTTGTTGCCTGAGTGGACGCGGTATTCCTCTGAGGCTCGCACAAGGTACTCGACGGTCATCTCTAGAAAAAGGGACTTGACGATGTGTGAACAATGCACGCGAAGGCACTTTCTGGGAACGGGTGCCGCGGGCGGGTTGCTGCTGGCAGGTGCGACGTGGACACAAGCGAGGGCTTCCGAGTCGCCGCCCGCGCAGCCGCGTGGCAAGTCGCGGATCTGTGTGATCTTCACGGGCAGTCCCCAGCCGGAAGATCGCAATTGGGGCGCCGACCCCAAGCAGATCGGGGCCATGGAAGCTCGGCTTGCGGAAGCGGAAAAGAAGTTGGGAAACATCGAACTGGTTGTGGGGCAGTCGCGCAGCCCCCAGGAGACGGCGGCTCTGCTGGAAAAGGCGGGGCCGGAAGCACCCGTCCTGGCGATCAACGTGCAGAACTTCGCGATGACGCGCGTGGTGAGACCTGTCTTGGACGCGGGCCGTCCGCTGGCTGTGTTCTCGTTGCCGGCGAGCGGTCATGATTGGATGTATGCGCCTCGATGGCGTCGTGAAGGGCATCGCGTCACGCTGCTGGCCAGCAGCGACTACGACGAGCTCGAGCGCGCGCTGCGTCTGCTGCGCGTGATTCCGATGATGCGGCGGACCAAGATCCTGCTGTTTCCTCCGGCCCAAGGCACCAAGGCGGCCTGCTCGCCCGAGGAAATCAAGAAGCGTCTGGGCGCCGACGTGGTGGCCGTCGACCAGAAGGACATGGACGAGATGCTCCCGGCCGCGGACGATAAGGCCGTTCGAGCCGAAGTCGAAGCGTGGACCAAAGGCGCAAAACAGATCTTCGAATCAACCGCCGAAGACATCGAGAAAGCGGCCCGGATCAGCGTCGTCTTGGACCGTCTCGTTCAGCAGCACCAGGCCGACGGATTGGCCATCGGGACCTGTATGGGGTGGTTGAACCGCGGGTTTCCTTGCTTGGGGTTCGCGCGGCTGCGCGACCGTGGCGTGCCGGCGGCCTGCGAAGGAGACATGGACTCGTTGCTGACCATGATGCTGCTTCAGTACGCCATTGACCGTCCCGGCTTCCAGGGCAACGCGACCTTTGATACGGCGCGCAACGCCCTCTGGACGGCCCACTGTACCGCACCTCTGAAAATGGATGGCCCGGACGGTGAGGAGGCGCCCTATCTGCTACGCGGGCATTCCGAGGTCCGTGGCAGTGGATGCGTACCCGAGGTGCAGTACCGCATCGGTCAGGCCGTCACCCGCACCAAGCTGGTCAACCTGGATACGATCCTGGCATCCACGGGCAAAATTGTCCATGTCCCGGAGAAGTCCGTGCATGGCTGTCGCACGCAGATCGTCACGGAAGTCCGCGACGCGGCCAAAATGGCGGCGA
>CAYUIQ010000049.1:0-41571 GCA_964444795.1 uncultured Planctomycetaceae bacterium
GGTCCTAGTATCCGCCGCGGCCCTGGTTGTAGCTTCGGCCGAGGGTTTGGAAGGTACGTACCGTCGAGGCGCCCAGCGAGCCGAAGGCGGTGAGCCGTTCGATCGGCGAGATCAGCCGCGAGAGGTAGTTGCTCAAGGCGATCAGGTCGTCTTGGGCGATGTAGACCCGGTCGCCCGGCATCACTTGGTAGTTGGTGGCCGTCAGCGCGCCCCGGGCGATGTCGTCCCAGTTGATCGGCAGGATCTGTTCGCAGCCGACGTTGCCGGGCGCGGGTCGGGCAATCCAGATCTTCGTGCTGGAAATCTGCGAGATGCCGCCTACCTGGCTCAGCGCGTCGAGCACCGTCTCGTTGCCCGTGATCGGTATCCGGGCGACGTTGTCGCCCAGTTCGGCCCCTTGGGTAATGATATAGTAGACCTTGCTATTATAGGCCAACACTTTGAGCGAAACGACCGGCGAATCGAGAAACTGCGAGAGGTGTTTCTCGATGGCCAGCTTCGCCTCGGTCAGCGTCTTGCCGGCGATATGCACCGTTCCGTACATGTCCAGATTGATCGTTCCGTCGGGACCGACCAGATATTGGTTGTTGGGCGGGGCGATCGGTTGCAAGCCCGAGGTTCGCAACAGACGCACCGAAACCTCCGGACGGCGGAGAATCTGTTTCAAATGGTCGGTGATAAGCGTCTGGGCGTGCTCCACGGTGGTGCCGACCACGCGTACCGAACCGTAGGCCGGACCCAGATTCACCTGCCCCTCGGCCTCGATCAGAAAGGCGCCGTTGATCGGCTGATCCAGCAGCGTGCCGGCGACGTCGATCTGCAAGGCGTCGTACACCTCGAGGCGATATGGCGGCAAGGGGATCAGCTTGAAGAGCTCGACGGACACCATGTCCGGCGGCTCGATACGGTAATCCGGCAGCGAGACCTTGGCCAACTCGCGAGGCGGCTGGGGAGCCGGGCCCAACACTTGGTTGAGTTCCTCGTCGTCCTGATAGAAGTCGAACGACCGGCAGCCGGCCGTGGCCAGGCACACCAGCAGAACTCCCGCCAGCAAAAGCCTCGGATCAATTCGAGCAGCGGACATGGACCGATTTTCCTATGTCAGTTTTCGTTGGTTCGGTATTCCTTATCGCAACCATCATCGCACCGGCGCGAGATGGCTACCGTCACGCAACCGAGAAAAGGGGCATTCCCCATTCTCTCCAGCTCCCCCCAAGGAAGCTTGGGCGCACGAACCCTTACGGCCCTCCTAAGCTGTGCCGTCGGGATAATCGGCAAACTTTACCACCACACTTGGCTCATTCTCTTGCGAATTGCGATATTGCCCCAGAATTCTCCCGGGACCGGGCCAACGGGCGAACAAATAGTACAAATGAGCCGTTTGGAAAGTATGGATAGTCTGCGTGGTAGGGGTTGTAAGGCCGGATCCGTGTCGTCGGAGCCCGTGGCCGACGCGAAATTCGACCATATCGACACCGGTCCGGCCATGGGATCGAACGACTCAAGAGCTTTCGGGCATGGGAGCCCGTGGGTGGCCGATTGCACCGCGTTGACAGAACGACGGCCTGGGTTAGGATAGAACTCTCGGGTGGTCCCGCGTCTTACCGACTCTCTTTTGTCCCGTGGTTTTCAGTATGAACTATCACCAACCGGTCCGACGACTGAACGTCGTGTTTGCCGTCATTCTGCTGGTTACGGTCATCGTCACCGTCGGCGGTGTGCATCTTCTCCATGGCTATCAGGTGCGGCACACGGCGGATTCCATGCGGATCCGGGGGGAGCGATCCCTGGAAGAGGGCGACAAGGACGCGGCCGAGGGCTTTTTCACGTCGTGTGTCCAGATGAACCCCAAGGACCACGCAACGGACATGAAGCTGGCCAAGCTGGTGGCGGAAAAGGCCGACGCGCCGGATGCCACGTACCAAACGTATCTGGTGGCGCGTGAGGTGTTGACGCGCGTTTGGCGAGAAGAGCAGACGAAACTCGACGGCAAACCGGACCTGGACATTCTTCGCTCACTGGCCTCGGTAACGATGAAATTGCGCGACTGGAGTCAGGCGGAGAAATGCTGGACGACTCTGAAAGAGAAGTTTCCCGGCGAGGTCGACATCCAAGTTCAAATGGGACGATGCCAGATCCACAAAGAGCGATTCCGCGACGCGATCGACACGTTCGAGGAGATCACCTCGAGCTTTCCCAACGCGATCGAAGCGTATACCGAATTGGCCTACCTGGTTCGCAACCACGAGGGCAATAAAGAGAAAGCCGCCTTCGTGATGAGTCGTATGATCGACAAGAACCCGCACGACGCCGAGGCCTATCTGGCCCGCTCGAAGTACAGGCAGCGGGCGGCCAATCTGCTGGACGGCAACTTGGGGGAAATGCGGGCAGCCGCATGGCAGGACATCGAGGAAGCCGGCAAATGGGTCGGCGAGGACGCCGGTAAGATGATGGAGGTGCATCTTGCCGCCGCCGAACTGGCGATCATGGAAAAGGACTTCCAACGTGCCCACCGAGAACTTGACGAAGTCGGCGACACGGACGATCCGCGTCTGGGCCGGCTGCGGCAGTGGCTGGCCCGAGGTGAAGGGCGGATCGGCGACGCCATCGACAGCCTCCGTGAGATCGTCAAGTCCGGTTCGGCCAGTCTGCAGGAATTATATGAGTTGGCGCACCTGGAGATTGCCGACGGCGACATCAAGAACGCAAAAAGGCGCATTCGCGCCTTGCAGAAGGGTGGAGTGTATGAGCCGTTCTGGAAGGTCCTCGACGCGCGAATCATGATCGCCGAGCGGAAATGGGAGGGCGCCGTCCGTCTTCTGCAGCGTGTGCGAACGACCCCCGAGTTGCCCCCGGACACGCTCGGCCAGATCGACCTGCTACTGGGTCTGTGTTTCCAGCAGTTGGGCCAGCCGGATCGCCAAGAAGCAGCTTACCGTTCGGCGGTCAACGAGGCTCCCCGGTTGCTCGAAGCGCGCATCGCGCTGGTCTCTATCTTGTTGAGGACCAAGAAGACGGAGGAAGCACTGCGGGAGTTCGAGCAAGTCCGCATGGCCCTGGGGGAGAAAGAAGGGGACGAAGAAGCGTACGAAGTATTCCTGGCGGAATGCCTGAAGGATCCTCGCCTGTGGCAACTGTTGCTGCAAACGACCATTGCCGAAACGAAAGAACTGCCCGAGGAAGAGCGAGACTGGACACCCCTGGAAGCAATCGTCGAGCGGATCTGCCAGCAGGAAGGCGTCAAGCCGATCCAGAAGATCGATCTACAAGCGATTCTGCTGACTGCGAAGGGGGATCTGACCGAGGCGAGCCAATTGCTGACCGCGGCCTGTGACGAGCATCCCGAGATGTGGGGTTTCTGGCTGCGCCTGGCCAATGTGCGCGGCGACGACGAGGGCCCCAGGGCCGCACTGGCGGTGCTCGATCGGGCCGCCGAAAAAGTGGGCAATACGACGGCCGTTCAGATGGCTAAAGCCAATTTCGCCCTGAAGCTCGGGCCGGTGGGAGCGGAGCCGATCCTGGCTGCTCTGGAAGAAGAAGTCGCCGGCTTGACGGCCGATCGGAAACCGGCCCTGCTCATGGTGTTGGCCCAGTCGTTCGACCGCATCGGAAACCGCGCCAAGGCCGATTCCTACTGGCAACAATTAGTCGAGGAGCAGCCCGACAACGCACGACTCCGCTTCGCCGTGTTTCTCCGGGCGCGGGACGTGGGGAACGGCGAGAAGATGGCCGAGCACCTGAAGGCCCTGCAGGGAAGCCTAAAGAGTGAGGAGCTGGCGGCCAACGCTCAGTGGAATTACTGCGACGCCGCCTACCAGGTCTGGCTGGTCCGTGAAGGCGAACAGAAATCGCTGGAGATTGCCAAGGAGCGGCTTCGCGCCGCCGCGGAGATCCGGCCGCGTTGGCATCTGATCCCGCTGTTGCTGGCCGAGATCAATCTCTTGGAAGACGGTCAGGAGAACATCGACCTGGCGATCAACAACTTCCTGCGAGCCGGTCAGCTCGGCCAACTCCCCTCGAAACATCGCCAGTTGCTCGTCCAACTGCTGCGGCAGCAAGGGCGCGAGGCCGAAGCCGAGCAGTTCATCGAAGAGCACCGCTCGGAAAACACTTCCCGTGCCATGCAGCGCCAGGAAGTCGCACTCGCCCTGCAAATGGGAAAGACGGAAGAGGCGCTCCAGAAGGCACGGGAGATCGTCGGTGATTCCACCAATCCGGCCGATCTGCTCTGGCTCGGGCAAACCCTCGCCCGCGCCGGAAAGCATGAGGAAGCCGAACGCCAACTGGCTCAAGTCGTCGAGACCGAGTCGACCAATTCGGCGGTCTGGCTCCTTTGGATTGCCGAACTCGTGGCCACCGAGAAGATGGAGGAGGCGGAGGACGCGCTGCGGGAGGCCCAAATCAGGTTGCCGGAGACCGAGGGAACTCTGCTTCAGGCGCAGGGGTACACATTGCTGAAGGATCTTACTCAGGCCGAGAGCCACTATAAGGCCGCCGTGAGAAACAACCCCCAGGACCCGCGCATTCTGCGAATGGTCGCCGAGTTCTACCTCCGCACGGGCCGCCCGCAAGAAGCGGCCGGTTATTATCGGCAAGTGCTCGAACTTGGCCGGCGCGATCCGGACAAGTTCGCTTCCCACGTTCGGGTGGCAAGGCGCGCCCTGGCCGCGATCCTGGTCGCCGGTTCCGGCTACAAGGGGCGCGAGTTGGCCCTGGAACTGCTGCGGCAAAATGCGGTCAGCGGATCACTGGCCGCAAGCGACCGGTGGCAGATGGCCACCATTCTCGCCGCCGGAGGAAACGCCTCCCGGAGCGAAGCCGCCGCCCTGCTCGAAGGCATCAGAGCCTCGCTCAAGCCGGCGCAGCTCGCCGTGCTGGCCGATCTCTATCAGCGCACCGACCAGTGGGCGAAGTCCGCCAAGTTGATGAGGGATTTGCTGATCGAATCGTACGACGACGCGGCCGTCGTCGAGGCCTGCGTGAAAGTCATGCTCCGCCAGCGCGCGCCGATCATCGATATCGAGTCGCACGTCGCCACGCTGGAGGAATTGCGCCCCGACGCCCCGCAGACGAAGATACTCCGGGCACAATTGCTGATTCAAGAAGGCCGGGCAGACGAAGCGGTGGCCCTGTTCCACTCGCTCATTCCTTATCCCTTGCCGGACAAAGTCGAGCCGGAGCATCTGGTCAAATTGCGGGATATCGCCTTGATGCTGGAGGATCTCGAACAGTACGCTCCGGCCGAGAAACTCCTGTCCGCGTTGGCGAAGGAGGATCCGAAGGGATATCTCGTCCTGGCCAGTTTCACGGCCCGACGCGGATTGCCCGGCAAGGCCCTCGGTTACTGTGAAGAGGCGATGGCCGAAATGGAGACGCAGCACATACTCCCCACGGCGCTTGCCGTCGTTCAGCCGAAAGAAGGGGACGTCGCTCCGGAACTGCTCGAACGAGTCGACGGGTGGTTGAAGACAGTGGCCGAGAAGGCCCCCGACCACGCCTTCGTCCTTTTTCACGAGGCCGGCTTGCGTCAGGTGCAGGGGCGATTCGACGAAGCGATCACCGTCTACCGGAAACTCATCGACAACGAGAATCTGCCCGATAAGGACAAGGCCACCGCGTGGGCCAATCTGGCCTATCTGCTGGCGGCGCAAGACGACCGCCTCGAAGAAGCGCTGGACCTGATCGGAAAGGCAATCGACCTGCTCGGGCCCATGCCCCAGTTGCTCGATACCCGCGCCTTGGTCTACCTCGCCCAGGGAGAAAGCCAGGCGGCGATTCGCGACATGGAAGCCGCGGTGGCCGACACCCCGTCGGCGCTGAATCTGTTCCACTTGGCACAGGCGCAGGCACAAGCGGGGCAAACGGCGACCGCCGCCGAGACACTCCAGCGCGGACGCGACTCGTACCAGCTCCGTGCCGACCGCGTACCCAAAATCGAGCGCCAGAAGTATGGCAAACTGCTCGACGAATTGAAGGAAGTGCTCTGAACTCGCGTTTTTTCCGGGTTGGCCCCGGGGTTAGCGGCTGCGCGAGCACCGGCCGGATGAGGCTTTCCCCGCGCGCCCGTTTTGCCTACAATGGGCGGTGTCCGTTGGTCCCTTTCCGTCCCCCTCTTACCCTCGGTTCGATGGCATGGAAGCTTCTCCCTGGAAACGTCTCTTCGACCACTGGCCCGCCGACCTGGCCCGCCGGGGGATCCTGGTGACCGCCTTTGGCGAGCAGATTCTCTTCGACAGCTTCCAGGTCGCCGACGGCCTGTTGCTCGTTTGGCGCAAGACGCCCGACACGGTCGGTGCCCGCCAGGTGATTCTCCCCTACGACCAGATCGACGCCCTGAAGATAGTCGACGTGGTCAAGGCACAAGCGTACGAGGCGATGGGCTTCGAGCCGGTAAAGAAGAAGTAGCTACCCGGCGCGTCGTCGCACCGCCCCCAGCGCCAGGAAAAGAACCGCCACGCACGCGGCCAGAGAGGCGAGCGTTAACCACTGGGGCACGCCGACCGCGGCGGGCAGATAACCGGCGCCCAACGCCGCCGCGGCGACGACCAGACTGTAGGGCATCTGCGTGCGGACGTGGGCCAGATGATCGCACGACGAAGCGGCCGAACTCATGATCGTTGTGTCCGAGATGGGCGAACAGTGATCGCCGAAGATCGCCCCGTCGAGAATCGCCGCAATGCTCAACACGGTGACCGGTCCGTAGACGGCGCCGTCGAGCCCGAAGGCCACGGGCAAGGCGGTCGGAATCAGAATCGCCATGGTTCCCCAACTCGTCCCCGTGGCAAAGGCGGTCAGCCCGGCCACGCCGAAGACCAGCGCCGGAAACACGGCCGGGGGAATCGCGTCGCCCAACAAGGCCACCAGGAATTTGCCCGTGCCCAGCGCGTCGCAAGTTCCCTGGAGCGACCAGGCCAACACAAGTACGGTGACCGGCAGGAAGCTGATTCGCACGCCCGAGGCCACCGCCCGAAGCATCTTCCCGGCGGAAATCCGGGCCATCGCCCAGGCCATGACCAGCGCGACGGCCAATCCGAACGCCGAAGCATAGGCCAACAGCCCGATGCTATTGGCCCGGCCGAGCACCATAGCCCAGGCCGACCATCGCAGCGGTGCCAGAGAGTCGGCGACCATCATGTCCAACCCACCGCCGTCGATCCAGATTGCGCCGCCGAACACGCCCAGCAGGGCGACCATGGGAAGTATCGCCACGGAGGCGCGCGAGCGGGTGTCTTCAGAGGAGTCGACGTCGCCGTCCGTCGGCAAGGGCGTACCCGGTTTTCCGCCGGCCGCGGCTTTTCGTTCGGCGGCGGCCATGGGACCGAAATCCAATCCCGTGGCGGCGTTGAAGAAGACGAAGGCGATCATTCCCAGGCAATAGAAGCGATAGCCCAACGCGTCGACGAGCATCGCATAGCCGCCCTTGCCGATCCCCAGGTCCGCGCCCACGTCGGCCAGTTGCGTGACCTCATAACCGACCCAGGTGCTGATCAGGGCGATACCTGCGATCGGGGCGGCCGTGGCGTCGACCAGAAAAGCCAGCTTCTCCCGGCTGATACGCTGCCGGTCGGTGATCGGACGGAGCGTCGACCCGACGATCATCGTGTTGGCATAGTCGTCGATGAAGATCGCCAGTCCCATGGCCACGGTGGCCAATCGGGTCGATCGGGCGGAGCGGGCGAATCGGGTCAACCCGTCGGCCACTCCCTGCAAACCGCCCCCGGCCAGCATCACCGAGATCATGGCCATGATCAACACGACGTAGAGAAGAATCAGCAGATGATCGGCGTCACAAGTGCCCGAGTTCGTGTTGTAGACGGTCTGAAGGAAGAACGTTCCCCCGGTCCACAAACCTTCAAACAGCGTGGACCACGCTTCCCCGGCACCGCCAACCGCCGCGAGCACTCCTCCGCAAAGCACGGCCGCCGCCAGACAGAGCCGCAGGCGGTTGGTCACCAGAGCCAAGGTCACAGCCAACAGAGGCGGCACGATGCCGTGACAAGGAGGGCCGTCGGCCGGCGCGAGCCAGCAGGCGATCAGGCAGACTCCCACGGAAGCATAGATCGTCGCGACTCGCCAAACCCACGATCGGTCGTTCCACCAAGAGGCTCTTGCACTGCCCCCGGTTTTTCGTTCTTGCGCGCACTTCACGGCCTGGCCATCCCTCTCGATTTGCGTTGCTTGATATCCACCCGAAAGAAGGGTTCGGCCGATGATGGTTTTCGTTCCCGGCCGTTGTTATAGTGGAGTATCCACGACAGAGGGGCAACCGGGGGTCCCATGGCAGCCTGTTGAAAAAAGGGACTGGCTCCGAGCGGAAGTCCCTCTTGTAAGTAGGATCACCCAGGAACAGGTGACCTTCCGTGAAGCGATCCAGGCCAAGCTGAAGGCGCTGCGAGCGGAATTAGGTGGCCCGAATACAAGCCCATGAATAATCCGCCCTAGCCTCGCCGGCCGAGGGGATCACGTTTGCGGAGGGCGACTATCGGCCAACGATGGGTTTCGCCGCTTCTACCAGGTCGTCGATCGGGCCGACGACACGCAGAACAGCCTGACGCTCCCGCTCCTGTATGGCGACAATTACGTCTTTCAAAAACCTCTCAATTGCTCGGGGGAGCGTGGGCAGTGTACAATGGCAATGAGTCGATACTTGGCAAAGGTCCAGGTTCGCGCAAATGGGAAATATCGGACAGACATATCGGACAAAGGAATTCTACGATGAAGCGTACTTGCCTGCTTGCCACTCTGATCGCACTGGCCATGCTTGGATTCACACAAATGACCTACGCTGATGCCGCGAGCCAGGTGGCGGGCGTGCTTAAGGCGGCTGGCAACCCGGGCGGGTTGGCTGTTGTGCTCGGGGCGGGCGATGGGGAGCTGGTTGCCGCACTGGCCGAGACCGACACGCCGCTGATTGTCGAAGGACTCGAAACCGACCCGGCAGAAGTCGCGGCCGCCGAGGCGATGCTGGGCAAAAAGGGACTCGTGGGCAAGGCGACCGTCCGACTTTGGGACGGCAAGACGCTGCCCTACGTGAATCATGTCGTGCGACTTCTCGTCGTTGAAAACGGAGCAGCAATCGACGAAGAGATCGCACGCGTGCTTTGCCCCGGTGGCAAGTGGGTCGCGATAAATGCCACCGACAAAGTCACGCTCGGTGGCGGCAAGCCCGATACGCTTGACGGCAAGATCGACGATTGGACGCATTACCTCAAGGACGCGTCGGGCAACGCCGTCTCGCGTGATCAACTTGTCGGTCCGCCGCGCAAGATGCAGTGGCTTGCCGAACCGCTCTGGTCACGCAATCACCACAAGCTCGCCAGCATTTCGAGCGTCGTCACCAACGACGGCCGAATCTTCTATATCATGGACGATGGGCCGTCGGCCAACATGTCGATCCCCGGGCGATGGTCGCTGGTGGCGCGCGATGCCTACAGCGGAACGCTCCTCTGGAAGAAGCCGTACACCATCTGGCACAGCCAGTCGCACGGGTTCCGAAACGGGCCGGTCCATCTCCCGCGACTGCTGGTGGCCGACAAAACCCCCAAGGGCAAGTCGTGCGTCTTCGCCAAGCCGGGCTTCGACCAGCCGATTGAGGTTCTCGATGCGGCCACGGGCGATGTCATTCATACTCTGAAAAACACCGAGCAGGCGGAAGAGATCATCCATGAAAACGGCGTGTTGCTCACCGTCCTGGGCGATCCGACGAGTGTCGCGAGAAGCCTTGTGGCGAAGCGACGTGGCCAGCAGCAGCCGTCCAGTGAAGTCGAGGCGGTCGCCGCGTTTGATACGGATTCGGGGAAACCGCTCTGGAGACAATCGCTCGGCAAGACGGGCTTCATCGCCTCGCTAACGCTCTCGGCGGATAAGAATGACCGGGTGTTTGTGCAGAATGAGAAAGAGCTTTTCTGCCTCGATCTGAAGACGGGGGAAATGAAGTGGACCGCCGAGCAGCCCGGTCGCGCCGCCAGTGGCGCCATCGGCTCCTGCCTCGTCGTGACCGATGGAGAAGTACTTCTGGCCGACGGCAAGGGGTTCAACGCGCTGAATATCGAGACGGGCGAGAAGCTCTGGAGTGCGGGTCGAAGTGCCGGATTTCGCTCACCTCTTGACGTGCTGGTTCAAGACGGCCTCGTCTGGTTTGGTCCCGAGTTCGCGCAAGGTCTCGATCCGCGAACGGGAGAAGTCAAGGAAACAACCATCAAGACGACGGACGTGCGGACGGTCGGGCATCACCACCGCTGCTACCGCCAGAAGGCGACGGAGCGTTATCTGCTCGAAGGGTATCGGGGGATCGAGTTTTACGATACGGAGAAGGGCATCCACTCGCGCCACAACTGGATTCGCGGCACGTGCCAATATGGGATCATGCCGGCCAACGGCCTGATGTATGCTCCGCCCCATGCGTGCGGATGCTTCATGGAAGCGAAGCTTCGCGGTTTCTGGGCGATCTCGGCCAGCGAGGAAGACGTCGTTTACGAGAACCTCTCCGCCGATGACCGGCTCGTAAAGGGTCCGGCTTATGGCGTGAAGACGAAAACCACCAAGGCCACATGGCCGACACTTCGCGGCAATGGCAAGCGATCTGGTTTGTCCGACGCGAAGCTGCCCGGCGAACTGTCCGAGGCGTGGGAGACCGACCTGGGTGGTCCGCTCACCGCCCCGATTCTCGCCGACGGCATGGTCTATGTCGCCAGGATCGACGACCGGCAGGTGGTCGCCCTCGATGCGTCCGGTGGCAAAGTCGTCTGGACGTTCAGCGCCGGGGGCCGAATCGATTCGCCTCCGACTTGGTGTGACGGTCTGGTCCTGTTCGGCTCGTGCGATGGATTTGTTTACGCGGTCGACGGGAAATCGGGCCGACTGGCTTGGAAGTTCCTCGCCGCGCCGGAAGAGAAGTACACGGTCGTTCGCGATCAGGTCGAATCGCTCTGGCCCGTCTCGGGAACGGTGCTCGTTCAAAACGACACGGCCTACTTCGCCGCCGGCCGCTCGACCTACATCGACGGGGGAATCATGCTTTGGGGGCTTGATCCAAAGACCGGCGCGATCAAGTCGCATTCGATCAACCGGCGCGATAATGTGATTGTGACGGCCGAAACGAAAACGACCGGCCAGGACCCCAAGATGATAAGCCGGTGGACGCAGAACGCAACCGACGAAAAGACATTCCTGGACCCGGACCTGTCCGACGCTTTCTCGATGGCGGGCAATGTCGGCGGAATTCTAACCGGCGACGGCGACTCGGTCTTCTTGCGTCACGAACAGTTCGATGGCGACCTGAATCGTCAAGATGCGTACGACTGGCATCTCTTCTCGACCTCCACGCTGCTCGATGACGCCGAGAACCACCGATCGCACTGGGTGCTCGGGTACGGCGATTTCAAAAGGCTCGGAGTCGCCTACTCCTGGATCGCAAATCGCAAGGGTGGGTCGTGGGGCCAGAGATTGGCCAACCCGTACGGCATTATGCTCTCGTTCGATGACGACACGGTCTGGGGGGTGCGCCGTGGTGGCGATAAGGGTAACAAGAACTACACGTTTTTTGCCGAACCGAACCAACCCAAGACGGACGGCAAGACGGCCGACTTCCGTGACCCGAAAGACCCGCAGGCCCAGGCCGAGTGGACCTGGTCGCACGGCTTGACCTTGCGTCCTCACGCGATGCTCAAGACGGCCGGCAAGGTGATCCTGGCCGGAATGCCGACCTTGCGGGGAGACAATGCCGAAGCATTCGAGGGCCGGAAAGATGGAATTCTCGAGGTCCGATCCGCCAAGGACGGAAGCGAGGTCTCGCGTATCGAACTCGACGCCCCGCCGGTCTGGGACGGGCTGGCCGCCGAGGATGGCCTGTTGGTTATCTCCAGCAAGGACGGCTGCGTGCGTGGGCTAAAGTAAAACCATCCTTGGCCTGTCGACTTCGCCTAGAGGATCTCCAGGCCGAGGAGGGAGACGTCGTCCTTGGGGCCCTCGTCTCCGCACCAGCGCTCGACGTCCTGCCGGAGGCTCTTGACGCTGTCGGCCAGGCAATCGGCGCGAGTGGCCGTTAGCGACCGCGTGAGACGTTCGTTGCCGAATTGATCGAGCCGGCCGTTCATGGCCTCGGGAACGCCGTCGGAGTAGATCAGCAGCCGGTCGCCCGGCGCCAACTGCACAAGGTGCTCGTCGTACTCGACGTCGTCCAGCCAGCCGACGGCGAACGCTTCGACCGGCAGAAGTTCGGGCGGGCGCTCGCCCCGGTGCAGCACCAGCGGCGGGTGGCCGGCCGAAACGTAGCGAAACTCGCGAGTTTGCGTGTCGAGCACTCCGTAGACGATGGTGAAGTAACGGTCACCCGACTCGGCCATCTGAAACCGGCGGTTCAACTCCCGGGCGACCGTGGCCGGCGGAACGACGTGTTTGCCCGTCCCGTCTTCACCCGTTCCGTCTTCACCCGGTTTGACCAGCAGCGACGACATGGACGGTTGGGGCGTGAGCACGCGGCTGACGGCTACGGCCAGCAATGCGGCGGCAACGCCGTGACCGCTGACATCGGCCACGTACATGCCCACGTGCCGGTCGTCGAGCGAGAAGACGTTGAGGATGTCGCCGGCCAGTTGGTCGCAGGGGCGAAAGCTCCAGGCGAACTCGGCCCGATCGACCTGGGGTAGCGAGGTGGGGAGCAGCGATTGCTGGACCTTCGCCGCGGCATCCAAGTCGCGTTCCATGCGCTGGTTCGCCGCTTGGAGCCTCCGGTTCTGCCGTGCCAAATCGTGTTCCAATTCGAGGATTCGCTCACCCGCCCGGAGCCGAACGCGTAGCTCGGCCTGATCGAACGGCTTGCTGAGGAAATCGTCGGCCCCGGCTTCCATGCCGACGACGATATCCTCCTTCTGCGACTTGGCCGTAAGCAGGATGACGAAGACGTAGCCGTCGGCCCGGGCGTTGCGAATGCGGCGGACCAGCTCGAGGCCGTCCATCTCGGGCATCATCCAATCGCTGACGACGATCGAGAATTCATCGTTCTGGAATGCCTCCCAGGCCTCTCGGCCGTTGGCCGCGGCGACGACGTCGTGCCCCCATTGCTCGAGCCGGCGCGCGAGCATACGGCGCGAGATGCGATCGTCCTCGGCGATCAGAACTCTCATAACTCGTCACCTTGCAGCATTTCTTCCAGCGCCACGCCGACCCGCCGCGACTCCTCGGCCAGCGAATCCACAGCGGCGGCGGCGGCGGAGAGATCGTTGTCCCTGCCCATCATTTCCAGTTTCAAGGCTGCTTCGACGGCCTCCGCGGCACAGAAGTTGGCGACCATCCCCTTGAACGCATGCGCGGCGCCGGCCAGCGCGTCGCTGTCGCCTCGACCGGCGGCGTCACGGATCTGGGCGAGCATCTCCGGACTGTCTTCGTTGAACATCTCGACCGTTTCGGCCAGGAATTCCCGGTCGTTGTCCACACGGTCCAGCAAGGCTTCTTTGTCGACGATATCGCTCATGAGATCCTCCCTCTCACGGGGTACCATGGCCGGCTTGCCCGCCCTTGTTCTCCTCGGCCAGCACGCGCTGGATTTCCGCAAACAGGGTGCTGGCCTTGACCGGCTTGGTGACGTATCCGTCCATGCCGGCTTCGAGGCATCGCTCGCGGTCGCCTTTCATCGCGTGGGCCGTCATGGCGACGATCGGCGTGCGGGTGCCGGAGTCCGCCTCGCTCCGACGGATGGTCGCGGTCGCTTCGAAGCCGTCCATTTCGGGCATCTGCACGTCCATCAGCACGACGTCGAAGGATTCCTTCTCCCAGGCGGCCACCGCTTCGACACCGTTGCCGGCCACCTCAACGCCGTGCCCCCGTTTCTGCAATACACGCACGGCGAACTTCTGATTGACGGCATTGTCCTCGGCCAACAGCACGCGCAAAATCCGCTGCTCGCCGGCGGCATCGTCGTCGTCGCGGTCCGTTTGGGGCCGCAGTTTGTCCGCCACGAGGCCGCCGACAACGGCCGTCGCGATGGCGTCCAAGAGTGAGGACTGCTTGACCGGCTTCATCAAGTGCGCGAAAACGCCGAGCCGGCGGCATCGCGCGGAGTCGCCCGTGCGACTCGCCGAGGTGAGCAAGATAACGGGCACTTCGCGGTGAAGCGAACTCTGCTTGATTCGTTCGACCAACTCGAACCCGTCCATGCCGGGCATGTTCACGTCGGAGACCACCAGCGCCAAAGGCTTTCCGGCGTTTCTGGCCTGATCCAATGCCTTAAGTGCGTCGGCGGCCCCTTCGACCACGGTCGGGACCATGCCCCAGTTCTTCAGCATTTCCTTGAGGATGCGGCGGTTCGTGCGATTGTCGTCGACCACGAGCACGGGCAGGTCTTTGAGGTCTCCCAGCTTCGTTTCGACCGCTTCCCCCGACGGCGCTTCGCCGATGCCGAACCGCGCGGTGAAGTGGAACGTGCTGCCGCGGCCCAGTTCGCTGTCGACCCAAATCCGCCCCCGCATCATTTCGATCAACTGCATGGAGATCGCCAGCCCCAATCCCGTGCCGCCGAATTGCCGGGTGGTCGAGGTGTCGGCCTGTTCGAAGGGGCTGAAGATGGCTTGTAGCTTCTCTTGCGGAATTCCCACGCCCGTGTCGGTAACCGAGAAATGAAGGCAGACGCCGCCGCCGTTGTTGTCGTCGTCGGGCGCCGGCTCAAGCGAGACACCAACGACGACTTCCCCCTTCTCGGTGAACTTGATCGCATTGCCCACGAGATTCACGATCACTTGGCGTAGACGATGAATGTCGCCGACCAGCGCATCGGGCACGTCGGACGGGACGTCATAGGCCAATTCGAGATTCCTGGCGTGTGCCCGAACGGCCAGCGTGTTGAGCGTGTCGGCCAGACCGTTGCGCAACTGGAAATCGATCGGGTCGAGTTCCAGTTTGCCGGCCTCGATCTTGGAGAAATCGAGGATGTCGTTCAGCAGCGTCAGCAGCGACTCGGCCGACGACTTGACCGTGGTCAGGTAGTCGCGCTGTTCGCCGGAAAGCTCGGTATCCAGCGCCAGATCGGTCATGCCCATGATCCCGTTCATCGGCGTGCGGATTTCATGGCTCATGTTGGCCAGGAAGGCGCTTTTCGAGCGATTGGCTTCCTCGGCCTCCTCGCGCGCTTTGACGATTTCCTCCTCGGTGCGTTTGCGTCGGGTGACGTCCTGCTTGATGGCGATGTAGTGCGAGATATTCCCCGCGGCGTCGGGCACCGGCGTGATCGTCATCTCCTCGTCGTAGAGCGTGCCGTCGGCGCGCCGATTGATGATCTCGCCGTGCCAGATCTCGCCCGCGGTGATCGTCTTCCACAGATTCCGATAGAAATCGGCCCTGTGGCGGCCCGACTTCAGCACCCGGGGATTGGCGCCGACGATGGCTTTGCGATCGTAACCGGTCAGTGCGGCAAACGCCGGATTGACCCAAAGCATGGCCCCGGAGCGATCCGTAATCACAATCGCATTGGCCGCCGTCTCCAGCGCGGCCCCCTGCACGCGGAGTTGCTCTTGCGCCCGGGCAATCAGCCCCGAAACGAACCAGATCGAGGCAATGATCAGCCCCAGGGAGACGAGGAGGACGCCGGCCGTCCAGGTGATTTGGGTTCGGGCGTCGGCCAGGGCCTCGTGTTCGGAGATCCGCGCGGCGAATCCCCAACCGGTCGACGAGATCGGAGCGTAAAAACACCACTGATGTCCGTCGGAGTTCCAATCCGGAATCCTCGTCACACCGGCTTCGCCCGAGGTGAGTTGCCGGCCCAATTCGGCAACGTCCGGGCGGTCGAGACGCTCGGCGACGTCGAAGATCGTATCCTTGACGATCCGATCGGGGTCGGCATGGAAGATGAAGCGGCCGGCCGGCGAGACGATGAAGAAATCGAGATCGCGCACCTGTTCGATGCCGACCTTTTCGTTGAGCGGCGCCAGGGGGATGTCGATCGTCGTCACCCCCCAGAACTTCCCCTCTCGGTAAAAGGGCACGGAATACGTACTCATGAGAATATTGCCGGCCCCTTCGTCGAAGTAGGGCTCGGTCCATATACCTCGGCCGGCGTCGCGCGGAGCACTCCACCACTGCCACTGGGGATCGGTGTAGTCGTAAGCCTCGGCGCCGATTTCGATCTGCTCCAGGCCGTCGTCGCCACGGAAGACGTAGGGGCTGAAGAGTTCGCGCCCTTCGTAGCTGTTGCGGTCGAAAGCAAGCGCGGCCCCATAGACCAACTCGTTGCGGCCCACGTTGGCTCGCAACTGCGCATAAACCTGCTCTTCGGAGATGCCCGGATGGGTTTCCACGAAGGTCGCCGTGGTCTGGGCAATTTGTGCGGCCTGGCGGAGGTTTCCGTCGAACTGGCTCGCGTAGTAGCTGGCCAATTGGGTCATCCGCGTCTCGACTTCCGCACGCGTTCGCCGTTGCATCTGAACGATGCTGATGCCGAAAATCACGACGTAGATGACCGTGATCGGCAGCACGGTAAGCAGGAGGATATTCCAGCGGGTCGACAATCGCATTTCGCGACTCAATGCAAGGCCGGGAGGAAAGTGGTCACCGGGCGAGGAGGTCCCGTTGGACCCCGTCGCCGATTCACACCACTTTACTCACCGGCGCCGGCCGTTTCCACCCCCTCCGTGGGACCGGAGGCCCATCGTACAACTCGTTACTCCCCGGCCCAGACCTTCAAAGAAACGGCGCGAAGCGATCCGGGGCCGTCGACCAGGATGGTTCCGGCCATTTGCTTCGCCCGCTCGGGGGCAAGTTGCTCCAGCGACTCGAAGAGTTTTTGGCAAGTGCGTATGTAGGCGGTCTCGTTCGTTTCGGAACTTGTCGGCAGCAGGGCGGGGTTGCCGGGTCCAGCTTCAATGGTTGCTTGCAGAAACGCCGCCATCGGCTCCACGGCATCGGGACATCCTTTCTGTGCCAACAGACGCGCCGAGGCCAGCCGGCACGCGTGGTGGTCGACCTCGTTGAAGATCGCCAGCAGGGCTTCCGTGCCCTCGTCGCCGAACGCGGTCAGGACGCCCAGTTCGCGCGAAGTGCAACGGTCTTTGTATCGATCGTACAAGGCCCGCACGTTCCGGCTCAGCACGGCCACGGCACCCGGCGGTTTCAGTTTTCCTATGGCACTGGCCAGGTGCGTATCCCCGCTGCTGGCCGGCTGCGATTTCAAGACCTCCAGGAGAACTCGTCCCGTCTCGGCGTCTCCATGCGTGCCCAGGAACTCGGTCATCGGATAGAAACACCGGTTCTGTTTCTCGCACCAACGGGTGAGCGATCCGGCCGTGCGGGTGTCCGGGGCGATCGGCTCGTATCGGCTCCCTTGGCCCAGAATGAACAGCCCGACGGCGGCCATGTAGTTGACGTGCGGCGACGGGTCGTCCAGGGCCGCGGTGAGAAGCGGATAGGCCAGCTTCCGCGTCTTGGCGGCCACTTCGGTTCGCTGCTCGGCGGTCTTAAAACGATCGGCCGACCACTCGGTGTCGCCCGGATAGGGCGGCGACTTCGCGTAGGAAAGCTCTCCCAATCCCAGCAATACGGCCCCGCGAAAACTCTCGTCGGTCGATTCGGCCAACTGCTGGACCAGGTACTCCGGCGTCTTTTCACCCAAGCGTCGCGTCAGCGCCACGAGGGCCACCTCATGAAGGGGGCCGGGGCCGTATCCCTTCCGCTGGTCTCCGAGGGTTGTCAGCCGCCCGGCGAACAGGGGGACCAGGCGCCGGTCGTCGTAGGCCGCCAACAGCGGGATAACCTTGGCATGCACATCGCGTTCGGGACGGTCCTCGGTTTTGAGGATGCGCAGCAGCGGTTCGACGAGTCGCCGGTCGTGGAATTTCTCGGCGGCGGCGAGATAGATGCCCGCCCGATAACTCCACATCGAAAGCGAACGGTCTTTTTCGAGCGTCTTGAGGCCCTTGAGGATCTCGTCGATGCCGCGAACGTCCTTCTGCTCGGCCAGCACACGAGCACTGGCGCGATGGCTGGTCATGCGGAGCCCCGTGTCGTGTTGGCCCGGCGCCGGGGGCGGTACCTTGGCGGCCAGTTCGGCTCCGCGGGGACCGAAGTCGGCCAGTGCCAGTGCCGCCGGATTGGCGCCGCCGAGGGAGCCCATGTTGAACGATGCGGCCAAGACGGGCATCGATCGCGGTTGCTTCCACTGGGCCAATGCAAAAGCGGCCACTCCGCGCCGGATTACACCCTGATCGAAAAGGCACGTCGCTTCGACCAGCGGCAGATCGCTCTGGTCGAGTTGCCCGGAGATGCCTGCGAACCGGCCGGTCCAGCTTCCCGGCTGTGGAGACGGTTCGGTTGTGTCCTTCTTGGCCACGAGCCCGCGACCGGCCCCTTCGATCATGCCGATGCTGATCCTGTGCATCCCGGCGATGCTCTGGGCCGCGGCGTGAACCAATTCCCGGCATCGGGCCGCTTTCTCCGGCGATTTCACTTCCAGCAGCATCGCCTCGGCCAGCACGCGCCGGCGAACATCGTCGCTTTCCTGCATTTGCTCGAGTTCGGCGGTGATGTTCCCGCCCAAGGAAAGTGCCCGTTGCTTCCATTTCAGGTGGCTCGGTCCCTGACGCCGGGCCGCGGCGCGAAGAAGCTCTCCGGCGGCCCTCGAGTCGCCGATTTCCAGAAGAGCCAAGGCGGCCTCTTCGCGCACGGCGCGGTCCTCGTCGTCCAGGCGTGCGGCGATTTTCTCGACCTCGCCGTCGATCAGCAACAGTGACGTTTCGGCGCGAACCTCGTATTCCGGGTAGGCAGCGGCAGCGGCCACGACAGTCCGGGCTTCCCGACTACCGATCTTCCGCAAGGCCAGAAGGGCCGTATCGCCCCAGTCGAGGATCGTGGCCAAGTAGGTATCCCGCCGGTCAAAGGTATGCGCTGCCTCCCGAGCGGCCTGCGGGTCGAAGGGTTCGGCGCCGGCCGTCGTGGCTCGTTCCGTAAGCCTGGCTTTCAGAGCCCCGTGCTGCTTTGCAAGCAACTCGGCAAGGATCGGCACGGCCCGGGTTTCCTCAAGCGTGCCGAAGGCCAAGATGGCGTTCTTCCATTTTTCCTTGTTGGAGGACAGGCCCCGTGTGCCGAGCATCAGGCCGTGGAGCCGCTCGAAGACGTCCTCTCCGGTCAGCTCGTGCAGTTTCAACAGGCCCGCGGCCGTTTCGTCGAACCAGAGCGTTTCGCGCAACGCGGCCACTTCCATCGCCTTGCCTTCGGCGCCGGAGAGTTCGGCGATCAGACGGGTCAAGACGATTCGGTCGCACTCCGTCGTTGCCGTGCGGAAACGTTGCCGTAGCGGCGCGACGGCGACTTCGCCGAAACTCGCCAGATGGCTTCGCAAGACATCGTAGCCGGGCCGGCCACTGTTGCCGGTGTGTCTGCGATCGGCGGCCGCCTGAATCGCGTGATCCAGGATCGGGCCGATCGCGGAAATCGCCCCCGTATGGGCAAGCGACTCGGAAAGAGTCTCGATGTACTGGTCGTCTCGGCCGCCCCGTTTCAGGCACGCGATCATCAGCGGCACGGCCTCGTCATCCTCCAGCCGGGACAGCGCGTACGCGGCCACCGCCGCCCGTTTCATCTGGACCCAGAACTGCCGCCGGGCTTCCTCCTCCCGTCGGGTCAGGTTGTGAGGATCGGTGATCACCGGCGGTACGGTCTCTCTAAGGACTTGCCGCAACCGGGGAATTGCCGCCGGACCCAGCTTGCGCAGTCCCTCGCGAGCCAACCATTTCAACGTATAGTCCGCCGCCAGAATCTCGATGACTGCATCGACCGCATCGGCCTTGGGGGCAAGATAGAACTGCAGTGCCGCGGCTGCTTTTCTCCGCTCGTGGCTACTGTGCGATCCGGAACACTCCCAGAGCACGTCGACCAGATGGCTGGCCGGAACGTCCGTCGTACGGCTGGGCAATTTCTCCCAGTCCGGCTCGCGATAGCTCCGGGCCGCCTCGAAGACGGCGTAGTTGCTCACCAGGCCGGCCAGCGCCTGGTTCCACTGAGCAACCTCCGGAGATCGTTCGATTCGGGCGACGAGGAGCCGGGCGAACATTCGCTGTTGCCAGTCGTCGGACTTCTCTTTCTGCCCGAGCATGGGCAGGATCTCTTCGCCACACCCCACCAGCACGTCGCGAGCCCTGACGTACTCTTCCCCGCGCCGGCATGCGCCGTCTTCGAAGATCCGCGATACGATCTCCCCCGCGCCGACCGAACTGCTGGCCAACAGGACCAGCAGTCCGATCACGGCCGGGGTGCGCAACGGCTGAATCCACATGGGGGGGGTATGTACGTCCATCGCGTCGTCCCTTGTGAGAGAGAGTAGGTGTCGCCCGTGTACGCGAATTGCCGGACGGCCTCCATTTTAACGCGCGCGCGACGCGGGAGAAGTAACAAGTCTGTAACTTCCACCGTCGAAAAGGGCTATAATCGACGGCATTGCAGCCCGTCGACTTTCAACACGAGGTCAACACCATGCTCCAATCGACGTTGCGCCGGCTCGCAACGGCAATGATTTACATGCCGGCGGCCGTGGCTTTTCTCGCCGCCGGCGGCTCCCGCTGCGAGGCCGAGGAGAAACCGCGAGCGACCGTCGGCATCGTCTATCCCGCCGGTGCCGAGTCGCCGGTGCGGATCGCGGCGCGAGAATTGGCCGCCGGGTTGGGTCCCTTGTACGAGAATGACGTGTTCGTTGCGTTCGAGAAGACGGCGCCCGGGGAAGTTGCCGCGCGGATTCACCTGCACACGCTCCCCTCTTTGCCGCAGTGGGCCCGGCCGCTGGCCGATCGCTTGCAAGGGGCCGAGAGCTACGTGGTCACCACCGCCGAATTGGACGGACGGACCGTCGGGCTCGTCGTCGGCGGCGACTCGCGCGGCGTGATGCACGGCGTGCATGGCCTGTTGCAGAAGCTGGGCCACGGCTATTACCTGGGCGTCGCGACGGTGCCCGAACCGCGAGACGAACCCATTGGTTTCGCCGCCTGGGATCTGGCCGATCGGCCGCTGGTGCCCACTCGCATCATGTTCAACTGGCACAATTTCCTCACCAGTGCTTCAACGTGGAATCTCGATCACTGGCGACAGTGGACCGCCCGATCCCAGAAGCTGGGCTTCAACACAATCATGGTCCATGCCTACGGCAATAACCCCATGGCCGGCTTCCGTTTTCGGGGCGTGGACAAACCGGTCGGCTATCTCGGCTCGACGCGACTGGGACGAAGCTGGTTTGTCAATCACGCCAACGACGTGCGGCGGATGCACGGCGGCGAGGTGTTCGAGCAAGAGGTGTTCGGCTCGACCGCCGCGGTCGACGGCACCGATCGCCAGCGCACCGAAGCGGCACGGCAGTTGATGCGCGAAGTGTTCCGTCATGCCCACGGGCGGGGCGTCGACGTGATCTTCGCCCTGGATATCGACACACCGCCGGGCAACCCCCAAGAGTTGATCACGCTGCTGGACGAGTCGGACCGCTTCCAGACCGGTGGACGTTGGTTGCCTGACCCCGATACGCCGGGCGGCTACGCGTTTTACAAGGCCCAGGTGTCGGGCCTGCTCCAGGCGTATCCGCGGATCGACACGCTCGCATTGTGGCACCGCACCGGCGGCACCCCGTGGATGGGTTACCGCCTGGAGGACATGCCGAAGGCGTGGCAAGAGGAGTTCGACGCCGCTTGCCGCGCAAAGCCGGGCACGGAACAACTTTGGCACGCGCGCCACATGTTCGGCATGGCCAAGGTGGCCCGGGCGTGTCGGCGGGCGCTGCGTGAAATCGGCCGGGAGGACGTTTCCCTGGCCTTCGGGTCGTGGCATTACGGTTTTCTGGCCGGCGCCGACCGCTTCATGCCCGAGGGAGTGGCCCTCATCCCGCTGGACTGGATGGTCTTGGTCGGCCAGTCGCAACTTCGCGACGCGGAAAGCCGCGCGGTTATTGGCCGGGTGGCCGAGCATCGGCCCGTGCTGCCGGTTGTTTGGGCGCATCACGACGACGGCGCCTATGTGATGCGGCCGTTTGAGCCCTTCGACCATTTCCAGGATCGGCTCGACGACGCCCGATGCACGGCGCACGGCTACGGTATCATCCACTGGATGACCCGCCCGTTGGATTTGTATTTTGCCTCGCTGGCGCGGCAGACGTGGAGCCGCACGCGGAACGAGCCGCTGGACGTCACCTGCCGGCTTGCGGCGGAGCATTGGTTCGGACCCGCGCATCGCGACACGCTCGGCCCGTACCTGCAACAGTGGGTGGACGAGGCGCCGATGTTCGCCCGGGAGACGAGCGATTGGTTCGTCGATCGGCCGCTGGACGAGCCGGGTCCGGTGGCCGAGAGTATGCACCGTCGCCTCAAACTGCTCAACGACGTCGACACGGCCGCCATGCGGTCCGCCGCGAAACAGCGGGTGGAATACTTCGAGGGGATCGAGCGTTTCGCCACGGAAGTCCACCGGCTGGAGTGGACGTTTCGCCAGGCCCACGCGGCGCTCGCACAGGGCCGTTTCGACGAGGCGCGCAAGATGGTCCAGCCATTGACTGCCGAAGTGGAGCACGTGATCGGCGAGTTGGCCGACACGTTACAGCGCGACGGCATCACCCGCGGCGAGCAGGGGCTGATCGTCACGCTCAACACGCGCTGGCTGCCGCATTACGTGGCGCTGGAGCAGCGGCTCGCTCTGGCACCGATCCGCGACAACTTCGGCCCGACCATGCACGACTCGATCGCCCCGCGGCCGGGCAAGTTCACGTTGCATTTCGATCCCCGCAAGAACCTCTGGCAAACGTTCGGTGAGAAGGAGACCGGCGCGAAGGTCTTCACGCTGGCTGCTGGCGAGAAGTTGGACACGGGCGTCGGGGGGCCGCCGGGAATCGGCGAAATCGCCCGGCAGGGTCTTGAAATCGACCAACCGCTGACGCTCTCCCTACGGCCGATCATTCACGGCGCGTACGGAGGACGAGACATCAAGCAATCGCCCAACCTCCCGAAAGGGCGATACCGATTGACCCTGTGGACTATCGCGCCCGCGGGTCGCGCCGAAAGTGCTGTCAAGTTGACCGTCACATGCGGTCCAGCGGTGGTGGGACAATTCACCGAGCCGGCCGGAACCGAAAGGGGCGGTCCGGCGAAGCTCTGGCGCCGCGATTATCAGGTCACCGTCAGCGAGCCCGGCGAGGTGAAGCTCACCATCGAACCGGTCGGGGGCAAGGTGTTGCTCGGCGGGCTGGTGTATCGTAGCCACTTCTCCGCGTCGCATTTACCGCCCGGCGGCCCAGCGGATTCCCCGCTGGACTAGGCTTGAGTAGCCGGCGTTGCGGTAGGCGTGGCCGTCGTGGCCCAGCATCAGATAGAAGACGCGGCTCTTACCGTAGTCCTTGGTCCACGCCAGATTGGGCGTGTTCTTGGGGTGGTCGGTGGTCGCCAGCACGTGGACGTCCGCCGCGACGTAGTATCCGCCGTACGTCTCGTCGTGGATCTTGAAATCCTTCATCCCCTTGGTGATCGGGTGGTCTTTGTCGGCGATGGTGATCGACATGTCTTCGTCGTGCGACCAGGTACTCTTGGTGTATTCCTTGCCGTCCAGCGTGATCGGGCCGAAGATAAACTTCCCGCCGATGATCTTCGTGAACTCGGGCCAGTTGCGATGACCGCCCAGGTTGTGGTGCATCGAGACGACGCCGATGCCCTTCTCCAGCAACGCGACGAACGCATCCTGTTGCGCGGGCGTCAGGTCGGGCGACATGTCGTACATGGCGATGACGTCGAACTTCTTTTCCAGTCCCGGCTTCAATAGATCGGCGTCCTTGGGCATCTGGGCCTTGGTGTACTCGATACCGTCCATGGCGTCGAACATGGCATAAAAGGCCTTCTGGTCGAACCCGTGCCCGCCGCTGGTCAACAGCACGCGGATCTTCTCCTCGGCCTGGGCAGCACCGGCGAGGAACAGGGCTGCCAGGGTCAACAGTAGCGTGGCGAAGCGAAACTTCATGGTCGATCTCCCGTGAGCGTCTGGGTTGCGAGCGATGGTCGAAACATCGTACCCCAGTGTACGTTGGTGGCACCGGCCACGTCAAGAAACGGCGTTTGGGAAGCGTGCCCCCCGGCTCGGTGGGAAACGAGCTTCTCGCACCGAGCGGATCTGGTATACTAAGGCTTACCCGTACGATGGCCCTCCGAGGCCGTCGCTGCCAGGGTGCGATTTGGACATCAAGAACAGAACGCGGGGCCTCGACGGCCTCGCAGCGCCATCGTACGAAGTTCGTGCGCTCCACAGATTCCAGGAGAAATCGATGCCGACCAACGCGAAGTTTCGGGTCCGCCGTGCAAGGCGACGGACGTCCATTCTCTGCCTGGCGATGATGATCACCTCCGCGGTGGCCCTGCTGGCCAGCCCGGCTCATGGCGAAGGGGGCCGTTCGATTCTGATTCCCGGTTGGGCGTTCGATCGGGGTAACTTGAAGACGTTCACGCAACAGTACGGCACGGCCGCGCCGATGGTGGCCAACGGCGGCACGTTGCCCAATTTGGCCGAGTACGACATCGACTTCCCCGTCGAGGCCGAGTATACGTTCTTCGTCAACTTCGCGGCCGCCGCATCGCGTCCGATCGAACTGTCGGTCGACGGAAACCGCGTTGCCTCGGTCTGCGGCTCGACCACGGGAAGCTGGGACACCAGCAGCGCGAAGTGGGCAGAGCAATGCAAGCTCAAGTTGAGCAAGGGCAAACACACGATCAAGATGCAATGCGGCGGCCCGTATCCGCACGTGGTGAGCCTGCGGTTCGATTCGCCGGTCGCCTTTCCGGCAGGCTGGAAACTGTCGCGGCCCAAGGCGCGAAAGTTCGACGCACCGCCGCCGATCCCCCAGGCAACCCGTTATTCGCCGACCGAAGCCAATGTCGACGCTTTGCGATCGGCCGTGACCAACTTGACCGAGAAGTTCGGCCCCCGTTATCCCCAGGGAGCCGAGTACCTGAAGCGGCTCGACGAACTCGAAGCCCGTCAAGCGGAACTCCAGGAAGCGGCCGCTGGAGGTGAGGCGGACACCGCCGAGCAACTCGCGGTGGTCAACGAGGCCCTGGTGGCATTGCAGCGCGAGTCGCTGCTGGCCAACCCGCTGTTGGATTTCGATCGCCTGCTATTGGTCAAGCGTGGCGCCCGATCGCCGAGTCTCGGCCTGCCTCGCAACTGGCAGAGCAATTCGAGCCTGCCCAAGAGCGGGTTCGACGATTCGATCGAAGTGCTGCCGATGAGCGATCTGGAAAGTGAATTCGAGACGCTATACAAGCCGGAAGGCGGAAAATTCGTCGGCGACGTCGATCTCGATTTCGATGCCCAGCGGATGCTCTTCTCGATGCCCGGCAGCCACAACCGCTGGCAGATCTTCGAGATTGGCGCCGACGGCAGCGGCCTGCGCGAGCTAACCGGTGAGCAGCCCGACGTCGATAGCTACGACGCCTGTTACCTTCCCGACGGACGGATCATGATCACGTCGACGGGGTGTTTCGTGGGCGTGCCGTGTGTGTACGGAAGTTCGCACGTGGCCGTGCTCTATGTCATGGACGCCGACGGCAAGAACATTCGCCAGTTGGGCTTCGATCAGGAACACGATTGGTGTCCCACCGTGTTGCACAACGGCCGCGTGCTCTACTCCCGCTGGGAGTATACCGATACACCGCACTCCAACACGCGGCTGCTGTTCCACATGAATCCGGACGGCACCGAGCAGATGGAGTTTTACGGAAGCAACTCGTATTGGCCCAACTCGTTTTTCTACACGCGGCCCGTGCCGGGGCATTCAACCAAAGTGGTCTCGGTCATCGGCGGGCATCACGACAACCCGCGGATGGGTGAGTTGGTCATTTTCGATCCGGCCGTGGGGCGTCGCGAATCTTCCGGGGCCGTGCAGCGCATCCCCGGCCATGGCAAGAAGGTCGAAACGATCGTCTCCGACGGTCTGACGAAGAGCAGTTGGCCCAAATTCCTGCATCCTTACCCTTTGAACGAAAACTACATTATCACGGCCTGTAAACCGACGCCCCAATCGCTTTGGGGGATCTATCTGGTCGACACGTTCGACAACATCGTGCTTCTGCGCGAGGAGCCCGGCTTTGCCCTGTTGGAGCCGATCCCCTTCCACCCGACGCCGACTCCCCCGGCGATTCCCGACAAGGTGGACCTCGCCCGCAAGGACGCCGTGGTTTACATTTCCGATATTTACGCCGGCGACGGTCTCAAGGGCATCCCCCGCGGCACGGTCAAGGAGATGCGGGTGTTTACCTATCATTTCGCCTACCAGGGCATGGGCGGCCTGTTGGGGGTCGTGGGAATGGACGGCCCTTGGGATATCAAACGGGTGATCGGCACGGTGCCGGTCGAGTCGGACGGATCGGCCAAGTTCCGCATCCCGGCCAACACGCCCGTCTCGCTACAACCGCTGGATGACGAGGGCAAGGCCGTGCAGTTGATGCGCAGTTGGATGACCGGCATGCCGGGCGAGGTGGTGCAATGCGCCGGCTGCCACGAGTCGCAGAACTCGGCCCCGAAACCGCTGCAAACCATCGCCCTGCGACAGCGGCCGGTGGACATCAAACCGTGGCATGGCCCGACGCGCGGGTTCAGCTATCCGCGGGAAGTGCAGGTGCCGGTGATCGACAAATACTGCGTCGGTTGTCATAACGGCCAGCCGCAAGAAGACGGCACGTCCATCGCCGATCTGCGCGGCACCGAGCGGATCAAGGACTGGAAGCTGGTCACCGCGGGCAACGGCGGCAATCGGGGCGGGAAGTTCTCGGTCGGTTACGCCGAGTTGCATCGCTTCGTCCGCCGACCGGGCATCGAAAGCGATTACCACATGCTCAATCCCATGGAGTATCACGCCGATACGACGCAACTGGTGCAGATGCTCAAGAAAGGCCATCATAACGTAAAACTCGACGCCGAAGCGTGGGACCGGCTGATCACCTGGATCGATCTGAACTGTCCCTATCACGGCACCTGGGGCGAGGAGTTGGCCAACCCGGGCGTGCAGCGAGAGCGGCGACGCGAACTGCTGCAACTCTACGGCGGCATCGACGACGACCCCGAGGCCGTGCCCGAGATGTCCGACGAGCCGGTTGAGTTTGTCGCTCCCGAGTCGCTACCCGTGGTCCAGCCGGAGAAGATCGCGTGTCCCGATTGGCCGCTGACGGCCGAACAGGCCAAGGCATTGCAAGCGGCCGCCGGTGCCGAGATTCGCCGTACGATCCAATTGGCCGAGGGAATGACGATCGACATGGTGCTGATCCCCGCCGGCGAGTTTGTGATGGGGAGCACCGACGGGGCGGTCGACGAACGGCCCCGGGCGAGGGTGCGTATCGAGAAACCGTTCTGGATGAGCGTTGGTGAGGTGACCAATGCGCAGTTCGCCGTCTTCGATCCAACTCACGACAGTCGGGTGGAGACGAAGAACGCCTACCAGTTCGGCATCCACGGCTATCCGATGAACCAGCCCGAGCAGCCGGCGGTGCGCGTCTCGAACAAGGCGGCCACGGCGTTCTGCCGATGGCTGTCGAAGGAGGTGGGGCAGACGTTCACGTTGCCCACCGAAGCCCAATGGGAATACGCCGCGCGAGCCGGCACGGAGACGCCCTTCTCCTACGGCGACTTGGATACCGACTTCTCGAAGCACGCCAACCTGGGCGATGCGAAGATGGTCGAGTTCGTGACCAACCCGTACACGGTCTTCAGCGCCTATAAGAATCCGCCCAAGTACGACGACTGGATTCCCAAGGAGACCCGGTTCAACGACGGCAGTCTATTGACCGTCGCCCCGGGCAGCTACGAGCCCAACGCCTGGGGGCTGCACGACATGCACGGCAACGCGGCCGAATGGACCCGCACGACCTACCGAGCGTATCCCTACGAAGCGGAAGACGGCCGCGACGCAGCGGGCGGCGGTCGCAAAGTCGTACGCGGCGGCTCCTGGCGCGATCGTCCGATGCGCTGCACGTCGAGCTTCCGGCTCGGCTACCAGCCGCATCAGGGCGTCTACAACGTCGGCTTCCGACTCGTCTGCCCCGCGGGGCCGGAGTTTGTGGCGGTAAAGTAGTGGTGTCGTTGCCCTTTCAGGGCGACGATTTGTGTGTAATGAGGGCCGCCATCATGGTTCTCTTCCGGGCCGCCCCCAGAGCTTGATCGTCTTGTCATGACCCGCCGAGATCAGGATTCTGCCGTCCGGGCTGAAGGCCGCGCAGCGCACGGCACCCGCGTGCCCCGTCAGCGTTGCTTGGAGTTGTCCGGTCGCAACGTCCCAGAGTCGAATCGTTCCGTCGTCGCTTGCCGAGGCTAGTGCCTTGCCATCTCGACTGAAAGCGACCGTGGACACCAAAGCGGTGTGGCCCGTGAGTGTTGCCCGAAGCCAGGATCGCGCCGTCCGGGCTGAAAGCGATGAACCCGACCCCGTTGTGTCCCTCCTTCTGGGCGATGATCGTCCGGCCGGGCTGTCCCGTGATCGGATTCCAGAATCTCAACGCCTCGTCGAGTCCTCCGGAGGCCAACAGCTTGCCGTCCGGGCTGAAGGCAATGGACCGCACGCGGCCGGTGTGTCCCCGGAGCGTGCCGCGAAGTCGGCCCGAGCGCACGTCCCACAGCTTGATCGTCTTGTCTTGGCTTGCCGAGGCCAAGATCCTGCCGTCCGGACTGAAGGCCACCCAGCGCACTTGGTCTTCGTGTCCTTCAAGCGTTCTGCGAAGTCGTCCGGTGGCCACGTCCCAAAGCCCTATCTTGTGATCCCCACCGGCCGACGCCACAACTCTGCCGTCCGGGCTGAAGGCAACCGCCCACACATGGGCGGTGTGTCCTTCAAGTGTCCCGAGAAGCTCCGAATTCGCTACGTCCCAGCCCGAGCCGGCGATCGAGGTCACTGCGGTGACATCGCCGATTCCGCCGATCTTGGCAATCTCCTCCAAACGCTTTCCGACCTTCGCCTTGTCGAGGCCGGTTAGCTTCGTCTCCGCCGTTTTGTACCATCGGCCAGCCCGCAGCAGCATGGCACTCTTCTCGTCTCCTGAGGCCGTCTCGGCCAAGCTCCACCAGCCGTCGCCCAAAGCCATCTGGTCGGCCACGTCGGGCGCGCCCTCGATCTCTCTGATCGCCACGTCCTTCAACGCCGCTTCGCTACCCAGCGACAGCATGAGCAGCCCGCTGTCCCAGTCGCCTTTGCGGAAACAGTAGTATTTGCCGGCCGCAAGATTCGCATCCGGGTCGGTCGGCTTTGCCTGGAGGACCGCCAGCGCGACCTTTACCGTAGCATAAGCCGCGGCGGCATCTTGGACTTCGTCACCGAGCGCAGCGAGTTGTTTCAGCAGCGTAGCGTTACGGCTCTTCTCCGCGGTCGTCAGCCCGAGGTCGGCCAACCGGCCTGCCAGCGTGAAGTTGTCGGCGGCCAACGCCGGCTCGATCAACTCGACGGCCTTCTCCGCAACGGCCTTGTTATGCAACGAAGTCTTCGCCATGGCAGCCAATTGGGCCAGCACATCGGTGTTCATCGCCAGACGATCGATCTGGAACGTTGTGGCCATTTCATCGACGGCCAGAAACGCCGTGGTCCCGTTGCCTTGAATCGACAGATCCCGGGCCACGCGCAGCAGCGTGTACTTGTTCGGCAAGTCGGCCGTCTCCCGGGCGCGCTTGAGCATCTCGCCGGCCAGCGATTCTCTCCGACCAGGCGTTTTCGCCTCGGCGTATTGGCTCTCGTACACCTCCCGCACAAGCGTCAAAGCCTTCCGCTGGGCTGCGGCACTGGGGACAGGACTCCTTTGGTCTTGTGCCTGTGTCGCCATGGCATACGCCAGCACGACAGTTACGGCGAGAAAAATCCGTGGAATGCTCATTCGTTCACCTTCAATGTGTGGCACGTCAGGAATCCGCTGTCCGCCGTACACGAGCTTCGAGTTGTTCGACGATCCGGTCGACGTCGTAGACGCAGCCGCTCCAGGTGCCGCCGCTGGCGTGTTGCAGGGCCGCCCAGAGACGCGTTTCGTCGGGTAATTCGGGATCGGGGGTGAGGTCGGCGTGTGGGGAACGATCGGTGAGGATCTTCGCGGCGGTTTCCGGATCGAACTCATTCGTGCCGTCGCCGATATAGTCGACGCTCCCTTCGAGACGGTTGCGATCGACCGTGATGCGGATCCGGTCGCCGTCGCGTACTTTGCCCAACGGACCGCCGGCCAGCGCCTCGGGACCGACCAGGCCGATGCAGGCGCCGGTGCTGACGCCGGAAAATCGGGCGTCGGTCACCACGGCCACCTCGTGTCCCCAGGAGAGATGACGCAGCGCGGCGGTGATCTGATAGATCTCTTCCATACCCGCCCCGGCCGGACCGCGACCCATCAATACCAACACGTCGCCCGGCTGCAAGGGGCGATCGCCCTGACCTTTGATCGCGGCGATGGCGTCGACCTCGCGCGTGAACACCCGCGCGGGGCCCGTCTTCCGGTAAACGCCGTCGGGATCGACCACCCGGGGATCGATGGCCGTGCTCTTAATGGCCGAGCCCTCGGGAGCCAGATTTCCCCGAGGAAAGCAGACGGTACTGGTCACGTCCAGCTCGCGCGCCCGCTGGGGCGTCATGATCACGTCGCCCGGGTCGACGCCGTCGGCCTCTTGCAGGCGCTGTCGCAACGCGGCACGCCGCGGTGACGTCTCCCACCACCGGAGCACTTCGCCCACGGTAAGTCCCGTGACGGTCATCGCGTCGAGTTCCAGGAGGTCCATCTTCCGCAGTTCGAGCATCACCTCGGGCACGCCGCCGGCCAGAAAGGCGCGGATGGTGGGGTGATTCTTCGGGCCGTTGGGCAAAACGTCGACCAGGCGCGGCACGCGGCGGTTGATTTCGGTCCAATCGTCCACCGTCGGACGTCGCAATCCGGCGGAGAAGGCCACCGCCGGCAAGTGCAGCAGCAGGTTCGTCGAACCGCCGAAGGCCGCATGGACGACCATCGCGTTGCGGATCGACGCGTCGGACAGGATATCGCCGGTGGTTACGCCCCGATCGTTCAATGACATCAGCGTATCGGCGCTGCGGCGGGCGATATCGAGCCAGATCGGCTGGCCCGAGGGAGCCAGGGCCGAGTGGGGCAGTGCCATCCCCAGTGCTTCGCCCACCACCTGCGCACTGGCCGCCGTGCCGAGGAAATGACAGCCCCCGCCGGGCGACGCGCACACGCGGCATCCCAACACCGAGGCGTCTTCCAGGCTCAACTCGCCCTGGGCAAATCGGGCACCGATCGATTGGATCTTGCCCGTGTCCTCGCCGTCGGTCGGCGGCAGTGTGACTCCGCCGAGCAACAAGACCGAGGGTAATGACTTCAGACTGGCCAAGGCCATCATCATCGCCGGCAGCCCCTTGTCGCAGGTCGCCACGCCGAGCACGCCGCGGATGGTGGGAATCGACCGGGCGAGGCGGCGAAAGACGGTGGCCGCGTCGTTGCGATAGGCGAGGCTCTCGAACATGCCGGGCGTACCCTGAGTGCGGCCGTCACACGGATCGGAGCAATGGCCCGCATAGGGCACGGCCCCGGCTTCTCGGAACCGCTCGGCCGCCGCGTGCATCGCCACGCCAAGCTCGAAGTGGCCCGTGTGAAACCCCAGCGCGATCGGCCGCCCGTCGTCGCCGCGGATTCCGCCGAGCGTGCTGAGCATGAGATACTGCGGCCCGGCCAGCGCGTGGGGGTCCCACCCCATGCCCGCGTCTTCGGTCATGCCGAAGGCATCGCCGCTGGGCCGATTACGCAACATGTCGGCCGACAGGGGTAATTTACCCCGCGGACCTGGGCCCCGGGTGATGATCTCGTAGAGCGCGGGATCGGCCGAGTCGAGTAGAGTCAAAGGAACAGTCACGGGCGTCCTCGCGTTGGTCGGTTCTTAGTCGTTTGTCGTGGATGATGGGATGAATCGGGTGTCACTGGCGTCTCGCCAGTGCTTCTTGGACTCGTAGCTTGTACCCAGCCTAACCAAGACGAGCCAAATCGTCGATCAACTCCGGCGCCCGGGAATCGGACGTGGATTGGCGACGGCTGCAAGGTACTGCGTCGCTTCAAGGCGATCGACTCGCGTAGTGTGTTTTGGTCGCTTTCGAGTGCAAGCTGCGAACGAAGAAGCACTGGCAAAATGCCAGTGGCACCCACTTCCCTCCTCAATTCGGCCGCCGGGCCGTACCGAACCATGCCGTGGCGCCCGGGTTGCGCTGGTTCTTGGCCTGGCCGTACACGTCGATCTGTTGGCCCTGCCGCAGCAGATCACCCGGCGGAATGGGAAACACGCCCAAGCTCACCAGCGATCGATTGGCGAAGTCGGGCAGGGCGTTGGCGGGTTTGTTCGGCCGGGCGTCGATGTAACGCGACGTCACCCGATTGAGATGCACGACCGCCGTATAGAGCACCTGCGGCGGGATCGGATAGACGTACTCCTGCTGCACGAGATGTCCCAGGGCGTCGTGTACCAGATGCGTCTCGACCATCTCGCCGCCCGGGTCGCGATGAAACACCTGCCGCACCGATTGCCCCGGCTTGATCGTGTGCTGGACCGGTTTGCCCGGGTTACGCACATCATAGATGCGCACGAGCAACTCCTCTTGGTGCGTATTGACCAGCGTGGCCGTGACCGGCGGCAGGGCCGAACCGTCGCGAACGAGCCGATCTTCCAACCGCGGTGCCGGCTCGTCGCCGGGTATCAACACCTGCCATTGCCAGCCGGCGGTGGTCCGCGCCGCGGCAACGAGCTTTCCCGTGGCGTCGACGGCGAAACCCTCGTCGGCCGAGGCGGTTGCAACGGCCGTTCCGACGGGAAACCCCTCGGCTACGGCGGCCGCTTGCCAGGAGCCGCCCTGTCGCTGCAGTTCGACCCACGTGCCGTCAGTTTGTACCATCGAGAAGACCTGCGTGTCGGTCGTTTCTTCGGCAGCCAGCGGAATGCCCGGCGGCAGACTGAGTTGCCGGGCGGCGATCGAGCTCCACCGGCGCCCCGCCGAGCTCAGAACGTGGCAATGGCCGTCGGTGGCCACGGCGGCAATGTAAAGGAAACCCTCGCGGTCCTCTCGATGCACGAACCGGGCGGTCACGCTTCCGCCGGAGAGGAACCCGCCGCTGACAAACTGAGCCGCCGACCAGCGGCCGGCCGCGACCGAATACACATAGCGCACGATATTTCCGCGCACGTCGATCAAGAAAAGCTCGTGGTCAGCCGATTCGACCGCCGCCAGCGGCACTCCCGCATCGAACATCCCGGGCGTGGAATCGACCAACCGGTGCCGGCCCGCGATGAGGTCCAACTCCCAGAGGCGGCGGTGCCGGTCGACGGCATACGCCCGAGCCGTTTCGCCCGAGCCAAGGGTGGCCAAATGCGTGCCGGGTACAAATACCGGGCCCGGCGCTTCGCTGACGATGCGCAGGCGGGTGCCACCGGCGATCTCGATCAGATTTCCCTCGGTGCTGACCGTATAGACCCGCGGCAGTTCCGATTGCCCGTCGGCCAGAAGCAGCAGCGGCGCTCCCGGTACGAGCCCGGTGGCGACGGTTGCCGGAGTGTGATGCCAAGCGGCTTGCCGGCGTTGGTAGAAATGGAGATGTCCGCCGGTGTCGATCCGGGCGACGACCAACACGTCGCCCTGCCGGAATACGGCGGCGGCCATGGGACCGGCGGGGGGAGGAGCCTGCCCTGCGTCGCGGGGCATGTCGACGGCGCCGGGTTGCGCTGGAGGTCCGACACCGGCAGCCGGCGGCACGGGCCGCGCGCGCATTTTGCTCTGATGCCAGTTGACCTTGCCCCGAATCGCCGTTCCGATCCACATCGGCCCGGTTCCTCCGGCCGGCCAAAGCACGTACTGATCGGCCTGCTCGCAGTAGAATCCGAAAAGTCGCTCTCCGGCCTCTTGCGTATCGAGATCGGCCTGCCGCTGGTAGACGAAACGCCGCCCCTCGGGCGTAACGATTTGCAGTTGCCGGCCTTCGAGCACGGCGGTCGACGTCGCCGACGGCGCGCCGGGAATCTCCAGCACGAACCGCTGGGCCATCGCGGGCGTGGCGAGAACGGCCGACAGCAGGAAAACCGCCATCGTCAACCATTTCCAGGCGGAAGGCATGGCACGCTCCTTGGTTCTTGGGACGCGGCCCCCCGGCAAAGCCGGGGGCTGGATGGCCGATCCGATTATTTCCATCACCCCATCGGCACAATCGTCTCCTTGCCCATCACCGCCTGCAAGACCTCGGGCACAGCGATCGAGCCGTCGGCTTGCTGGTAGTTTTCCAGTACGGCGATCAACGCGCGGCTGATGGCGATGGCCGTTCCGTTGAGCGTGTGGAGAAACTTGGTGCCCTTTTGCCCCTTGGTGCGATAGCGGATGTCCAACCGCCGGGCCTGGTAGTCGGTGCAGTTGGAGGTGCTCGTCACTTCGCCGAACTCGCCCGCTTCGCCCCGGCCGGGCATCCAGGCTTCCAGGTCGAACTTGCGGTAGGCGGGACCGCCCAGATCGCCCGTGGCCGTGTCGACCACCCGATAGGGAATCCCCAAGCCGTCGAACAGCCGGCATTCCAAATCGCGGAAATGATCGAGCATTGCCTCACTGTCTTCGGGGAGCGTGAAGGCGAACATCTCGACCTTGGTGAACTGATGCACGCGATACAGCCCGCGAGTCGCTTTGCCGTGCGCGCCGGCCTCGGTGCGGAAACAATGGCTGATGCCACACATCTTAATCGGCAGTTCTTCGGCATCGACGGTTTGCCCGGCCAGCCAACCGCCCAGCGTGATCTCGGCCGTGGCCACCAGGCTGAGGTCGGCGTTCTCGATGCTGTAGATCTGAGTTTCCGGCCCGCGGGGAATGTAACCGGTGCCTTCGAGGACCGAGTTCTTGGCCAGGTCGGGCGTGGCCGTGGGCGTGAACCCCTCGCGGCTGAGCACGTCGAGGGCGTAATGTTGCAGGGCCAATTCCAGTCGCACGGCATCGTTCTTAAGGAAGTAGAACCCATGCCCGGCAACCCGGGCGCCGGCCTCGAAGTCGAACAGATCGAGCCGCTCGCCCAACTCGACGTGATCGGCCACCGGGAAATCGAACTGCGGCGCGGGTGTCTTGCCGCGGAACAACTCGAGGTTGGCCTTGTCGTCTTTCCCGATCGGCGCGTCGGGATGCGACATGTTTGGGATACCGGCTCGAATCGACTTCAGCTCGGCGACGATTTCATCGAGTTGCTTTTCCAGTTCGCTCTTCTGCTCGCGCAGACGTCGTCCCTCGGCCTTTCGGGCTTCCCGTTGGTCGGGGTCCTTCGTCTTGCCGATCGACTTGGAGACGTCGTTGGCCTGACGGTTGAGTTGTTCGACCTCGGTCTGTTGCAACTTTCGCCGGGCTTCGAGATGCACGAATCGGCCGACGTCGGCGGTGACGCCCCGATTGGTGCAGTTCTCTTGGACGAGTTCGGCGTTTTGGGCGATGTATTTGGCGTCGAGCATGGCGGGTGGGGGTTGGTTGGTGGTTGTGGTGGGTAGTAAAGGCCCCCTCTCCTTCTGGGAGAGGGTTGGGGTGAGGGCCTTCGGACTCTGGGTTGTTGATGACCTCTTCCTTGCGCCAACGGCCCTCACCTGGCTCGCTGCGCTCGCCGTCCTCTCCCAAAGGGAGAGGAAACGCGCTTACTTCCCAATCTTGCCCAACTCGGCCCACAGCCGCGCGCTGGCGCGGATGCCGCGGTGGAAATCGGCCAGGGAGAACTTCTCGTTGGGGCTGTGTGTGTTGTCGTCGTCTTGGCCCCAACCTATCAGTAGCGTATCGGCTCCAAGGGTTTCGCGAAAGGTCGAAACGATGGGAATCGACCCGCCCTCCCGGGTGAAAACGGGCGGACGGCCGAAAGCATCCTCAATGGCACGGGCCGCGGCCTGCACGTACGGGCTCTCCGGCGGAACGAGCACGCCCGGCGCGCCGTGGTGCTCGACCAGCTCCATCTCGATACCCGGCGGACACGCTTCGGTGAGCATTTGCCGCAGTCCTTCGGTCACCTTCCGGGGGTCCTGATTGGGGACCAGGCGGAAGCTGAACTTGGCCCCCGCGATGGCCGGCAAGACGGTCTTGGCTCCCTCGCCCTGATAGCCGCTCCACAGGCCGCATATATCGCAGGTGGGGCGAACCCAACGCCGTTCCAACACCGTATAGCCCAGCTCACCCGTCGCCCCGGTCACGCCGTTGGTCGTGAGAAACTCGGCTTCATCAAACGGCAACGCGGCCAACTGCTCGCGTTCGGCCGCCGAAAGCGGCAAGACGTCATCGTAGAACCCGGGTACACGGATTCTGCCCGTGTCGTCGACCAGCGCGGCCAGCATCCGGGCCAGCGCATTGGCCGGGTTGGTGATTGCCCCGCCGAACGAGCCGGAGTGCAGGTCCCGGTTGGGCCCCCGCAGGAGGAGTTCGTAATAGGCGATGCCGCGAAGGCCGTAGTTAATGGCCGGCTGACCGGGCGCGAATTGGGCCCCGTCGCTAATCACCACGCAGTCGCAGGCCATCCGCCGTGCGTTTTCCACCAGAAACTTCTCCAGCCCTTCGCTGCCGACCTCTTCTTCTCCTTCGATAATGTACTTGAGGTTGACCGGCAGGCGTCCTTCACTCGCCAGCCAGGCTTCGGCGCTCTTGATGTGGGTCAGCAGTTGGCCCTTGTCGTCGGTTGCCCCCCGAGCGTAGAGGTTCCCGTCGCGTCGGGTCGGCTCGAATGGGGGGGAGATCCAGGCCTCCAGCGGCTCGACCGGCTGCACGTCGTAATGGCCGTAGACCAAGACCGTCGGAGCCCCCGCCACGGTAGGCGACTCGGCAAGAACCAGCGGATGACCGGAGGTCTCCATGGTTTCGGTGACAAAGCCCAACCGATCGAATTGGTCGGCGACCCATGCGGCCGCTCGCCGAATGTCGGCCGAACAGGCCATGTCGGCGCTAATGCTGGGAATTTGGAGAAACTGGATAAGCTCTTCCTCGAACCGTTGGCTGTTGGCGTCGAGGTACTGGTCGATCGTGGGCATGGATTCGGATCTTCCTGGAAACAAATGACTTGCATGGGCAACTTGCTTGGGATCTTCACTTGCCCCTCCCTGGTACAATATAATGGAGCCAAGGTGAGCGGACCATCCGGGTCGAGAATCGCTTTCCAGGAATTGTGGGGATGGGCCATGGCGGGAACGCCGGAAAAAAGCATCGAGCAGCCGGTCGTCGAGCCCGTACGACGTCGTCGGCAAGATGCGAGGCCGAAGCGACAGCCGCGCTATCATGTGATTCTTTGGAACGACGACGACCACACGTATGCCTACGTGATCGCCATGCTGATGAGCCTGTTCGGTCATCCCGCGGAGAAAGGCTACCAGATGGCCCTCGAGGTGGACACTCGCGGCCGGGTCATCGTGTTGACCACGACCCGGGAGCACGCCGAGTTGAACCGCGACCAGATTCACGCCTACGGCAAGGACGATCTGATCGACGGCTGTCTGGGCTCGATGTGGGCAACCATCGAGGCGATGCCGGGGGAGTAGGGCGGCCGCTGTCTCAAAACCCGTACGATGGCCCTCCGAGGCCGTCGCCGTGAAAGAAGCGAACCTTTCCGACGGCCTCGGAGGGCCATCGTACGCGTATTCTGTAACGCCGAGTAGAAGAAGCCGCTCCCCATGCCTACGCTCAAGACAGTGACCCTCGGCTGCAAGGTCAATCAATATGAAACGGAATACGTCCGTCAAGGATTGGTGCGCGCCGGCTACCGGGAGGCGACCGACGGGGAAGAGGCCGACCTGTGCGTGGTCAACACGTGTACTGTGACGATCGAGGGGGATCGAAAGAGCCGCCAGGCGATTCGGCAGCTTGGCCGACAGAATCCCCACGCGGAAATCGTCGTCATGGGATGCTACGCCACTCGGGCGGCGGAGGAAGTCGCCCAATTGCCGGGCGTCGCACAGGTCGTGACCGACAAGGCCCGGTTACCCGATCTGCTGGCCCGATTCGGCCTGAGCGACGTTCCCTCGGGTATTTCGACGTTTAGCACCCGTCATCGGGCCTACGTGAAGGTGCAGGACGGATGCCAAATGCAGTGTGCCTACTGCATTATCCCGACGGTTCGACCCGAGTTGGTCAGCCGCCCGGCCGATGACGTGCTGGCCGAGATCGGTCGTCTGGTGGAAAGCGGACATCGGGAGATCGTGCTCACGGGCATCCATCTGGGCCACTATGGCGTGGATCGCGCGTCGGATGATCGGCGTACCAATCTGGCGGGACTGGTGCGGAGCATCGCGGCGTTGGAAGGGGAGTTTCGGCTGCGGCTGTCGAGTCTGGAGGCGGCCGAAGTGACGCCCGACTTGCTCGACGCGCTGGCCGATCGGCCCGATCGTATTTGCCCCCATTTGCACCTTTCCATGCAGAGCGGCTCCGATGCCGTGTTGCGGCGAATGCGGCGCCGAACCAGCGCCGCACAGTTTGTCGAGCAATGCCGCCAGATCGGCCGAGCGCTGGGCCGGCCGGCGCTAACGACCGACGTGATCGTCGGGTTTCCCGGCGAGACGGACGCCGATTTCGCCGACACCTGCCGGGTGGTGGAAGAGGTGGGATTCTCGAAGATCCACGTATTCCGATTCAGCCGGCGACCGGGGACCGCGGCGGCCGACATGCCCGACCAACTGCCCGAGAAGTTGAAGCAACAGCGGGCTGCCAACTTGGCCCAGATCGGTCGCCGGCTCCGCACATCTTTTTTCGAGAGTCTGTGTGGGGATCGGCTGCAAGTGCTGGTCGAATCGGTCGCGCCGGGACGTCCGGGCTATTTGCAGGGGACCTCGGAGCGATATATTCCGGCCGAACTCCCCGGGACCACCGGCCAGATCGGCCAACTCGTCGACGTGATCGCATCTCGACTGGACGGCGATCGGTTGGTATGCGAGCCGGGTTAGCAGCCCGGTGAAGAAGGGGGACACTGACGGAAATGTGTGCCACCGCTTGCTTGGAGGCCGTGGCACAAGCACCCACAAATCCGGGTGTCGTGAGATGCCGCTGCAGATGTGCAAATATCGCCCTGGCGTGCCCGCCGTGGATTTGCTAGACTCCGCCCCGCCTATTTTGCCCCACGACTCTCCGATCCCGGGGCAGTGTCCGCGCGATGTTTCGTCGCACCCCCCTCCCTGGAGGACATGATGAATACACTACGGGTGACTTGTTTGGTGACGATGACGGCCCTTTTGATCGGCGGTCTATTTTCGACGGCCGCCGGGCAGTCACCGCTGGATCGGCTGTTCTCAGCCAACAGCGTGGAAAACGATCCGAACAAGCCCTATCTTCTGGCCGAGGAAAACGGCCCCTGGTTGATTAAGGTTTGTTCGTTCTCCGGCGAAGGGGACGAGGACGAAGCCCAGACGCTGGTTCATGAACTGCGGGGCCGCTACAAGTTGAAGGCTTACATGTATGTCAAACAGTTCGAGTTGGAGAAAACGGTTCAGGCGTTGGGAATCGATCCGTACGGCGCGCCGAGGATCGGGCGGTACCGCCAATCCAAGATTCGGGAAGTTGCCATCCTGATCGGCGACTATATGGACGCCGATGATCCCGAGGCGCAACGCGTGCTGGAGAGACTGAAATACAACATCTATCCCGCGTGCATGGAGTTGAAGGAAGGCCAACGAACCACACGCACTCTGGGTCGGATGCGGGCGTGGCAGGACAAGGTCCACGAGGTGAAGGGTAATGCGAAGAAGGAGCGAGGGCCTCTGGGTCGGGCGATGATGACACCCAACCCACTGATTCCCCAGGAGTACTTCAACCAGACCGCCGGGATCGACAAAATGGTGATCGACATGAACGAGGGCGTCGAGCACAACCTGCTCGATTGTCCGGGCAAGTATACGGTTCAGGTTGCCCATTTTACCGGCCGAACCACGATGAATCAGACAGAGATTCAATCGGCCAATATCGGGCGGACAGCCAAGGGGAGCCGTCTGGCTGACGCGGCCGTCAAGGCACACACGCTGACGATGGCCCTGCGGGAAAAAGGCTACGAGGCCTACGAGTTTCACGACCGGAAGGCCAGTCTGGTCACCGTGGGTAGTTTCAATTCGGTCGGCACGCCCCGGACCGACGGCAAGACGGAAATCAATCCGGCCGTTCATGCCATTATGAAACGATTCGGGGCCGAGACGAACGTTGCGCTGGGCCAGTTTTCCGGCGCACTCGGATCGCAACCCAAGACGTTGCTGGGAATACCCTTTGACCTGCAGCCGCAACCGGTCTACGTGCCGCGGCGCCCGGCCAGTGCGACGTTGAATCGCAATAGCATCCTGGGAATGCGGTAGATATCGATGGCCTCCCGACCGCAACTCGTCCTGGGCACCGCCAATCGCAAGAAGGCCCAGGAGTTGATCCGCCTGCTCGACGCGGTGGGTCTGGAAATCACCACCTTGGCCGACTTCCCCGAAGCCCTCTCCGTGGCCGAGGAAGGCGATTCGTTTGCCGCCAACGCCGCCGCCAAAGCGACCGAGCAGGCCCGGCACTTGGGCCGTTGGGTACTTGCCGAGGACAGCGGGCTGGCGGTCGACGCGCTGGACGGAGCCCCCGGAGTCTTCTCGGCTCGATACTCCGGCCCCCAGGCCACCGACGAGTCGAACAACCGGAAGCTCCTGGAGGCCTTGCGCGACGTCGACGCCGAGCGTCGCACGGCCGGGTACGTGTGTCACGCGACCCTCAGTGATCCCTCGGGAAAGATCTGCGCCGAGATCGAAGCCTACTGTCGCGGACGCATACTGACCGAGGCGCGAGGAACCCACGGGTTCGGCTACGATCCGCTGTTCGAGGTCGTCGAGTATCACCGTTCGTTCGGCCAATTTGGGCCGGCGGTCAAAGGCTGCTTGAGCCATCGCGGGCGCGCCATTCGTCGACTCATCCCGCAGCTTGCGGCGCTGGTCGACGCGGGTCGTTGGGCGTGATGCGCCGGGGCGTTGGACGTGATACGCGCGGCGGTGGCGACGCGCTGTCGGTCGATGGCTACCACCAGAGAGTTCCCGTCCATGGCCTCGTGGACCGGAGAACGGACGGCGCGATGGTAATCTGCGTGCTTTTGGAGGACAGTGCGGGATGGCGAGCGGCCGTTTCGGCTGCGTCGCGGCTTTCTGGCGGAACCGCGCTTCCCTATCGGCCGATAAGCGGGTAGAATTCCGGTAGTGAAAGGGTGGCCCGCCGTTTCGGCAGCTTTTCGGAATTCTTCTCTGGTGTATGGGGCCGCCCGGCATCCATTGGCGCTTGTCTTTTAGTTTGAAAGTACTCTCTCGCGATGTGCCTTTGCGCGCGCTCCGTCGCGCGGCGTGTTCGTCGCGGATAGATACCCAATAGGTACCGTAGCGTCTTATGCGCTACACGGGGTCGGGTGGTCTTTCCTCACACACGGGAAAGTGCTGCCCGGCCCCATTTTCTTCCACCGGTCATCCGCTTGGAACCACCACATTCGTGGATCGTCTGGAACAAGCCATCGGTCGTGTCCTCCGTCCCAAGAAAACCAGCCGTCCGCCTAAATTGCTTAAACGTCCAAAATCGGTTCGTGTCCCCTCCCTGAAAGAGCCTTTCGTGTCAAGGAGGGTCTCCGG
>CAYUIQ010000050.1:0-40390 GCA_964444795.1 uncultured Planctomycetaceae bacterium
AGACCGTGGTTTTTGAGCGGTGCATCCACGGTCTGGCGACCGTAGCTACCAGCCGTAACCTGCTTACTTCTCCGGCGTACTTCCCGGCTCTTCTTCCCGCGTTTCAAATTCCTGCAACTCCTCCAGCCACAAGCGGATCTCGTTGTCGTATTCGCTGGCCAAATCGCCTTTGATCAACTGCCGGTGGAAACTGGCGGCGCCCTCCTTGACCAGATCGGCCGCCTCGGCGCTGGGGAACCGGCGCATCGGGTCCGGGGCAATCAGCCCCAGGCAGAAGTTCATCAGCAGCTTGTTGCAGACGATTTCTTGGGGGAGGATGCTTGGGAGCCTCTGTCCGAGGAACCGCTTCGCCTCGAGTAGATCGCGGAGGGTCACCGCCCCCTCAAACGGCGGCTTGCCGGAGAGCATTTCGATCAGCACGTATCCCAGACTGGCCAGATCGGATCGCGGCGAAGACTCGCCTCCCTCAAGCACTTCCGGCGCGGCGTACACCGGCGTACAGGTGCGCTGCGGCGGAGCGTTGTCCAACTCGAAGGCCGACCCCAGGTCGACGATCTTCGCGTTGCCCGTACGCTTCAACATGATGTTCGACGGCTTGATGTCGCCGTGAACGATCTCCTCGCGGTGCAACGCCGCCAACGCCGCCAGGCAGTCGCGCACCACGGCCATCGCCACCCCCGGCTTGATCCGCGGTTGGACCGGTCCGGCCGTGACGATCACGTTGTTGAGGTAATCCCAGCGCTTGATGCTCACCCGCGCTCGAACGCGCTCGAGCATCTGATGGGTCAACAGCCGAGAGAGATCGAACCCGTCGACCCATTCCATCACCATCAGCCGAATGCGACTGCGATCGACCCAATTGTGAACGTCCAGCAGGTTGTCCTGCTGGATTTGGGCCACCCGGGCGGCGACCTGGGCGATACGGCCCATCGCTTCGTCGTAGCGGCTTTCGGTTTCGTAGCGCAGCGGGGAGAAGATCTTCAGCGCGACCGGGAGCGTGAAATTGTCCGTTCCGCGACGTTCGCTCAGGTAAACCATGCCTTGCCCACCGGAACCCAACAGCCGGATCAGCCGGTGGTGCTCGGTCCAGTTGAGACGCTGATGGTCGAGGATATCCTGATATCGCTTCAACAGGGCGGGGCAGCAACCGACCGCCGGCTCGCCGCCGAGTGAATGGGTTGCCGCACGATCAAGAAACGTAGTCGTTGCCATGTGCCGGCCTCGCGGGGTCCCAACCGGTAGTCGTTCTTCGGAGCGATTATCTTATCGGACATCCCGGCTGCCCGTCCAGAGCATCCTCCCCCCAGCCCGGGATTCCCGCCTGGCGAATGGGGAATCCCAGCCGTTTCTCGGTCAGCAGGTTCATCAACGGGCGGTCCTCCTGCCAGCGACGCAGGTTTTCGCAGAAGAAATTGGTCATATTGTCGATCCGCCGGACACTCTGCCCTGCAACATGGGGGGTGATGATCACGTCGGGCCGAGCCCACAGCGGATGCTCCGGCGGCAACGGTTCGGGGTCGGCCACGTCGAGGACCGCCCCGGCGATCTGCTCGGATTGCAGGGCCGACACCAAGTCGTCGGTGATCAGGAGTCTGCCGCGTCCGACGTTGACCAGCAGGGCGTCGGGCTTCATTTTCCCGAGCTGCGCGGCGCCGAACATCCCGTCGGTCAGGTCGTTCAGGGGTGCCGAGAGGATCACCACGTCGGCGGCCTCCAGCAGGTCGTCCAATCGATCGGCGTTCCACAGGGCCTCGACCCACTCGGGCCGGTCGACGGGGAACACGTCGGTGGCGAGAATCCGGCCAGCCATCGGCGCCAACACGCGCGCCACTCGGCGACCCACCCCCCCGAAACCGACGATCCCCACGGTGCTGCGGCTAAAGTCGCGCGTCGGACGGCGAATATATTCCTTGGTCTGCTGAGCCCGGAAGAAGACCGGCAGGCTGCGAAACCAGGCCGTCACCAGAGCGGTCGTATGCTCGGCCACCTGTTCAGCCAGGACCCCCGAGGCACTGGTCACCGGGATCGGCGACTCGATGACCGACGGCACGAGGCAATGGTCCATGCCGGCGGCCGACGACTGAATCCACTGCAATCGGCCTTGGGCGATCACACGATCCCAGTCGACGGGCACTTTGGCGTGGCCGCAATAGATGTCGGCCGAAAAGAGCGCTTCGGCAACACCTTCCTGGCCGGCGTCGACGACCTCGGCCGAGGGCATCGCGGCGGAGATCTGCTGGCAGTGACGTGACTCGACCGGGTAGCACAGAACGATTCGCATGGCGTCTGGTATGGCTCCGATAAGTGGACCGCTGGGGAAGATCGATGGTGAATCGTCCATGTTAGCAGCGGAGGGGGCGGCTGTTTAGGGCGCGGGTGCGTAGATCTCGGGTGTGAATGGACCTGGGAAATGGCGACATCGCGTTTCATGGTAACCCGAAGCGTAAGCGAGGACCTGCAAGAAGTCTTCCTCGCTTACGCTTCGGGTTACCATGAGCAATCCCGCCTAAACGATTACGGCACAACACGTTACGGCATCGCCGAAAGCCGGCTTGCCCATGGGACGTTATGCCCCCCCAGAAAGAACCATGGAACGAGAAAAGGCCTCCAGCATCGTCGCTCTGGTAAGCTGACGCGATTGCAAAAAGGGCGTAAAGCGTAGTGGTTGAGCAGCCGGACAATGATTACAATTGAAAGAAGAGGCACAACCGAACCTGACAATTTGCCGTCGGCGCACCCCCACCTTACGCGTGGTCAGTCGTCGGAGGTTGATCGTATTTCCCACCTTGGTGACCGCACAATTTCCCCGCGAAACGCCCGTGACCATCGGCAAGGGCGAAGGAGGCTCCCCTGAAAGGCAATAAGTATACCATCGGTATGGCTACCGTCGTCGCCCTGGTGGCGTTGCGGCTGGGCCTTGGAACGCACTTCCTATACGAGGGAGTGTGGAAGGTAAAACACGCCGACAAATTCTCGGCCGAGCCGTTTCTCACGCAGGCCAAAGGACCCGCCGCGCCGCTGTTCTACAAGCTAGCCAACGACATCGACGGCCGCGAGCGCTTGCAGCTCGTCAAGTCGGTCACGCCAGACGGCGTTTTGAAGCAATGGGAGAAAGCCCGGGCTGCGGTCGAGAAGTCGCTGGCCGCCCGGTTCTACGCTTACGGCATCAAGGTCGACGACGAGTACGCGGACTATCGGGCCGTCAAACGCGAGTTGGATCTGAAGAACCGCGAGATCAAGGCCTACGAAGCGGAAACGGCCAAGCAATGGAAAGTGTTGACAGGCAAACTCGCCCAGGAAGAAAAGACGTTTGACGACGCCTTCGATTACGTCATGGCCCAATGCACGGTCGTTGCCCAGGAGTCGACCGTCGAACTCGACGCGCAGTGCAATCAACTGACCGAGGAAATGCTTGCCCAACGCGAGATTGTGATTGCCCTGAAGAAGGCGATTGATGAAAAAGAGGAGGGTGCCGAAGAAAAGATAGGGCCGGCCCGCGCAAAACTGATCGAATCGGAGCAAGCGTTGGCCACCGCTAAAGACGCTCGCGAGATCAAGGTTGCCGAAACGGCTGAGAAGCTGGCCACCATCCGCGACAGCGAGGAACTCAAGGCCGCCGAACAACGGATCGAGGCGGCGAAAGAGGCCATGGCCGCGTATCGCGATGAGCGTGCCGGCTGTGCCGATTGCTCCGAGGGACTGATGACGTTGAAGACCGATTTGGCGGAAATCCAGTTGCGACTGGACCCCTTGAAGAAGCCGTACGACGAGAAACTGGCCCTGTTCAAGGCGGACACCGAAGAAGCCTACATCAGCCACGAAGCGGAATTGCTCGCCCTGCTGGCAACCGATCGTGCCAAGCTGGTCGAGTACGTCGCCTCGGTCGAAGAGGACGCGAAAAAAAGCCCGGAGGTCGTCTTGGACGGTGCCGGCAAGGAATGTCTCACCACAATCGCCGACATCGAAACCCGGTATCGCGAGGCGCTGGCCGCGTTGATCGAAACACACGACACGCCGCCGGAGGCCGGAAAAGAGGAGGCCAAGCCAGCGGAAAGCCCGCTGGTTACGCTGGAGAAGGTCGTGCCGATCATTCCCGATCTGGAGAACGAGATCGAAGTAACCGTTGTCGAGAGCGAACTCGGCTTGGCTCCCGCGCGGAGCAAGTACCTCGCGAAGAAGGTGAAGTTCAACGGTCGCGATCTGCTGGTCGTGTCCGACGCGGTCGACAGCCAGCCGTTTGCCGACGCTTGCGATAGCTTGCTGGCGGAAGTTACCGAGAAATACGACCTGAGCGAAGAGCAGCAAACCGATGCCCGACGCCTGGCCCGGCTGTACAAGCAGTCGCTACGGCAATACTTGAACGATTACCTGATCGAGATTGGCACGCATTTCGCCACGCTGGATCGTTTCGAGAAGCGGAAGGCCGAGATCACCAACAACGCGCCCGAGCAGAAGAAGCGAGACTGGGACAAGCAGCAGGAGTTGCGCAGGGACGTCAAGGTCTGGCTTTCGGAAATGGACAGCATGTCCACCGGCTACCGGACCGGCTTGTGGGATCTGCTGGACGACGACCAGCAGGCCAAGGGCCGTTTCGCCGAACCGTGGACCATGACACGGCTGACGGACTTCGCCGTGACCTGGGGGCTGTTTGCCATCGGGCTTTGCCTGATCCTCGGGCTGGGTACGAATTTCGCCTGCCTCGGCGGCGCGGCGTTCATGTTCTCGGTCATCTTGACCCAACCGGCCTGGCCCGGCATCTATCCACCGGCACCGCCGGTCGCCGGCCACGCCCTGTTGATCAACAAGAACTTCATCGAGATGCTCGCCCTGTTGGCCCTGGCCACCACGGCCGTGGGCACCTGGGGTGGGTTGGACTATTTCCTCTGGAACAAGCTCCTGAAACCGCTTTGCCGCGGATGCTGCTGCTGCGGTAAGAAGGACGAAGAGGAGGAACAACCCCAGAGCCCCGAGTCGCGGAAGTTCCCGCCCTCGCCGGCCGAGGAGATCCTGTCGCTGAAGACAGGCGCGGGCAAACCCGACGTCGTCGCCATCGATGACGCACCCGCCGCGGACGACGACGAACCGATCGAATTCGTCGTCGATATACCGGGCGAAAGTGAAGAGATTTTCGGCGATCCGGCCGACACGTCGATCGACGACGTCCTGAACGAAGAATCCCAAGACAATGACCTTCCGGAGGATAAATAACATGAACCTGACCGACGAACAAAAAGCCATTGGCAAGGAAAACTTCAACGCCGCCATTGGCGTGACCCGACGGAGTTTTCTCAAGCGCAGCGTCGCCGCGGGCGTCGTCTCCGGCGGCGGGCTGGGCGCTTTCTATTACGGCTACGGCAAAGCGGTCGGCGATCCCGTGCGCGTGGGTGTCATTGGCACCGGCGACGAGGGGAGCGTGTTGATCGGGGCAATCAACCCGGACTTTGTCCAGGTTGTGGCCATCGCCGACATCCGCTCCTACAATGTCTACCGCGCCTTCCACGGCGACCATTACAGCCCCACTCTGCAGAAAGTCCGTTGCGGGCTGTTGAAGAAGTACGGCTGGAAAGACGAGACCGAAGCCAAGAAGACGGTCACCGTCTATCAGGACTACAACGAACTGCTGGACAACCCGGACGTCGAGGCGGTAATCATCGCCCTGCCCTTGCATCTACACGCCGAAGCGGCCATCGCGGCCATGCGCAAGGGCAAGCACGTCTTGACCGAGAAGCTGATGGGCAAGACCATCGCCCAGTGCAAGGACATGGCCCGGGTTTCCGTCCAGGAAGACAAATACCTGGTCACCGGCCATCAGCGCCATTACAACATCCTTTACGCCAACGCGATGGATACGATCCAGAACAACCTGCTGGGTGATATCCACTACATTCGCGCCCAGTGGCACCGCGGCAACCTGCCCGGCAAGGATAGCTGGAAAATGCCGCTACCGCCCGGCTTCGGCGACATCGCGGGTGAGACCAAGCTCGTGGGCGAACTGAAGAGTTGGGAACGGAAACTCGCCGAGGCGAAGAAGGCCGGGAAGACGGCGGATATCGAGGCCTGGTCGAAGAAGGTGGCGCAGAAGAACGCTCAGATCATGGACACCGTGCTGTTAGGCGCCGATGAGAAGGGCAAAGCCGAGGATTACGGCTATAAGTCCTATTCGGAAGGCTATTCCGAAAAGATCCCGGCGATGGGCGAACTGATCCGCTGGCGGCTGTTCAACCGCACCGGCGGCGGCCTGATGGCCGAGTTGGGAAGTCACCAACTCGACGCGGCGGGGATCTTTATCTCGGCCATGCACGGCGGTAAGAAGCAGAATCCGCTGACGGTGGCCGCGGCCTCGAACCGGCCGGTGTTCCCCGCCGACCGCGACGTGGACGATCACGTCTACTGCATCGTCGAATTTCCCGGCGCCAACTACAAGAGCAATCCGCGGGACAAGATCGGCGTGACGTATTCGTCGATCAACGGCAACGGTTTCGGCGGTTACGGCGAAGTGGTGATGGGCACCAAGGGAACGCTGATCCTGGAGAAGGAGAGAGACGTGATGTTGTTTGGCGGCTCGATCGCCAGCAAGATCAAGGTAACTGAATCGGCCGCTTCGGGGCCGACGTTGGACACCCAGGAAAGCGGCGACCCGCAAGCAGCGGTCGTCGGCGAGACGGTGACCAAGCCCGACGTGAGCCGCGGCTACCTCGAAGAGATCGAGCACTGGGCGTGGTGTATCCGCAACCAGGCGCCCGAGAACCAGCCCCGCTGCCATCCCAAGGTGGCCCTGGGCGATGCGGTAATCGCGCTGACGACGAACATCGCCGCTCGACAGGGCAAGCGGATCGAGTTCAATCCGAAATGGTTCGATCCGAACGAGAACGCCACGCCGGAGGCCGAGTTCATCGACGCCAAGCTCGCCCCCCAGGAAGAGCCGGCCAAGAAGGCGTAGGATCGCCGGCAAAACGTGCCCGTCGCGACTGCTTGCAACCGCCCCCAAATCGGGTATGCTAGGGGGCTGGTTGTTAGCAAGGGGATAGGGCCGCGCTTGGCCCGCTTCAACGACGAGCAAGGAGAATCTCGTGGACAAGTGGCCCATCGGCGTTTTTGCCAGTATCGACGCGGGTTTGGGAGTGAAGCTGGAAGTGGCCCAGGAGTTGGGGATCCCGACGATCCAGCTTCATGCCCCGGCCAAGGAAAGCCGGACCCCGCAGCGGGCAAAGGAATTTCTTGCCCAACTCGAAGCGATGGGGATCACGATCACGGCCGTTTTCGGCGGTTTCGAGGGCGAGAGCTACGCCGACATCCCGACGGTGGTTCGCACCGTGGGGCTGGTCCCCCCCGAGACGCGGGCCCAGCGCACGGCCGAGATGAAGGAGATCGCCGACTTCGCCAAGCTGCTGGGCTGCGAGGTGGCGGCTCTGCACATCGGATTCGTTCCCCACGACACGTCCGACCCGATGTATACGGAAGTGATCGGTGTGGCCCAGGACCTTTGCGACCACTGCGCGGGCAACGGCCAGCGGCTGCATCTGGAGACGGGCCAGGAATCGGCCGACGGACTGCTGCAATTCATCGGCGACGTGGGCCGGGATAATCTCTTCATCAATTTCGATCCGGCCAACATGATCCTCTACGGATCGGGGGAACCGATCGAAGCACTAAAGAAGGTCGGCCAGTACGTTCGTAGCGTGCATTGCAAGGACGCCACCTGGGCGGACAAACCGGGCGAGGAGTGGGGCGCGGAGGTGCCGTTGGGCCAAGGAGCCGTGGGCATGGAGACCTTTGTCCGCACTCTGGCCGAACTGGGATACACCGGCCCGCTGACCATCGAGCGAGAGATCCCCCAGGAACCCGATCGGCAAAAGGCGGAAATCGGGGCCGGCGTCGATTTGCTCACCGCACTGAAGGCCAAGATCGGGTAACGCTCCGCGAAAGTTGTCTCGGGTGCCATGGGCGGCTTGCCCGCCCTTGCCCCAGTGCCAAGAAGACAAGGGTGGGCAAGCCGCCCATGGCACCCCCTCCACGCAAGCAAAGGAACCACGCGCAATGCCACGCCTTTCCATGTCGCACTCTCACTCGCTGGGCCGGGAAGAAGCAATGCGGCGGCTGCAAGAGAAGTTCGACGCCACGGTGGCCGAAAACGAGGGTCAGCTCAAAGACGTCGAAGCCCAATGGACCGACGCCGGTCTGACGTTCGGCTTCAAGGCCATGGGGTTTGCCGTTTCCGGCACGGTCGGCGTGAGAGAGGGCGCGGTGGACGTGGCGGTCGAGTTGCCCCTGGCGGCGATGATGGTCCGCGGGATGATCGAATCCCGCCTGCGCGGCGAACTGGAGACCCTGTTGGCCTAAGTCGCGGTCGTTTGCGGCGGGCTGACAAGTTGCTCGAGCGTTTCGACCAGCGTGGCCTTGTCGAACGGTTTGACGATGAAATCGGCCGCCCCCTGCCGAAAGGCCTCTTTGAGCACCTTTCTCTGATCCAGGGCGCTGACAACGCAGACGCGTGCTTGGCCGTCCAATGCCCGGATCCCCCTCAGGGCGTGCAGGCCGTCGTAGTTGGGCATCACCAGGTCCAGCGTGACGGCGTCCGGCTTGAGTTCGGAGTACCGCAGGATGCCCTCCTGCCCGTCGGTCGCCTCGCCGACAACGGTCCAGCCGGCTTCCGTGACGGCGTCCTTGATGATCTCGCGGATGATCATGGCATCGTCGATGACCAGTAATGTCTTTGTCATGGTGTTCCGTCCTCTGATGGGCGTCGCTGTCATAGGTTCCAGCCGTACACCCCAGTTGGTTAAAGCATTCGGGAAGCGGCGCCGGCAATTTCCACGAGGAAGTTCCCGTTGGAGCAATCGAGGGTCACCCTTCGCCCCTTGACGCCGCCCACGCACCGGTCCGCGATTCGAATCCCCTCGGCCCGCAGCAATTCGGTGACCTTCTGGACATTATTACTCCCGATTTGCAGCGGTCCGGACGTGGCAAACATGCTGGCGCCTCCGGCAATCTTAGCCACCAGGCCGGTGGTTCCGGCTCCCAATTGGCGAAGCTGCCGGATCATCTCCGCAACGGCCGTGTCGGCGAACTTGCCGGGAGCCGCCGTGAAACCCGGCGACTCGGGCAGGACGACGTGGGCCAGTGCCCCGACACGATGCCGGGCGTGGTACAGGGCCACGCCGACGCACGAACCGAGCACGGAACTCAATCGCGCCGGATCTTGAGCGACGGCAATACCTCCCATGCCGACGGTCGCGTCTTGCGTGTTTCTTAGGGCAGTGATGGAAGCCATGACACGGGTTCTCTTTGAGTGGATTCGTCGTTTCCGCAGCGGGTCACGGTACCGAGTGCAACGCTCCGATCATGGCCGTTCGCATCGCGGTCGTGGGAACGAAAATAACGCGCCAATTGAGCTCTTCGCCACGGCGGTGGAATCCGGTGCGGCAGATCACCACCTGATCGCACGTCATGGCCTGTGCCATGAGCGCCTGCTGAAGCACGCTGGCCCCGAAGTCCTGAATGAAGTAGGGTGGCGAAGGGACCAACTCCGAGTCGATCAGCCGCGTCAGGGCGTTCATGTAGGCGCACCCGAGAATGTTGCCCGTCTCGGTCAGGGCCGACTTCTCCAGGTCGCTCCACTCGGGTGAATCATCCGCCGGGCGTCCCAGCAGGGAGGCCGCGAGTTGACGGCCGTTGGACTCGTCGAAGGTGAGAATCATCTCGCCGCCGACTTCCCCCTCAAGGCTCAAGACGACCATCGTCAGGAGTTCGTCACCGAGGTTCAATTCCTCGCAAACGGTCTCCAACGGAATCTCGCGAACCTCGTCCAGGGTGAGCGTAATCAGACCATCGGTCCAACGACACATGGCTGTCGACGCGTCGTGCGTGGCCGACGCGAACAGTGCCTGGAGCACTTCGACCCGTGGATCGGCTACGGTCATGGAATCAGGCATGAATCAATCTCCTAGGATACCGCGGTAGGTGTGTACGCTTTGGAGGACATCTCGATCAGGGCGCCGACGTCGAGGATCAGCGAAACGCGCCCGTCGCCCAGAATACTCGCGCCGGCAATTCCCGCGACGTTGCGGTAGTTTTCGGCCATCGACTTGATGACGATGTCTTCTTCTCCGAGCAGCAGGTCGACCGCCAGACCGACTTCGTGGCCCTCGTCGCCGAGGATGACCAGCGTGGTTTCGTCGGTGTCGCCCTCGGGAGGCTGCTTGCCCGATCGCGTCCACGCCAGCAATTCGTCCAGCTTGACGACCGAGATGATGCGCCCCCGAACCCGGGCGGTCGCAACCCCGTGGACCGTGGAGAGTTCGCGCGACGGGACGTTGACGATCTCCACCACCGATTCGACGGGAATGGCGAACACGTCGCCGTCGATCTTGGTCATCAGGCTGGGCAGAATCGCCAGAGTCAGCGGCAGTTTGATCGTGAAGGTCGTCCCCTGGCCGAGGACACTTTCCAAATCGACCGCGCCGTTGATGTCTTCGATTTTCGACCGGACGATGTCCATTCCCATGCCGCGCCCGGAAACCTCAGTCACCTTCTCGGCGGTGCTCAGCCCCGGCTCCCAGATCAACTGGAGAATCTCGTGCGGCGTCATTTTCTCGGCATCTGCTTCGGTGATGATCCCTTTGGACAGCGCCTTGCCGAGAATCCGGTCGGGATCGAGGCCCTTGCCGTCGTCGGTGACCTGGATGATGATGCTGTTGCCCCGGTGGAACGCGTCCAGGGTGACCGTTCCTTGGACCGGCTTGCCGGCCGCCTCGCGGACGTCGGGGAGTTCGATGCCGTGATCGGCCGAGTTCCGAACCATGTGGATCAGCGGATCGCCCAGCTCGTCGATCATCCGCTTGTCGAGTTCCGTTTTCTCACCCCGGATGACCAGTTGGATATCCTTCCCGTTGCCACGGGTGATGTCGCGCACCACCCGCTTGAAACGGGTGAAAAGCGGGCCGATGGGCACCATGCGCGTGTCCATCACGCTCTGCTGGATCCCGTCGGTGACTCGGTCGAGTTGGTGGATACCTTCCAACAGATCGTTGACCGAGCCGCGTACCTGGCCGAGCATTCCGACTTCGCGACGAACGACTTCCAGATCGGCCTGCATTCGGCGGGCATGGCTTCGCAGGTTCTCCAATTCGATGTGTGGATCGGCCTGACCGCTTCCGCCCGACGGCTCCTCGGTTATCTTGCCCAGCATGCCCAACACGTTACCTAGCACCTGGGCTGACTGCTTGCTGGCCAGGGCGTTCTTCAAGGCCTCGCCGATTTGCGAGAATCGGGCGCGGTTGATCACCAATTGCCCGGCCAAATTCATCAACTGATCGAGCCGGTCGATGTCGACCCGCAAGGTTTCCGTCGGCTTGTTGGCCGGTTCGGCCGGCCGGCTCTTGCCCGGCTTGACGGCTTCGGCCGGTTTGGCCGCCCTCTGCTCGCGGTTTGCCGGGGCCGGCTTCGGGGGAGTGGCGGCGACTTGCGGCTTGGCGACACGAGTTTCCGCTCTCGCGGCAGGTGTGGGAGACGGTGACGGAGCCGGAGCGGGTACCTTCACTCCGGCAGCGGACTCCGACGGTCCGCGAACCAGCCGGGCGATCTCCAATCCGGCCACGCCGGCGATTTGCAGGTTGCGGCGGATCGTCTCGACCGATTCCTCGCTGGCCAGACCGAACGTGAGTCGCTCGACGTCATCGGACTCCTCCAGACGTTCCACCGGAGGATTGAGATAGCAGACCTGGCCCAAATGCGAGAGTTTTTCGTAAAGCAGGCGGGCTTTCAGACCGGCCAGCGCAAGGTCCTTGCGGAAAACGACCGTTCCGCCCAGCGTGGGGAGACCTTCCGGAGCAAGCCGGCCGATTTCCTCGCGGATCGCTTCGGTGAGGGTCGGCGATGGCGCGATCTCAGCGGCACCAGCAGACGGTTCTCTCTTGCCAGGCATTGTCGGCGAAGCGCCCTCGGTGCTTGGCGCCGTGTTACTCGATCGTGCGTCGCTTGATTGCGCGGTCAGCAGGTCGTGGGCCAGACGGGGAAAGTCCTCCGAGACGGGATTGCCCTTCTTGAGGCCCTCGATATAGGCTCGCAAGCCGTCGGTGCACTGCAGCATGGCATCGGTCACCTCGGGCGTAAGTTCCCGGCCCGTCTCGCGGATCTCCTGCAGCAGATCTTCCATCAGATGAGCCAGTTTGGCCGGCCGGTTCAGACCGACCGAGGCCGCCGACCCTTTGATTCGGTGGGACGTCACCAGCAGCGTCTCGAGGGCTTCGCTCCCGCCTTGCCCCTCCATCGCCAGCAACGTTTCGGTCAGGCTGTCCAACGAGATGTCCGCCTCGTCGATGAAGATCGAGAGGTACTTGGTGGCCATCCCGGTCTCGTCGGTCAAATCGGCAAAGTGATCGATTTCCGCAAGCGAGGGTTCTGGCGGCGCGTCGGCCACCTGCGGCATTTCTTCACCGCCGGCTTCCGGCCGCGGGCCATCCTGGCCGCTTTCGGCCGGCGGCTCGGGAGACTCGTCCGCCAGATCCTCCGTCCCGGCCAGCGCCCGTTCCGCGTCTTCCTGGGAAGATTGCTGCCGTTCGGCACCGGCCTCCCGAAGCAGTTGGCTGATGCCGTCGATGACCGGTTGACATTCGATGGGCTCGGCGTCGGGAACCTTGAGGACGTCGACCAGGCTGACCAGTTGGTCCACGCCCTGGAACATCATTTCCACGACGTCGCCGCTGATCGTCAATTCGTCCTTCCGAGCGGCGTCGAAGACGTTCTCGATGCGATGGGTGAGGTTGTTGATGTCGCCCAGCCCGAGCATCGCCGAGAGCCCCTTAAGGCTGTGGGCGGACCGGAACATGTCGTTGAGCAGTTCTTCGTCGCAACTCTGCTGGTGATCGTCGTCCAAGGCTCGCACCCATTCGTCCAACTGCAGGAGATCCTCGTTGAGCCGGTCGAGCAATTGTCCCGACTCGTCGAGAAAGTCGCCCAGCAAGCTCTCGAAGAACTCGTCTCGAACCGGCGCTTCCTTGTCACTCATTTTTGACTCCAGATATCATTCGGGGCGGCGATAGAGCCACGGTTGGAGGCGATGGAAATCCCGGACCAGATCGGAAACGCCTTCCGCGGCGCCGGCGACCAGTAGTCCTCCCGGGCGAATCGCTCGGCGCACGTTCTCCAGGACCGCGCGTTTCGAATCCGCATCAAAGTAGATCAACACGTTCTTGAGAAAGACGACGTCGAACGGCCCGTCGCGCATGGCGTGCATCAGGTTGTGCTGGCGAAATCGGAGCATGTCGGTGATCACCGGCCTGGCCTGCCAGATGCGGGCGTCCTTGGCCTGCTGGAAGAACCGGCGGGAGTAATCGCGGGGGACCAGCCGCATGGCCCGTTCTCCGAAAACGGCCGATTTGGCTTGTTCGAGTGCTCCCACGCCGATGTCGGTTCCCAGAATGGTCACGTCCCATGGCGAACAAGCGGAAAACGCATCGGCGATGCAGCAGGCGATGGTCGCCGGTTCGTCGCCCGTGCTGCAGGCCGCCGACCAAATTCGCAGCTTCCGCGTCCCGCGTTCCGCTCGGGCTTCAGAAGCACACTGGGCCAGGAACTGCGTGCGAAACCAGGTCCAGTGCGACTCGTCGCGAAAGAGATACGTTTCGTGGGTCGTGATTTCCTGAAGAAACGCGTCCCACTCGGGATCCTTGGCCGTGAGTTTCTTGAGGTGGGCGAAGTACTCTTCAAACCCCTTGATTCCCGTCTTGCGGAGCCGCCGGCGCACCCGATTCGACAACAGGGTCTTCTTCTGCGGCGACACCCGAATACCCGTCCGTGCATAAATCAACTCGGCGTATTTCTTCAGTTCCGCGTCCGATACCTGCTCGGCCGGGCAAACCGGTGGCAAGGGTTTGATGGCTTCCGGGAGTGGTGGCTTCATCTGTGTGTTCTCGATTTTCGTTGGCCCCGTATCCACATCCGACGCTATCGCCGCGCCGATCCGTGGCTTGCGAGAACGCGAACCAGACCAGTCCAGCTATCCTCACGCAAACTATAGGTTACGGTTTCGCGTTTGCGCAAGAGCTGTCTCGATTGCGTGCGGTCTCCCCTCCGGCCAATTCGGGGGGACTTCTCGTGCGGGTGACGGCGGATCGAACGGCCACGAGGATTGCGCCGCCTGAAAGGAAAGCGAGGCCGCTGGGCAACGGCCATTCGGCGACGGTCCATGGACCGTGGTATGTCGGCGCCCTCGAACGCGGCTCTTCGTTTGACTCTTTCGCGGGCCGACCTATCTTTGTGCGGCGGGGTTGAACCGCCGGAAAGCCAGGGCCGATCAAACGCCGGCTCACGGAAATCGATCCTTCAAGACCCTAGCAAGCAAGTTAAAGGGAAGTCATGACCAAAGTCCTCGTCGCCGACGATTCCAGTACGATGCGGAAGATTATCTCTCGGTCTCTCCAGGCGGTCGGCGTTTCCGACACGGTGGAAGCCGCCGATGGTACGGAGGCGGTCGCCGCCTTCACGCCCGGCGAATTCGACCTCGTGCTGACCGATTGGAACATGCCCGGAAAGACGGGCCTGGAAGTGGTTCAAGAGATTCGCGGGCAAGACGCCGACGTGCCCATCATCATGGTGACCACCGAGGCGGAAAAAGGCCGTGTCATGGCGGCCATTCAGGCCGGATGCTCCGACTATCTGGTCAAGCCGTTCACCGCCGACACATTGCGCGAGAAGCTCGAGAAGCACGGCTGCTGAGCCGGCGCGAAAAACAGAGACACGATACGAGAGCCCCCGGCTACGCCCGGGGGTTTTTTTGTGGGCTCCCCGGGGTGAGACCTCGTCCCCATGCCCTGGCCCGTGACCCTGCCGGTCAACTTCGCTTCACTACTGAGCCCGCCAGAACTGCGGGACGAAGAGGACCAGAATGGTAAACACTTCCAGCCGCCCTAGCAGCATGAGCCACGTGAGCACAAACTTGCTGGCGGCGTGGAAATGGGCGTAGTTCTCCGACTCCCCCACGATGCCCAACCCGGGACCGACGCCGTTTAGCGTGGCGGCCACGGCGCTGGCGCAGTCCATCAGCTTGTTAGCGGGCGGGATTCCCGCTTCGATCCAGGTATCGTCGGGTTCCACCGCGACCAACGCTATCCAGCCGACGACAAAGATCACGACGATCACGCTGAAATAGAGGACGACATCCTTGCGGATGTCCGGATTCTCCAGCGGCTTGCCGCCCAACCGCACGGGGCGGACGACCGTGGGATGAAAGACCTGCTCCAATTCGAGCCGGAGAATCTTGAAGAGGAGGATATAGCGGATGACCTTCACGCTGCAACTGGTGCTACCGGCACAGCCGCCGACAAACATCAGCAACATGAGCACGGCGCGGCTCAGGCTGTTCCACTGGTTGAAATCGGCCGTGCCAAATCCCGTGTTCGTCATGATCGAGACGGTCTGAAAGAGCCCGTAGCGAGTCGACGCTCCGACCGTGGCGTAGTCACCGCCAGCCCATAAGGCGACGACAACAATGACCGACACCACGGCCATGACGATCAGGTACACTCGAAATTCGATGTCGCCAAACAGCTTCGCCGGTTTCCTAAGCACGAGGAAATAGAGCAATGTGAAGTTGGTGCAGGCAATGGCCATGAACAACGTAATCGTCATCTCCACGCCGACGCTCTGGAAATGCTCGATGCTGTTGTTGTACGTACTGAACCCCCCAGTCGCGATCGTTCCAAAGGCGTGACAGAGCCCATCAAACAGCGAGACGTTTTGCAGGGCAAGTAACGCGGCTAGCACAATCGTGAGGCCGACGAAGATCCCGGCAAAGGTCCAAGCCGATTTCCGGATCCGTTCTTGGCCGCCGACGTGCTTGGGACCGGGCATCTCGGTCAGCATCAAGGCCTTACCCGCCGATCCTACGCCCAAGATCGCCACGAACAAGACCATGATTCCCAGACCGCCGAGGAAATGGGTCTCGGACCGCCAGAAGAGAATGGCTCGGGGCACCAACTCGGGGTCTTCGAGGTCGGTCAACACGGTGGCGCCCGTGCCGCTGAATCCCGATGCCGACTCGAATAGGCCGTCGAACAGGTCCATGTGGACCGCCTCACCGCGGGCGTCGACGCCACGACAGGTCCCGCTGAACCAGAAGGGGAGCGCCCCGAGCACGGTGGCCAGCAGCCAACTGAGCCCGACCACCGCGATCGCTTCCTTGCGAAAGAGACGCTGTTCTCCGGAGTTGCGGCCAATGTGCATCAACAGGCCGCCCAGCAGGGCGCAGACGGCCATCGACCCGAGAAGGGCCACGAAACTTCGCGCGTCGAACTTCGCCACCTGACCGAAGATCGGTATGGTCCAGGGCAAGCTCATCGCCATCGAGCCGCCGATCAGCAGTGTGATGATTCCCAGCAGTCGGCAAATGTACGGCTTGTTCATTGGTGGCTATGCCATGGCAGGCAATAAGCACGCGGCCTCTCAGTGCGTTTGGAAGGTCGTCGAGATCGACACCGGATGAAGCATCGGGACAGATGGTGGTCGTCGCTGGCGGCAGACAGGGGTCTGTCTCATGCCATGATTAGGCTGGGGTGCCCCGCAAATCACAGAACGACCCGGTGGGCGCCCATGAGTATATCACCCCTCAATGTGGCTGACAACCGCGTGCCGCTCGCGCGCATCCCAGGCTCGATCTTCATGCGGCCCGCGCCGATCCTTGCTGGCGCCACCCTGATCGCGCCGGCCGACTGGTTGTTTTGGCTCTTCGGAGCTTTCCCAGGTTTGACTACGGCACGGAATGTGCTCTTTCAACTGGCGACGTGATCAGCTACGCGGAGGCCGTGAAGCCGCGTCGATTTATGATTGGGCCAGTAAGACGGTAGTTCTACGCTGTAGTTCTACACCGTGGTGGAGACAATTCCGGTGCGACAGAAGCACGAGGGAGAACCGGGCTGTGCAGGAAACTGCGTGGACCTGCAAGAAGTTGCACATCCATGCCGGCCACCCAGGGGGGGCTTTGTGCGGAAGATCGCCGGGCTTGTTCAAATTGTCGGGCATTGGAGTGAAGCACCGTACGACAGCACATATGGGCAGGACGAAGCAAATGAAGCTCATCGTGTCGGAAATGGTGAAAACCCGCATTGGGCTCCTACAATCGAATGTAAACGACGCCGAGGTGGCCTATGAGCGGGCACTGGATGATGGAGTAGAAGATCCGGTTGTCTTCTTACTTGATATCCGAGACCCACAGGTCGCCGTGCTCGCGGAAGCCTATGTGCGAGAGAAAGGCAAAGTCCGGCAAGCGATTGACGACTGCGTCGCCAAAGAGGCGATCCCGATTGCAATCGTCGCTCTCCCGCACGGCAACGCCGTCAAGTTCATGGACGCCGTTTTCCAAGGTGACGGAGGCGCGTGGCCGACCACAATCCCTTGCGGGTGCTTTCGCATCGTCGTCATCGCTTTTGGTGGATACACGCACCGGACACACCCAGAGCCGGTAAAGAGTTGGTGGAAGTTGAGTTTACCCGGGCTTCCGGCTCACGACCGTGAGCGGCCAAGCCGGGATTAGCGTGCTTTGTTTCGGAAGGCGGTTCCAGGCGCGACATCATCGTTGCGGTCGGCACCTCCACAAGGCACTTCAAGAACCTCGGCATGTTGAGTATTGTTCTTCTATTTGAGGCCAGGGAAGAGTCCGAATATGCATTGAGCGGCGGGCATTTCATTCCCGCATGCGTCTCGGACCGCACATACCCGCTTATTGGGATTGGGGCTGGACCCGAGCCCGGCGGAACGATCATAAGGAGCGAGTGGCTTCGCAGCCTTGCGCGTAACCAATGAATCGGATTCTCCCATTTCTTGGCTGGTTCAAAGACTACCGGAAAGCGGACCTCAGGGCAGACCTTGTCTCCGGAGTGACGGTGGCATTGGTCCTGATTCCGCAATCCATGGCCTATGCCCAACTCGCGGGACTCCCTCCATACTATGGCCTTTACGCCTCTTTCCTTCCCCCATTGGTCGCGGCGTTGTTCGGTTGCAGTCGGCAACTGGCCACCGGACCGGTTGCCGTGGTTTCCCTCATCACGGCGGCCTCGCTGGAACCGCTGGCGACGGCCGGCAGCTCCGGCTACATCGCTTATGCAATCGCACTCGCCTTGACGGTCGGAGTATTTCAGTTTGCATTGGGCCTGTTGAGGCTGGGAGTGGTCGTCAACTTCCTCTCCCACCCCGTCGTCAGTGGATTCACCAACGCCGCGGCGATCATCATTGCCACCTCTCAACTGTCCAAGTTCTTCGGCGTCCACGTGGACAAGGCCGAGCACCACTACGAGACGATCGGCCGCGTACTCGTCGCCGCGTGGCACTATACTCACTGGCCGACTCTTGGCATGAGTGTCCTGGCACTGGCGATCATGTACGGTCTTAAACGGACCTACCCTAGGATTCCCTATGTTCTGGTGGCCGTCGTTGTGACTTCCGTGATCGCTTGGGCAACCGAATTCGAGCAAAGGCGTCATGTTCCACTTTCGTCCATTGTCTCTCCCGAAGTTCGAGAGTTGGTCCGAAGCTTCAATGACGAGACGATCAAGGTGGAGGAGCTCTCGGCCGAGCGAACGGCGATGAATCACGAGTTGGCGTCACTCAAGAGAAGCGAGGGAGAGGACTCTCTTGAGTACCTTCACATGAAGCACGAGGTGGATGCGACAAACATCCAGATACATCAGACCAAGGCCGAGACGTGTTCTTACCGGCATGAGTTGCGATCATTCCTGTTCACCGGCGTCGTGGAACCTGACGAAACGCTGCGATTTTATCCCGCCGCCGATGAACTCTCGGATGACCGCAGTGACGGCCGGACGTGGCGTCTGGCCGTGGGCAACGGAGTTTTTGAAGACGGTTCGGTTACCATGACGTCTGGTGGCGCGGTCGTCGGGGCCATCCCCGGGGGGCTTCCCACGCTGGCCGTGCCCAAGTTCAGCATGCAAGAGTTTCTCGCCTTGTTGCCGTCGGCGGTGATTATCTCGTTGCTTGGTTTCATGGAAGCCATCTCGATTGCAAAAGCCATGGCCGCGAAGACCGGGCAGGTGCTCGACCCCAACCAGGAGTTGATTGGGCAAGGGCTGGCGAATATCGTCGGCTCGATCGGTCAGAGCTACCCTACCTCCGGCTCGTTTTCCCGGTCCGCCGTCAATTTGCAGTCGGGCGCGGTGTCGGGGTTATCGAGTGTCATCACGAGCATCGCGGTCGCGGTCACCCTTTTCCTCTTCACGCCCTTGCTGTACCATCTTCCCCAGGCAACCCTGGCAGCGATCATCATGATGGCCGTGATCGGCCTGGTAAGTGTCACCAGTTTCGTTCACACATGGCAGACCCACCGGATCGACGGTGGCATTCAAATCATCTCGTTCGTTGCCACGCTGGCCTTTGCGCCACATCTTGACCGGGGTATCATGATCGGTGTTGCTCTTTCCCTGGCATTCTATCTCTACAAGGGCATGAAACCCAATGTTGCTCATCTGTCGCTCCATCCCGACGGCTCGTTTCGCGACGCGGAATACTGGGAGCTTCGAGAATGCAAGCACGTTTCGATGATCCGATTTGATGCGCCTCTTTTCTTTGCCAACGCAAGCTTCTTCGAAGATCTCGTGAATGAAAGGCTCAATACACTCCCGGAGCTTCGGCACATCCTGCTGGTTGCCAACGGCATCAACGATCTGGATGCATCCGGAGAAGACGTGCTGGCGCTAACCGTCGACAACGTGAGGGCCGCGGACATCGAATTCTCGATTAGCGGCATCAAGGAGAAAGTCCTCGCCCTGATGAAGCGAACCCATCTCTTCGAGAAGATAGGAGAGGAGAACATCTATCCCACGCAGGCCGTGGCCATCGAGGCCATTCATTCTGCGGCCCATGAAGGGTCAAGCGAAGGACAGTGCCCCCTGCGCGTGCCTGCCCTCTCGCGAAACGCGCTAAAGAAGGAGTCCGCATGAATGTCAATCGTTAGAATATTCAGTGCTATCCATTGTCATGGTGAAGAAATAGCCAGGCAAGTCGTCAAGGACCTTGGCTACGAATGGCTTGACGATTCGAATATCGTGAGCGAGACGTCCAAGCGTTTCGACGTCGCCCCGCACAAGCTGGCACGGACACTTGCCGGCGGATTGTCCATCTTCAACCGTTTTACGCACGAAAGAGAACGGCATGTGAGCTTCCTGAAACAGGTGGTTGCGGAAACAATGAAGAGAGACCGAATTGTTCTCTCGGGCTTCTGTGGCCAACTCGTGCCAACCGGCATGTCTCATGTACTGAGCGTTTGCATCATCGCGGAGATCGGGTATCGCCTCGATTTGGCCATGCAAACATCCGGCGTATCCGAGAAGGAGGCGCGGAGGACCATCCAAGAGAGTGATGAAGTGAGCGTCCGGTGGACCGACTTCGTCCTGGGGAAATCTCCTTGGGATTCGGACATCTACGACGTGTTCATTCCCACCAACCGGGTAGAAGCCGACGAAGCCGTCAAGCTGGTCCGTGACCATGCCCAAAGCGGCGTACTCGTGCCCACGGAGGACTCCCTGCGGGCGGTGGATGATTTCATTCTTGCAGCGCGCGTGGAAGTCATGCTGGGCACAAAGGGGCATGACGTTGCCGTCTCCGCCAGAGGCGGCAACGTGACATTGGTAATAAACAAGCACACCGTCATGCTCTCCCGCCTGGAAGGAGAGTTGAAGCGCCTTGCGAATGGCGTTGAAGGAGTAAAGGACGTCGGGACCAAGGTCGGGCCGGGGTTTTACCAGCCGGGAGTCTATCGGCAGTTCAACCCGGAGTTGCCCAGTAAGGTCCTCTTGGTGGATGACGAGAAGGAGTTCGTGGAAACGTTGTCGGAACGACTTGAAATGCGAGACATGGGCTCGACCGTTGTCTACAGCGGCGAGCAGGCCCTGTCTCTCGTCCGGGAAGAAGAGCCGGAAGTGATGGTGTTGGATCTCCGAATGCCCGGCGTGAATGGGATCGAAGTCCTCCGAGAAATCAAGCAGACGCACCGGCACGTCGAGGTTATCGTGCTCACCGGCCACGGTTCCAAGAAGGACGAGGAGGTGTGTATGAAACTGGGCGCATTCGCCTACCTGCAAAAGCCGGTCGATATCGAAGAGCTTTCTCGTACCATGCAGGAAGCCTACGAAGAAGTGAAGGCGAAGAGAAAGAAGCCCCGCGTAAATCGCGCAAAGGAAGGTGAATCATGTCCATAATCACGATATCCAGAGGATCCTACAGCAGAGGAAAGGAAGTAGCTGAGAAGGTCGCTCAAAGGTTGGGCTACGAATGCCTCTCCCGCGATGTCATCATTGAAGCCTGTGACGAGTACAATGTGCCGGAAGTCAAATTGGTCCGGGCCATTCATGACGCCCCGTCAATTCTGGAACGTTTCACGGGAGGGAAAATGCGGTTTCTCGCCTACTTTCAGGCCGCTCTCATGGAGCATTTCCAGAGGGACAACGTGGTATACCATGGCCTGGCCGGCCACTTCCTCGTCAAGAATATCCCCCACGTGCTCAAGGTCCGGATCATTGCCGAGATGGAAGATCGTGTTAAACTAGAAATGCAGCGCGAGGGGATCTCCGAGAGAGAGGCGTTACGGATCCTAAGCAGCGATGACGACGAACGAAGAAAATGGAGCCGCTACGCTTTTGGAATCGACACTTGGGATTGCTCTCTGTATGATCTCGTCCTCCATATCAAGAAGCTTACCGGCGACGAGGCGGCGGACTTGATTTGCCACACGGTTGCCTTGGAACACTTTCACACCACCCCCCAATCGCAACAGGCGTTGGACAACCTGACGGTTGCCGCAAGGGTGAAAGCCGCTTTGATCGACCGGAAGCCGGAAGTCGAAGTATCCGCGGAGAACGGAGTTGTTCGCGTGAAGATCAAGAGATCACAACTTCGAGAGGAATGGCGCATTGAGAAACTTGCCAAGGCTGTTCCTGGCGTGCAACAAGTCCAGATCGAGGCCCAAGAAATCAGCCTCACACCATGAATTCATGCGCGATAGGCATCGCCGATGAATACAGATTCGCCGAGCAAACCGATTCCTGTCTCGCGCAGTGAGCGCGATGCGAAGAGAGGGTTTCATGCCCACTATCGCCGGCTGTGGTTGTATTCCGTCTGCGTCACGGCCTTCGTGTCGTTGACACCCCTGGTGATTTTGACGTGGGTGAACTTCTACCAGTACAGAAAAGCACTCCGGGAGGAGGTGATCCATCCAATTTCCCGGCTCGCGTCCATTTCGAGACGATTCATGGATGATTTCATCGAGGAGCATCGGGCGGCGCTGACCTATGTGGCCAGACGTGAATCGTATGAGGATCTATGCGACCAGGAGAAACTCAGCCGTACGCTCGTGGACATGAATGAGTCGTTCGGTGGTTTCGTCGATCTGGGGGTGATTGACTCAGACGGGAATCAGCGATCCTACGCGGGACCTTATGAACTGGAAGGGCTGAACTACAAGGAACAAGACTGGTTCGAGGAGGTCTGTGTTCGAGGGATCCACGTAAGCGACGTCTTCCGTGGCTACCGCAACTTGCCCCACTTCGTGGTCGCTGTCCGGCAACTCGACAGCAAGATCGGAGACTTCTATATTGTTAGAACCACCATTGATGCGGAAGTACTCAACTCCTACATTTCCTCGCTTGACCTCAAACCGTCGAGCGACGTCTTTCTCATCAACCGTGAAGGTGTGTTACAGACCGCGTCGCGTCACCATGGGGCGGTCTTGGACCAGTGCCCCATTGCCGTTCCGCCCTTCTCGTCGAAAACGGAAGTACTGGAAATAGCCACCGAGAAAGGAGAGTCCGGAGTTCTAGCGTATGCCTATATCGAACACTCGCCATTCATCTTCGTTGTCCTGAAGCACCCGGAACACGTTATGGAAAACTGGTTGCTCGTTCGAAGCAATATCCTCTGGCTTTTGGGGACGAGTATTGTCCTTATCATGGTCGTCATACTCTGGAGTTCGACGGCCCTGGTTAACCGCATCCGGGACGCGGATCACAGGCACGACAACACTCTTCATGCGATTGCATACACCAACAAGATGGCTTCTATCGGCAGGATGGCGGCGGGGGTGGCCCACGAGATAAACAATCCTTTGGCCATTATCAATGAGAACGCCGGCCTGCTCAAGGATCTGGTTTCCATCGACGATAAACCACTCGAAAGGGATCGGCTCCTGAGAATGGCTGAGAAGGTCATCCGATCCGTGGTGAGATGTAGCAGCATCACCCATCGCCTGCTGGGCTTTGCCAAGAGAATGGAGCCCGCGGTCGAACGTTTCGCGCTCGGTCCCCTCCTGGAGGAAATATTGAGTTTTTACGGCAAGGAGACGGAGTACCGCAGGGTAACCGTCAACCTCGACGTCCCGCGGGATCTGCCAATGGTCGAGAGTGACCTTGGGCAACTCCAGCAAGTGTTCCTGAATATCTTGAGCAACGCTTTTGCCGCGGTTGCCGATGGAGGGCAGGTCGATGTCTGCGTCGAGGCGGTAGACGAGGACATGGTCGCGGTCAGGATTAGTGACAACGGCGTCGGAATCCCCGAGGAGCACATTGACCATATCTTTGAACCCTTCTTCAGTACGAAGGGCGAGTACGGTACCGGACTGGGCCTTTCCATAACGTATGGCATTGTCGAGAACCTGAAAGGCCGGATAGTCGTTCAAAGCACGGTCGGCGAAGGCACCACCTTCACTGTGCGACTGCCTATTGTGATGCGGAGATAATCCATGGAACAGCTTAAGATACTGATCGTTGACGATGAAGAAGACTTGACTTCCACCATGGTGGAACGTCTCGGACTTCGCGACTTTCAAGTTGAGGCGGCCACGAGCGGGATCGACGCACTGAAACGCGTGGGCGAGGAAGATTTCGATGTGCTGATCCTCGACGTCAAAATGCCCGGAATCGGCGGCCTACAAGTGATGGCGGAGATCAAACGCCAACACTTGGATCTCCCGGTCATCCTGCTTACCGGTCACGGCTCCGCCGCCGATGCTGAAAGGGGGATGAGAGAGGGAGCTTCCGACTATCTTATGAAGCCAATCGACATCGACACACTGGTCGAGAAGATCCGCGACGCGGTGCAATCAAAAAGGAGTTGAAGGGGAGCGTTGACGTGTACCGGGCGGAAGGAGTGCCTTCATGGGCTTTGACTGCCCCCCATCCAACGACGTCCCGGATAAGTCGTTTCGGCGAGGGCCGCGGATCCCGGAAAGAGGGTCTTGCGACCGTAACGGAGGATTGGTTATGGTAAAGGAGAAAGTGTTGCTGGTGGATGATGAACGAGAGTTCACTCAAATACTCTCGGAACGAATGGTGTCCAGAGGTGTCGACGTCGATACTGCGGCAAGCGGAATTGAGGCCGTCCAGAAGGCGAAGGATGTACCGTACGATGCGATTATCCTTGATCTTGCCATGCCGGAGATGGACGGGATTGACACGCTGAAGCATCTGCTTGAGATGAACGCCGACCTGCAAGTGATTATGTTGACGGGTTACGCTACCGCTCAGAAGGGCATTGAGGCCCTTGAGCTCGGCGCAATGGACGTCCTGGAAAAGCCCACCGAGATTCAGAAACTCATGGAGACGATCCAGCGGGCCAAGGCCAACAAGATGCAGCGTGTCGAGAAACAGTCCGAGGAGAGAATCAAGGGTATATTGGAGCCCAAGGAGCGGTAGGCCTTTCTGCAAGGAATTGTCTTGGGCGACGGAGATTGACCGTATGTTTCGTGATCGTTCCAGGGCCCCCCGGCGGGCGATGTTATTGGCAATGATCGGCGTGTTGGTGGCCGTTGTGTTGGCGGTAGCCATGACGGTTTGGCTGGTCTTCGAAGTGCGCAAGGAACAACAGGCCATTGCCGAACTACTCCGTGACGAATCCGGCACCGTTAACACGCAAGTAAGTGCTTTGCCCGCGGAGATGCGCATACAACTAGTGTTCTCGATCCTGGTGCTCGCCGTCCTGGTCGTGGCTGCCATTGCTTTACTGCGGGTTTTCCTCGCGTATCTAGCGAGCCAGGAGAGTTTGCATGAAGTCGAGACTCTCTCCTGGAACATATTCGCCAGCATGGACCGTGCGGTCGTGACGACCGACTGTCACGGTCTGATTACGAGCATGAATCCAGCCGCATACACACTGCTGCACATTGGCTCGGAATGCGTTGGGCGACCACTGACAGACATCAGCACGAACGAGGTGTCCCTGGATCGACTCAGTCACCGAGTCCTGCAATCGAATAACCCCGTCCGTGATTGCGAGTACTCCGTCGTCCGGGGCCCACGGAAGCATCGGCTACGAATTGACTGCCATTTGCTGGTGGATACTGATAAGAGAGTCTTCGGGACCGTGTTGTATGTACGCGACATAACGGACCGCATACTGGTTGGAGAACGTATCCGGCGAATGGAACGCTTCCTCGGACTGGGATCACTTGCCGCCGGCTTGCAGCATGAGATCAAGAATCCTCTGAGCGCCTTGTCTCTCCACGTTCAACTGCTCGAAGAGCACTTGCAGGGCGAATCGGACACGGAAGTTACCGAGGATCTTGGCGTATTGAAAACAGAGATGAGGCGAATCAGCGGAGTTTTGGAGGGTTTCCAGGACTTCGCCACGCTGGACACGCTCAACCGCTCAGTGGTCGGCATAGTCCAGATTGTGCGGCGGACGGTGCGTCTCGTCCGGCCGCAGGCCGAAGGCCAACATGTTCAGATTACACTGGCGACACCTACAGACGAACTCCCGCCAGTCTCCGTTGATGTTGCCAAATTAGAGCAAGTCCTCTTGAATATCATCCTCAACGCACTTGAAGAAATGCCTACCGGTGGCCAGTTGAAAGTCCGTCTGGGCCACGATGAGGATACGGCGTGGATTGAAATCATGGACACGGGTCCCGGTATCCCGGAGAGAGTTCAGCCCCGGATTTTCGACCCGTATTTTACGACCAAGAGCGAAGGCTCGGGAATGGGACTTGCCGTGTGCGAGAAGATCATCCAACAGCATTCCGGCCAGATTGACTTTGACACGGGGCCAAACGGCACCACTTTTCGCCTCTCTCTGCCAGCGGAACCGGTCTCATGAATACAAACGGGATTCGGATTCTGGTTGTTGATGACGAGCCGAACGTGCGGGCGGGCTTGGCCAAGGGCCTCCGCGGCGACGAGACGTCGGTTGAGACGGCAAAGGACGGGACCGAGGCGTTGCAGAAGTTTGAAAACACCGGCCACCAAATCGTCATTACCGATGTTCGCCTGCCAGGGAAGCTAGACGGCCTTCATCTTCTGAAGAAGTTTCGCGACAGACGCCCGGAGACCTTGGTAATCGTGATTACCGCGTACGGCACGATCGACATGGCCGTGGAGGCCATGCGACTTGGTGCCTATGACTTCGTCACCAAGCCGGTGGACTTGAATCTCATCCGCCTACAGGTCCGGAAGGCCGCGGAACATCGCCGTCTCGTATTGGAAAACCGGCACCTTCGCGATCGCCTTGCGGGAACGGGCGAGGATCTTGAAATCGTCGGCAATTGCGCGGCCACACGAGAACTCCTTCGCCAGATTCGCCAGGTAGCCGAAACCGACGCGACCGTTCTGATCCACGGAGAGAGCGGCACGGGTAAGGAACTGACCGCCGGGGCCATCCATCGTTTTAGCCCACGACAGCAAGGCCCGTTCGTCACGGTCCATCTGGGAGCGCTTCCCGAGACGCTGCTCGAAAGCGAATTGTTTGGCCACGAGAAAGGGGCCTTTACCGACGCCCGCAGCCGCAAGATCGGCCATTTCGAGGCGGCTAACGGCGGCACGCTATTCCTCGATGAAATTACGGAGACGTCGGCTAAGAGCCAGGTCGACTTGCTTCGCGTGATCGAGCATCAGGAGTTCCGGCGGCTCGGCGGAAACGAGTTGATCTCCTGCGACGTTCGCATTGTTGCGGCGACCAATAGCGATATTCGGGATCTGGTACACGCCGGCAAATTTCGGGAGGATCTATACTATCGACTCGATGTCATCCCCCTGCAAATTCCGTCCCTCCGCGAGCGCCGTGAAGACATACCGTTGCTTGTCGAACATTTTGCCCGGCATTTATGCCAGCGTCACCAACGCCACATCAAGCGATTTGCGAACGAGGCGATGCAAGTCCTTGCGAGCCATAGCTGGCCGGGCAACATCCGACAGATCCGCAATCTGGTGGAACGTCTCGTCGTTACCGTGGACGGTGACGTGATCCATGTCGAGGACCTCCCAAATGAAATGTGGACGCACCCTCAGCAAATCGAGAAGACGCTTGAGGCGGCCGTGGAAGCTACGGAAAGGCAGGTGATCGTCGCCGCTCTAGCCGAGTGTGACAACCATCGCGAACGTACCGCCAAGCGACTCGATATCAGCGTCCGTACTCTCCACTACAAGATGCGTCGCTACGGTCTTCATTAGGTCGTCCGCCGTGTCTTCGCCGTAAGAATCCCAAGACCCGCCCCCTTTTCATCTGTAAGCACATCTTCAACGGCTACTCACGGCGCCGGAACCACCTCGAACCCCGCGCCGCGGCGGCGAACGATCGCTCCGCCCTCTTTGGCGACTGCCCGAAATAACTCTTCGATCGATGCGTCCTTGACCGTGACGGTGACCAATTGGTCGAGTTCGATGCCGGCCTGGGCGAAGGCCGCCCGGTCGATGGTCAACTCGACCTGCAACTGTTTGGCCAGATTCTCCAAAACGTCGCCCAGGTGACCGTTCTTGACGTTGTACTCGGCGATCCGGATTTCCGTACCCGGGCGCGGACGCACGGGACGCGGAGCCGGCCGGCTGGCGGCCGCCAGCCGCTCGTGATCCTCCAGTCGCCCCTTGACCCAGACCTTCCCGCCGGAGAGCTTGACCTCGCAGTCGGGCAACAAAGCCGCTACCTGTTGGGCCTTTTCTTCCGGCTTGCTGCCGCCCGGGTAACTGCGCACCATCGACACATCCTGAGGGATGGGAACCAAGGAGACCGTGTTGCTCTGGGGGGCGACGGCAAACGTTAGATCGAACTGACCGGCGATCCACGTGAGCCGATCGATCGGGCTGCTCGGCGGCAATTCGGCCCCTGCCCACAGATCGTGCGGAACACGGTCCAAACCGGCCAACGTGAAGCCGCCTTCCTCGGCGATACGCCCGAGCAACTCGGCCGGCGTCGTAAAATCATCCCAGCGCATCGACTTCCTGGCTGCTAGTCTGTCGCGGAGCGGAGCGGGCAGTTTCGCCACGTCCTCCCGCCGCAATTCGGCCAATGTGCGCAGCCGGGTCGCGAACTCCGGCGGCCCGAAGCAAGCGACCGACCCGAGCATACTGACGTGGAGCCCTCGGGCGTCGGCGATCCGAGCCAACAGTTCTCGCAACGAGATGCTCCCATGGGACATCTTCAGCGGTTGCCCCGGGTCGACGCGTCGATCCAGCAGAACGGCCACGCGGTGCTTTCGGGAGACTTCGGCTAGTGCTTCGCGCAACGGAATACCGGACCAACTACCCGGCCCGATTTCTTGCGAAAGCCGCTTGTGTAGCGTCGTGCCGGTGAGCCAGGGTTCCGCCGCGCCAGCAGTCGGCAATCGGTCGGCGGGAGCGGCCAGCGCGATTAGCGACAATCCGGTCCAGAACCACCAAAGACGCCAGAGGAAACGTATGTGCATGAAATTCCCCATCTAACCAGATTATCCCTCAGAATCGTCCCCACCGCCAGAGGAAATCGAGCCAACACGCCTGTGTTTTCGTTGGCTACTTCGGGTGTGTCCGACTACAATCGAGACTATGGTCCGTGTCGGTGAAACGGAAGCCCGATGCCCTTTTGCATGCCACGCATCCGTTTCGGAGCAATCAGCGTGAACGATAATCGTCCCCAATCGCCGGTCCTGGCCCCTCTCTATCAACAATACTTGGACAACCAGGATTCGGCCAGCTTTATCAGCAAGATTTCTCGGCTATACACGGCGGGAACGCTTGAGCGCCTAGTCAAGCATCCCCAGCCCGAGATTCGCCGCGCGGCGGTCCTGGCGCTGGGGTTCCTCGGCGAGTACCAGTCGAATCACGTCATGGGACGGGCGCTGAACGACGAGGATCGAACTGTCCGATTGCTGGCGGAGAATGGCATCCGCTCCCTCTGGACACGCGCCGGAAACGACCGCCAGCGACAGCAACTGAGCATCATCATCCGGCTCAATGCCGCGCAACATTTCGAGGAAGCCATCGACCGGTGCGCCGAACTCATTGAAGACGCGCCCTGGTTTGCCGAGGCGTGGAAGCAACGCGCGGTCGCCCATTTCAATCTGGGGCAGTTCGTCGAGGCCATCCGCGATTGTCATCAGGCCCTGGAAATCAACCCCTACCATTTCCTCGCGGCCACCGCCATGGGCCAGGCCTACGTCCAACTGGACAACCGGGTCTCGGCCCTGGAAAGCTTCCGCCGAGCCCTGCGTCTCAATCCCAATCTCGAAGGCGTCCGCGCACAGGTCGCCCATCTCGTGCGACTGATTGGAGAGGCGTGAGGCGTAGCGATTAGGGGGTAGCGATTAGGAATCATGTGGGAATCCCTAATCGCTAATCCGCCGCCCCTACCGATAGGTCGAATGCGCTTCGGGGCGACTCAGGCGGTAGATGTGTTCGGCGTAGAAGAGACTGTTCTGCTTGAACTTCCCCAAGGATGCCGGGGAGACGAACAAGTAGACGTGTCGGCCGAACTTGTCATCGGTGAAGAAAACGCCGTGCTTGCGAGTTCCCGGCACGAAGCGTCCTTCGTCCCGAGCAAGGACCGGGTCGTTACCCGAGAGGACCGGCGCGAAGCGGTCCGGATCGGCCATGAAAATTCGCTGCTGCTCGGGCCCGGCGAACAAATAGGTTCGCCCTCGATGCACGGCCCCCCATTGAGGTGACCCGGCAACCCAGAGGCGGTCGCTGGGCAACGAATTGTCGGCCAGGGTAACCGGGCAATAGCCGTCCAAGCCCAAGGGCGGATTACCGGCGGGCGCTACCCCGTCGCCGCGGATGGCCGGGGGCGCGGAACTCCGTGGCCGGTGCGCGACGACCGGCGACGATCGGGGCATCGTCATCGGTGGAGCTTGGAAAGGCACGGCCGATTGACGAGGCGGCAACGGTGGAAGGCTCGGCCTGCTGTCCGGCGGCAGGCTGCCGGCAACACCTCGCGGCGATCGTGCGTCGGAAACGTAATACTCCGCCGGCGGGCTCTGGTTCCGCAAGGGCGGCAACGGCGGTGGACTCTGCCGCAACGTGGGGGTTCCAACAGGCCGTCGATCTTGCCGCGGCGGCTCCGCCCGCTCCGCAGCGTAAGCCGGGGCAACCGGCGCATACCGGGGCGCTCCGGCCGCGGCAAGCTGGGATGTGCGCGCCAGCGACCGCTGCCGTACCGACTTGGCAATCCTCCCCAATCGCGACAAGTACTGCGTTGCGGGCATGGAACCGATGAACCGATCGACCTCTTCTCCCCGGGCTGTAATGATCACGTCGGTCGGGAGCTTCTCAATGCCATAACGCGTGGCCGTCGCGGCAGAGTCTTCCGTATTGATCAGCACGGCGACGTACTCTCCGTTGAGAGCCAGGGCCGTTGCCGGCTGGCTCAGCACCTCCCGTTCCATCCTCCGGCACGCGGAACACCAATCGGCCGTGAAGTGAACGAGAACAAGCCGATTGGTTTGCTCGGCCAGACGTTGGGCGGTTTCGAGATTCGGCTGCCACTGCATGGTCTGCTGAGCCACCAAATCAGCTCCACCGAGCAGGACCATTGCAGTCGCCAGCAGGAACCGGTAAGTCAGACGCATGGTCATTACCCCCTCAAGGAGGGGTCCATCGGAAAGATCGGAGAATCGTACGCTTTGTTTCATCGGACCGGGGCAACGAGAAATGGTGTTAAAATGTAGGGGAAGTATGAGAAACAACGATTTTTCGGCCAAGCGTCTCTAATTGCGGGAATTTCGCACTTGAAAAGTTAGGCTGGGTAGGGTATATGGTTGTGGAGTTCGAGTGCCTGATCGCGATGGCCCAATGATCTTCCCATTTGCAGCGGCATTTCGGGCCGATTTCGCCGATCACTCTTAGGATCCACCCACCCCAAGGATCCCTCGACCCCAAGGTTCTATGTTTTCCGATATACGCTCTCGACATCCATGGGAGCCCTCGATTGCGACAAGAAAAACACTCGGGGCAAGCGGAATCACAAACATCCGTGCGATGAATCATCTCCGTAAGAGGCTCTTTTTTGCTCCCCAATTCGCCGGTAGTATCGCGATAAATCATTGTCTACAAACACTTTAATGGCGGTTGTGTCCTTTCCGTTCACTCCAGGTTGGGAGATGCGGCATTTGCCCAGTGCTTCGATCCGCCGGATATTGTCGAATCGAAGCTTGACATAATCTCTGGGATGGTTAAGATGGCCATAGTTGGAATTCTGTGAAGCAGCGAGAATGCTGTCGGCCCGCAAGTTGAAATCTATGGGCCATCCCCCCGAGATATCATTTTCCGGAGGGGTATTTGTAATCGCTTAGCGCCCCGGGTTTTCCGAGGTTGACCCTCCGCTCCGCCGTGTATGCCGTTGAGCAAACACGCGGTCGGGAAGTCTGGTGGGTAGCGGGCAAGCTTTGTTTCCGGCCGAAGTCAGAATGTTGATGGGTGGCCGGAGTTCGGCAGAGCAAGCGTACTGCATGGCGATTTTCGTCGCAGGACGAGAATTGACTTCTTGGCGAGCACGTTCGGCCTGATAGTCCGGACGTTGGCTCCACGGTTTGGGATCATTCCCAAGCGCTGTGCTTGCGCCGTGCGCTGTCGTCAGGAGACTCTCCATAGGTGGATTTTATGACCAGGAAGAAGAAAAGCCGACCGCGCGGACGTGGTGGCTCGCAAGGAAACAGCCATCCACGCAACCGATCGGGAGGAGGTCGCCCTCGCGGCGGTCCCAGCCATCGGCAAGGGGCCTCTCGAGAACCGGATGTGGCCGACGGCGGCGATCCCGGTCCGCTGACACCCGGTGGCGGTGTCCTTGAACTGCATCCCAACGGCTACGGGTTCCTCCGGCGGCCGGAGAACAATTATCCGCGGGAACGGACCGACCCCTTCGTTCCCGGCACGATGATCGAGAAACTCGGCCTGCGAGAGGGACTGTTCATCAACGGCATGGTCCAGCGCGGCCGCAAGCAGCAAGGGCCGCGGCTGAGGGAAATCACCGACATCGACGGCCTCACGCCCGACCAATACGCCGAGGTCAAGCCGTTCGACTCCCTGACCGCCATTAACCCCGAGGAGTGGCTCGAACTGGAAACCGGCCCCGAGCCGATTACCGTACGCGTCATGGACTTGCTGACGCCCCTGGGAAAGGGCCAACGGGCACTGATCGTTGCCCCGCCGCGCACCGGCAAAACCATTCTGCTGCAGCATATTTCCACGGCCATCGCCGAGAATCACCCCGATCTCACCCTGATGGTCCTGTTGATCGACGAGCGGCCCGAAGAAGTGACCGATATGCGCCGCTGCGTCAACGGAGAGGTTGTCGCCAGCAGCCTGGACCGGGAAATCGAAAGCCATGTGCGACTTTCCCAGTTGGTCGTCGAGCGGTGCAAGCGTTTGACCGAGATGGGCAAGGACGTCTTCCTGCTGATGGACTCGATCACGCGAATGGCCCGGGCCTTCAATAAATGGGTGGGCAACACGGGCCGCACGATGAGCGGCGGCGTCGATATCAAGGCCATGGATATTCCCAAGAAACTGTTCGCCACCGCCCGGGCTTTCGAGGAAGGTGGTTCGCTCACCGTCGTGGCCACCGCCCTGATCGACACCGGCAGCCGGATGGACGAACTGATCTTCCAGGAATTCAAAGGGACCGGTAACATGGAACTGGTACTCGACCGCAAGTTGTCCGACCGCCGGATTTGGCCGGCCATCGACATCTCGCAGTCGGGGACCCGGCGCGAAGAGAAGCTCCTGCCTTCGGAAACCTTGCACGCGGTCACCATGCTTCGCCGAACGTTGTCCACCATGCATCACGTCGATGCGATGGAACAACTGGTTGCCAAGCTGGCCAAGTTCAAGACCAATCGGGATTTTATCAGCCTGATCAGCGGCGTGCATCAAGGAGTCGAGTAGCCGACGACACGACCACATCGCTTCGGCGCCTGTCGCCCCGGACTCCCTGGACACATGAGGAGCGATTCCCGGAGGGTAAGCGAATGGCTAGCGGCCTCACTGGAAATGAGGTGCCGGGAAACCGGTTGCGGGTTCGAGTCCCGTGCCCTCCGCTTGAAATGACCACGCCATCGCAGGTATTTTGCTAGGGAATGATCCCCCGCAAATGCTCGATGCTGGTAGCAGCCTGATCGACCGTGCCGCATTCGACGCTGAAATGAAGGTCCCGGTCCAGCGGTTCGAGCAACTCGACGACCCGTTTCCAGTCGATCACGCCCTCGCCGCAAGCGCAGCCCACCGGCGTTCCAGTCACCTCGCCACGTTCCGAGTCGCTCTGCCGGATGCTGATGTCCTTGGCGTGGAAGAAAACGAGCCGGTCGCGAACCCGCCCGAGCCACTCGTACGGATCGTGGCCGCAGAGATAGCTGTTGCCCGTGTCGAAATTGATTCCAATGGCCGGCGAATCGACCAGATTGTAGATCTTGTCCAGGCCGTCGGGCGACTGCGTGTAGATCTGGTGCGGTTCGAGCCCGATACGGACGTTGTGCCGCTCGGCCACGCGGGATACGCGGGTGAGCACGTATTTCATCAACACGTGGTCGGTTTCTTCGTCGGTGAAGTCGGGCTTGGGCCCTTCGTCTGTATTGACGACCCTGGCGCCGACGGCCACGGCGAAACGGACGGCCTGCTTAAGGGACTCGACGCTGGCTTCCGGCTTCATCAACGGGCTGTGGGCGCTAAGGGCGGAGATCTTGATCCCGGCGTCGTCGCAAATCTGCCGGATTTCCAGCGGATCTCTGAGCATGGACACGCTATGAAAGTAGCCCGCCTCGCTGAGCACTTCACGGCCCCAATGGACCATCGGCTCGACGTAGTCGTAGCCCAACTCGGCCGCCTTGGCCACGCCCCACTCGAACGACTTGTCGGCATGACGGACGAACTCCATGTTCACGCCGAGAGATATCTTGGCCATCGAAACTTCTCCTTTTTTTCATGCCGCGAGTGTTAATACGTCAGATCGATCCGCTGGCCCGACTCGCTGGAGCGGCGGATCGCGTCGACGATCACCGCCGTTCGGTATCCGTCCTCGAAGGTCGCGTTGTAGGGGCTCATCGGCTTGCCGTTGGCAATCGCGTCGACAAAATGGAACTTCTCAATGATGTGGCAATGTTCCCAGCCGATATTATGTCCCGAGGGCCACCAATCGCCCGCGTACGGGTGCTCGGCCTCGGTCACGTTGATCTCGGTGAAGCCCAACATCGGGTTGCCGCCCAACTCTTCGAGACAGACGAACAGGCTGTTGGGATGTTCGAGGTCCCACCGCACGGCACCGCCCGATCCGTTGATCTCCCAGGAGAGATAGTTCTTCCGTGCCGTGGCCACAACCGACGACTCGAAGACGCCGATGGCGCCGTTTTCGAATTCCATCGCGGCGGCGGCCCCTTCGTCGGAGACCACGCCCGGACACGCGGCGCTGGGCTTCGCCCGATCGGCGTTGAAGGTGCGTACCAACGCGGAAACGTTCTTAATGTCGCCCAGCAGGAAGCGGCATTGGTCGATCGCGTGGGTGCCGATCCCTTGCAGACCGCCCGAGTGCGGCCAGGCCGAGTACCAGGCCTGATCCGGGGTCAGCGTCGGGTCGTGGCCCCACATTTGCAGGTAGTTGACCCGCATGTGGTAGATCGCGCCCAGTTTTCCCGAGTCGATCAGATCCTTGGCCATCCGCACCGCGGGCATGAAGCGGTAGTTGAACGTACACATGGCCATGCCGGAGGAAGCGGCCGCCGCGTCGCGCATCCGCCGGGCGTCGTCGACCGAGCAGGCCATCGGCTTCTCGCAGATGACGTTCTTGCCGTGGTTCAAGGCGGCGATACACGGTTCCGGATGCACCGGGTCCGGGCCGCAGTTGTCGAACAGATCGATCCGATCGTCGGCAACCACTTCCTTCCAGTCGGTGCTGATCTCTTCGTAACCGTACTTGGCCGCTTCCGGCTCCAGCCGCTGGGGATTCTGATCGCAGAGGATCAGCAATCGCGGCTTGACCTTGGCGTCGCCATACATGTACGCCATCGTCTTATAGGCGTTCGTATGACACCGGCCCATGAAGCCATATCCGAGCAGCCCGACGCGCACCTCTGTTCCGTGAGTGAGTTCGACCTTCTTCGAGGCCATATCGTTGCTCCTTCTTTCTACGAGGACAAGAGGTGGGACAGGCTCTCCTTGGCCCAAGCGATCGACCGCTTGAGGTGATCCAGCTCGACTTTCCAGGACTCCTCGCCGGGCGGGATGTCGGCGGGCCAGGTCTCGGGCAGATCCTTGCCCCACGATTTCTCCAAGTACCAGGCAAGCCCTTCGCCCGGCGGCGAGACGTGGGTCTGGAAGAAATCGGGGTCGAAGATATTGAGCGTAAACGGTGCCCACTCCGAATGGATTTCGATGTTCAGGTTGATGTCGGGATTCGCGGCGGCCAGGGTCTCGGCGATGGCCACGGCCGGCATCTCGCCGTCGCCCACGGCGCAGTTCTCCAAGGCCAACCCGTTTTTTGTGCGCAGAATACGGTAGTCCTTGAAGTGTGTTGTGAAGGCGAAGGGGGCCATCATCCGGGCGAGTTTCACCGGCTCGTCCAGATCGAAGGCGATATTGGCGCAGTCGACGGCAAACCCATAAGCCGGGCTGCCGATGCGCGTGCGAATCGATGCATATTCCCGAATCGTGAAGTCGGCGTGGTTCTCCATGGCGATCCTGATCCCCATGTCCTCGGCCGCCTTGCACGCCTCGCGAAGAATGACGACCACCTCGTCGGCCAAGGCGGTCATGTCGTACCCCTCGTCGCGGCTGAAGAGATTGCCGCCGACGCAGCGAAGTATGGGGGCACCCAGCTTTTGGGCGATCTTCAGGTGGTCGATGACCACCTGGGCGTCGGAGATCGTGATGTCGTAGCCGGCGTCGGCCAGCAGATCCCGGCCCTTCTCCGCCATCGGATGGCGGTGAATGATCGACCCCATGCCGAATTCGAGGTACAAGCCCTTGTCGGCGGCCGTCTTCTTGATCCGGTCGAGTTCGTCGTCCTTGAACGAATTGAACGGCGACAGCTCGAACAACACCCCCTGCAATCCCAGATTGGCGGCCAAATCGAGGACCCCGACGGGATCGAGCCCCGAGTTGCGGGTAGAGAAAGATTCCAATCCAAGCTTCATGAGAACCTCCTTGGAGCGTTGTGACCCCGCGATTGAGCGTGGAATAGTGCGTCGCGTCGGGAAAGCCCGTAAGGTAACCCAAATGGCCGGTGCCGTCAAATCCCCGCGGCGCCCGTTCTTCTCTCCGCCGGCCTTTCCCTTGAGAAACGGTCTCGCCGCCGGTAAGATCTGCCTAGCGCGGCCTCGCCGCACTCGGCCGCAACCAAAGTAGCATGGGCCCCCGGCCCGTGTTCCCGCCTCTCACGCGGGCTGTTGATTTGATCGAATTCACGCGGAAAAGTGGCGTAAATCGAAACCCGAAGCGTCAGCGAGGCCGCCTTTTCGCTCCTCGCTAACGCTTCGGGTTACTAAATCAACAGCTCGCACAGGCCGGGGGCCCATGCTACAAACATGCGAGCAACCTGCGCGGAAGTCACAATCAAGGACTCTAATCCGGCCTTCCTGCAACCAACTTCGCACGGTGATACATGACGCTCACGACAGTCGATTGGTTGACCATTGCGGTATACTTCGCGGTCGTATTCGCCATCGGGTTCTATTTCGCCCGCCGGGAGCGAACCTCCAAGGACTACTTCCTCGCCGGACGCAACGTGTTCTGGTTTGCGATCGGAGCCTCGATCTTCGCCTCCAATATCGGCAGCGAACACCTCATCGGACTGGCCGGGTCCGGTGCGGGCGGCGGCCTGGCCGTGGGTGCCTACGAATGGGCCGCCATCTTCTGCATCATGGTGCTGGGGTGGGTCTTCCTTCCCTATTACATGGGAAGCAACGTCTTCACCATGCCCGAGTTCATCGAGAAACGGTTCAACCCGGGCTGTCGCTGGACCCTGACCACCATCTCTCTGGCCGCGTACGTTTTCACCAAGATATCGGTCTCGCTGTTCGCGGGCGCATTTCTCCTCGAGGCGATCCTCGGTTGGAACCTCTACGTCTCTGCCGTCATTCTCGTGGCCGCCACGGGCATCTACACCATTGCCGGCGGGCTCTCGGCGGTCATCTATACCGAGGTGATCCAGGCGGTCGTCCTCATCGGCGGGTCGCTCCTGCTGACGATCATCGGTCTGTACGACGTGGGTGGCTTCACGGGCCTCCGCGAGACGCTGCCGCCAGATTTCTTCCACATGATCAAACCGGCCAGCCATGACGTTTATCCGTGGACGGGGACGATCTTCGGGATTTTCATTCTGGGCGTCTGGTACTGGTGCAGCGATCAGGTGATCGTGCAGCGCGCCCTGGCGGCAAGGAACCTGACCCACTCCCGCGGCGGCGCGATCCTCGCCGCCTGGCTGAAGATCATTCCCGTCTTCATCTTCGTGTTGCCCGGACTGATCGCCCGGGCGAAGTGGCCGAACACAATCAAGAAAGATCCCGACCTGGCCTACCCTATGATCGTCACCGACCTGCTCCCCGACGGCGCGGCCGGGTTGATGATCGCGGCCCTCTTGGCGGCCTTGATGTCGTCGCTGGCCGCCGTGTTCAATTCGTGCTCGACCCTGGTCACGATGGACGTCTACAAGAAATATCGCCCCGAGGCCTCGGAGAAGCGGCTGGTCTTCGTCGGGCGAATCGTCACCGCGGTTATCGTGGTCATCTCGCTGGCCTGGATTCCCATGATCCCGCTGCTGTCGGGCCAACTCTACCAATACCTGCAAATGGTTCAGGCTTACATCGGGGCACCCATCGCGGCGGTCTTTCTGCTGGGCGTCTTCTGGAAACGGGCCACCGCCAAGGCCGCGCTAACCACAATGATCGTCGGCGGCCTGCTCGGCGCGATCCGCTTCGCCACCGACGTATTGAGCAAGCTGGGCTACACCGACTTCGGCCCCTTCAACATCCTCACCGGCTACGCGTTTCTCAATTACGCCGTGGTGATGTTCGTCTTCTGTGTGCTGCTGATGGTCGTTATTTCGCTCCTGACGGCAAAACCCCAACAGGCGCAACTCGAAGGCCTCACGTTTTCCAAAAACACCATGTCGGCCGGCGTCGACAAGACCTGGGTCTGGGTCCACGCCGCGGCGTCCGTGTTGGTGGTGCTGACGGTCATCAGTCTCTGGGTGTATTTCGCCTGAGACCGTGTCTTGAAATTCGTACGATGGGCTTCCTAGCCCGTCGATTCATCTCGGGCACGTTGGAATTCGACGGGCTGGGAAGCCCATTGTACAAGGTTCGCCCGGGGAGAATAGCATTTCAAGACGCGTTCTCAGAGGAATCGTCCATCGCCGGCGAGCACACCCCGGCTATTGCGGCCAAATGGAAGTCATCCGCCAAACGTCGAGAGACACCAGTGTGGCGCGGCCACCTTCGGCAAACACTTCGACGCCCAGGTCGTTTTCACCCGGATAGACGACTCGCGTCACACACGCGCGACCGTCGTTGACAAAGACCTCCATGACCGACTTATCGAGGAAGACGTGGAGTTTCAGGCGCCGTGGTCCATCTCCAAGGGGAACGGGAACGTCGGTGCCGGCGACGTTGAGCTTCTCGCCGTCGTGCCGGATGACCAGGAAGCGATTGCCGTCCTCGCTACAGCGAAGCTTCAGCCCCAGCGCCTTGGCGTCGCCGGGGTCGAACTCGGCGACGACCTCGATCGCGTCGCCGTTGGCGCCGCGGATGACCTTCGACTCACTGGCCACCGCCATGTTTTCCAGCTTCAGGCTCTCGCCGCGGAGCTTCTGAAGCTCGGGCGCGGGCGTCTGAATCAGGTTGTCGTCATGGTCGAGTGTGATGATTCGCGGTAGCGACATGCACCCGTCCCATCCACGGCCGGTTTTGAAGCCGCTGACCCAAGCGAACAAGACGCATCGCCCCTGGCCGTCGAAGAGTACGTTCGTGCCGTAGAAACCACGGTGCCACGGCCCCAGTTTCTTGGGACCGTAGACATAGTCGAGCGTGCCTTCCTTGCCGCTGGTCTCGACGAACGCAATGTTCTCGGGATCGAAGGTGCCGATGCGGTAACTGGGCGGATAGGTCGAGCGGAGCAGTACCCAGTCGTCGCCCAGCTTGAAGAAGTTGGGGCATTCGCCGGATACGCTATCCATTTGGCCGACATACTCCCACGCGGTCAGCCCCGGGTTCTTCGCCTCGACGACCAAGCCGTCGCAAGATTTGAACGTGGCGAACGTGCGTCCGCCCGCCTTGAAGACAAACGGGTCGCTCCATCCGCCGTTGACCTCCGCCGGCACGCCGTGGGTTCCGGCGGCCAACAGCGGGTTTTCCTCTATCCGTCGCCAGCCGATCAAGTCGTCGTCGGTCGGAACGGCCGCCCATTGCTCGCGCTTGCCGAGCCTTGTCGCCTTGGCGTGTTTGGGGACAAACGTGTAGAAGATCATTGGCGTGCCATCGGCATTGATCGCAATGGAGCCCGAGTTGCATCGTATTTCGCCTTGCTCGACGAGCGGATGCAGGGCGATCGGCAGATGGTCCCATTGGGCGAGGTCCTTACTGCGAGCATGAGCCCAGCTCGATCCGCGGCTCCCCCATCCGTCGCCGTACGGGTTGAGTTGATAGAAAACGTGATAGTAGCCCTTATGGAAGATCGCCCCGCAGATGTCGTTCATCCACCTTGCCGGCGGGCGGAAATGATAGACGGGGCGTGTGGAATCTTCCCGGCAGGCGGCGATGCCCGAGCGAACCGACTCCATGGCTTTGGTGATGACCGGGTCGGCATATTCCTTCTTCTCCGGCCATGCGGGGCTAAACTCTTGGGCACTGGCGAAAGGCCATGCGCTGAGCGTTAACAGAATCGCGTGGAAGCCGACGTTGAGAATTCGTCTCATCCGAATGACACCTCCGATGTAGTCCGGCGATTCTTGCGATTGGGCATTTCAAACGTCATCTGAAGTGTTGGGGTGACATCCATTGTATCTCCCGAATTCCGGTGTTCCAACGGTAACACACGGCCTGGCGCTGGCAGTGTCGCCCCAGTGCTTGACATTGCATGCCAGTTTTCCAAGAATTGACCACTTCTTCATGGGCGGCCAAGTCAGAACTGAAATGCACTCCCTTTTCCAAATCTCGCCAAACGCCTATCATGAC